>CACPQC010000008.1 GCA_902635975.1 uncultured Pelagibacteraceae bacterium
AAATATGATTTGGTAAAAGATTATTTTAAAGAGGCTGATGAAACTTTAAACTTTCCATTGTCTAAGCTAATACTGGAAGGCCCAAAATCTGATTTAGATTTAACTTTTAACACTCAACCAGCAATTTTTTTGATAAGTTATTCAATCTTCAATATTATAAAAAAAGAGTTCGATATAGACTTAAATAAAGCTAACTTTTTTGCGGGTCATTCTTTAGGAGAATATTCAGCATTATCCTGCGCTGGGTATATAAAATTCTCTGATACTTTGAAAATTCTAAAAGCAAGAGGAGAAGCGATGCAAAACGCAGTACCAAAAGGTATTGGAGGAATGCTAGCAATTTTAGGAACTAATATTAAAAAAATTGAAGATATACTATCTGGCAACAAGGAATATTGTAATTTCCAAATTGCAAATGACAATTCAGAGGGTCAGATTGTAGTTAGTGGAAAATTAAGAGATTTAGATATTTTAACAGGAATTTTAAAATCTATGAATATAAAATGTATAAAACTTCCAGTAAGTGCTCCGTTTCATTGTGAATTAATGAGTAATGCTACAAATATTATGAGAGATAAAATAAACAAAATTGAATTTAATAGAGGTCATAATATTTTGATGTCTAATGTAACAGCTGATACAGTAAAGGAAATTTCTGTTATAAAAAATTTATTAATTAGGCAAATTGAAAACAGAGTTAGATGGAGAGAAAGTGTAATTAATATGATAAATAATGGTGTTAAAAACTTTATTGAAATTGGACCAGGTAAAGTTTTGTCAGGATTAATAAAAAGGATTAATAGGCAAGTAAATGTTAAATCAATTAACAGTGAAGAGGATATTAAAAATTTAGATATTTCATGATAAATTTAAAGGATAAAAATATTATAGTTACAGGAGCTTCTGGTGGAATAGGTAGTTCAATTGTTGAGCATCTTTATGAGGCTGGTGCAAATATTTTAGCCACTGGTACAAGAATAGATAAATTGGATCAGTTAAAAAGTAAATTTAGTAAAATAAAAATACTACCTTTTGATATTTCTAATCATGATAAAATTGAGGGTTTTATTAATGATGCTGATGAATTATTAGGTGATAATTTAAATTGTCTAGTAAACAATGCAGGTATTACTAAAGATAATTTGGCGATTAGAATGAATTTAATGGAATGGAATAAAGTTATAGATTTAAATCTTACTTCAACATTTTTAATGAGTAAATTTGCAATTAAAAAGATGTTAAAAAATAAATCTGGAAAGATCATAAATATTACCTCAGTAGTAGGTCACACTGGAAATATAGGACAAGTAAATTACACTGCTTCAAAAGCAGGTATAGTTGCAATGTCTAAGAGTTTATCAATCGAATACGCAAAAAAAAATATTAATGTCAATTGCATTTCTCCTGGATTTATTGACACTGCCATGACTGAAAAAATTGATGAAAAATTTAAAGAATCGATTGTATCAAAAATACCGTCAGGTAAATTGGGAAAAGCAGAAGATATTGCAAATGCTGTGATTTTTTTAGCTTCATCTAAATCAGACTACATAAATGGCGAGACAATTCATGTTAATGGTGGTCTGTATTTAGGTTGACAAAAAAACAATTTCATCTATGAACAAAATATAACTACAAAGGATTAATATGTCTGACGATATTTCAAGTAAAGTAAAAAAGATAGTTGCTGATCATTTAGGAATAGATGAAGCGAAAGTTACTGATGACTCTAGTTTTATTGACGATCTAGGTGCAGATAGCTTGGATACAGTTGAATTAGTAATGGCTTTTGAAGAAGAATTTGGTTCAGAAATTTCTGATAGTGAGGCTGAAAAAATATTAACAGTTGGTGATGCTGTTAAATTTATTGAAGGCAAAAGAAACTAAAAAAATTTAATGCCATTAAAAAATGATGGGATAATGGTGATTTTATCATCTCCATCAGGTGCAGGTAAAACAACTCTTGTAAAACTTTTATCTAAAAGAAAAAATTTTAAAATTTCTATTTCTCATACAACTAGGAAACCTAGAGAGAGCGAAGTACAAAATAAAGATTATTTTTTTGTCAATAATACTGAATTTAAGAGACTTATTCAAAATGAAGAATTTTTAGAATATGCAAAAGTTTTCAATCATCTTTATGGCACTAGCAGATCTCCAGTAATTAGTAATCTTCAAAAAGGTAGAAATGTAATTTTTGATATCGATTGGCAAGGTGCAGACCAAATACGAAATAAAAAATTAGACTATAAATTAATAACATTTTTCTTATTACCCCCAAGTAAAAAAATACTTTTCGAGAGACTGTCCAATAGAGACATGAAGGATAAACTAATCGCCGAAAATAGAATGAAAGAATTCAGTAGAGATGTGCTTCATTGGATTAATTATGATTATGTCATTATTAACGATAATTTAGAAAATTGTTATAATAAGATTGTCAGTTTAATTGATGCTGAAATTAATAATGGACCTAAAGATTATGATAAGGAGTATATTAGAAAACATATTGAAAGATTAATTAATTAATTTTTCATATTCCTTAACAATATTACAGTATGTTTTTAATGATAAATTTTGTGGCCTTAAATTTAAATCAAGATTTAATTTTTCAGATACCTCCTGATAATTTGAAAATAATTGTTTTAAAGGATTTTTAATTTTTTTTCTTTTTTGATTAAAAAAAATTCTTGTTATTTTTTCTAAATTCTTACTTCCATTGAGCTTAAAATAATTATTTTTTGGAGTGAAATGAACTAACGTACTATAAACTTTCGGTTTTGGATAAAAACAATTTGGACTGATATCAAAAACTTTTTTTATATCCATTTTCCAATTAAGAAAGATTGCTAATCTCCCATAATTTGAACTATTTATTTTTGAAATTATTCTATCAGCCACCTCTTTTTGAAACATCAATATCAATTCTGAAAACCAATAATCTCTTTCTAACTTCAAAATCCAATTACAAACTATTTTAGTTGAAATATTATATGGCAAATTACCAAAAACTAGTAATTTATTATCAGAAATATCATTTTCATTTATTTTAAGAATATCGTCATTTTTTATTACAACTTTATTTTGAAATTTTAATTGTAGTTGGTCACATAAAACTTTATCTTTTTCAATTAAGAATATTTTGTTAGGTTTTTCTTTTAAAATGTATTCAGTTAAGTTTCCCGTTCCAGGACCTATTTCTAACACATCTTTATTTGAAATTTTTGATATAGATACAATTTTTCTTATGATGTTTTTATCAATTAAAAAATTTTGCCCCAGGCTTTTTTTTGGTCTAATTAGCACTTATCTTTCTAAAAATCTAATTGCTTCAATGAGACTATCAGGGTTAGATTTATTTTTTAAAAACATTTCCAAATTTGGACCATGATCTGGTGAGATCCTTAAAAAAGGAAGTCCCAAAGTTATATTGATCGCTTTAAAACCAAATATTGATTTTATAGGAGCTAAAACTTGATCATGATACATTCCAATTATAACATCAAATTTTTTAAATTTATCTCTTAAAAAAATTGTATCAGCTGCATAAGGACCAGAAACTTTAAATCTTTTTTTTGATAAGTATTTAATTGCTGGGATTATAACCTCTTTTTCCTCACTTTTGTGAAAATTACTTTCGCAATGAGGGTTTAGGCCCGTGATACCAATTTTTGGTAAAATATTAAATTTTTTTTTATAAAAATTGGAAATTTGTTGTACGTGATTTATTATTTTTTTTTTATTAATATATCTATGAACTTTTTTTAAAGGTAGATGTGTAGTTAGAGGGCTTACTGATAAATTCTTATTGTAAATTAACATCACTGTTTTGCCCTTACTTTTAGTTTTAAAATCTAAATATTCTGTGATACCCAGAAAACGTTGTTTTAAAATTTTCTTTTTATTAATTGGACCATTAATTAAATTAATCTTGTTATCTTTTTTTATTAATAACAAGGCTTTTTCAAACGATCTATATATATACTCAGATATAAATTTCTCATTAAACGGTATATGAATGATATTTATTCTTTTATTATTTAAGTCTTTGTAGTCTAAGCTATTTATGTCTAGCTTATTTATCTTAAAATTATATTTGAGAGCTCTCATTTGTTCTGACAGTATTTTTTCATTAACAATTAAAATAAGAGGATTTTTAAATTTGTTATTTTTTAAAGACTTAAAATAAATTTCTAAAAAGATACTTTTTGGATCACCAGCAAT
This sequence comes from uncultured Pelagibacteraceae bacterium, assembly GCA_902635975.1. Classification (GTDB taxonomy): domain Bacteria; phylum Pseudomonadota; class Alphaproteobacteria; order Pelagibacterales; family Pelagibacteraceae; genus Pelagibacter. The sequence continues at coordinate 4,225 of CACPQC010000008.1, forward strand.
TATTAATATAGGTCTAAAATTTTTCAACATATGCTTTATTTTCAATTTCTTTGTAATAAATTATTGAATACTCATTCAATATCCTATCTCTTTCAAATGAAAGCAATCTTTCCATTTCTTTTTTTTTATCAATTTGAGCGTCAATTTTTTTTTTATCATTTACCTTTAGAAAAATAATACCACTAGAGGCTATTATTGGTTTTGAAAACTCTCCTATTTCTAAATCTTTAATTTCAAGAAAAATTTTTTTTGATATTTGGTTTTGATTAATCCAGCCTATTTCACCACCTAATTTTGAACTTTCAGATATACTGTGTATTACAGCAGTATCCTTAAATCCAATATTCTCAATTGAAGCCAATATTTCCTGTGTTTTTTTTTCTATTGCTTCTCTATTTTTTTCTAAAAAAATTATTTCTGATAGATTAAAACTTAGTATTTTAGAATTATTCTTTATTAATTCCTCTAAATTATTTTCAATTTTATTTTTGTCTATTTTTACTAAATTTCTGTACTTATCAAATATTAACTGGTTCCAAAAACGCTCAATTATAAACTTTTTCTTTAAATCATCAATGTTGATATTTTTTATTCTCAAGTAATCCTCAAATTCCTGATTTGATTTAAAACCAATTTTTTCACTGAAATTTTTAATAATAATATTAATTTTTTCTGATTTTAGCTCTTCCTCATAGTTGACTTCATAAAATTTACTAATTTCATCTTTTTTGATAATTTCTCTGATTAAAGAGTTTTTTGCGTTTAAGGAAATCTGTTTTTTATTTAATTGTGCTAAATTTGTATTTAAAGAAACTAAATAATTTACCTCGTCAACAATATCATAATTAGTAATTATACTGTCGTTTACTTTATATAAAATTTTTACCTCATTTGAATTAACACCAATAATAAACTGCAAAAAAATTATTGAGGCACATGTAAAAACTTTTATCATTTGATTAAAAGCTTGGAGTAGAAATTGTTGTAAACTGTGTAAATGTTAAAGAAAAAAAGATTTGCTCAGAAGGCTTTAAATCTCTATCTTGATAATATTCTTTATTATATTCTATTCCAGCCACCATACAATCATTTTTATATTCGTAAATTAGATTATAATATTCTGTTAAGTCTATTTTTCGATTTCTTCTTGTATTGTATGAAATTGAATTTTTTTCATCAAAGTTATATTTCAAATCAGTAAGTAGGTAACTATCAGATCCAATATCACCATTCTCTTCAAGAAAGTCAAATGAAGTAACAAAATTATTTATACTTAATTGAGTATCAATTTTACTATAGTTTATCGCATCTAAATTATTATCTAATGAGAAGTCATAATTTATTTTAAAATTGTTATCAGTTTGAAAATTAAAATTTCCCACCATATCAGATGATTTATTTTGCATTTTTGAGGACAAAGGAAGCTTTTTATCCTCAACGTCTCTAAATATTTGTCCTAAACTAAACCCCAAATAATCATCATTTTCCTTTGTTTTTAAATCATAATCGAAACCAATAGTTAATGATTTACCACCTTCTAAAGAGTCGTTTATTCCTAGTCTGTTTTTTGAGAAAACGTTTGTAATATTAATCTTTCTATCTAAAGTGGACAAGTTTTCAGACTTGTTGAGGCCGTATCTAGCATTAATTTTTGGACTTAAATTTCCATTATAATTTTTATAACTCTTTTTTAATGGTATGGAAGAATTTAAATAAAGTGTAGAAAAATTTTCAGATTGAGTATTATTTTTATATAAGCTAGAGTTTTTTCCTTTTTTTAGAGAATTTTTAAATTCAAGTTCATAATTTGAAATTGTCCCATATTTTGAAAAAAAGAAATCTGACTCATAATTCAAATTATTAATTAGTTTAGACTCACTAACATTCGTATTTTTTTTTTGACTTGATCCAGAAATTTTATAATTAAGTCTACCTTTACTATTTGTATTGTTATTCAATAACTTAGATATAGTAAAATTCGGTAATATATACTCGAATTTGTCTGAGCCTTTTTCCTTTGTTAAATCTTCATAAGTAGCTAACTCAGCAAATATATTTAGATCCTCACTACTAGAGTCAAATTTAAAATAAGAATTTAATAAGTTTTGATTGCTGTTATTTCTAGTTTTACTAATTATATTTTCTCCTTTGAGATATGTATCACTAGATGTTTTCTCTAAATTTAATTCAATTTCTGAAAAATCAAAATTATTTTGTAATATGTGTCTCGTATTTGAAAAAAAATGTGATTTTGAGGAATTATCCAGTTTTTTTAAACTTAAATCAGATATATGATTTGTATTTTTATTCACTTGTCTATACTCATTTTGAATTAAAAAGTCATTATTAAAATAAATTCTTGGAGTAAAAGTAGTATCTTTATTTTCAGAAATTACTTTGTAGTACGGTATATTAATTGAACCTCCACTTGTAGATGAAGATAACAAAGTAGGGGGTAAAAAACCCGACTGTCTTTTGACTGTTGGATCAGGATGAAAAAATTTTGGAAAATAAAAAATTGGAACATCATATAATTGCAACCATGTATTTTCATAATTTATTGATTTTTTCATTTTATCATGCTTTATTTCCTCAGATTTTAAGCTCCAAGGAGGACAGTCATCTCTAATTTTACAAGAAGTAAAAATTCCATTTTTTATAATAGAAATATTATTCTCTGATGTTAATGAACTTCCTTTTAATCTGGCATTTTCTCCTAATTCACCTTCGGCAAAATAAATCTGAATATCTTTTGCAGCCAATCTTTCATTTCCCAAGTCTATAATTGCATTATTAGAATTATAAATATTTGATTCTTTATCAATTAATTTCATTTCACTTGTTTTGAGTATTTTAGTTTTAGCTGAATAATTAAAACCCTTTAATTTTATTAAATTATTAAACTTATCTTTAATTGTTGATGGCTCATTAGATTGTATTTCTAATTTAGTTTTAAAAAAAATAATATTCTTACCAGATATTATGTGTGAATTATCTATTATAATATTTGTGTTAGTTTTTGAGGTTATTTTTTCTAAAATTTTATCATAAATAATTTTGTCACTATTAATCTCAAAATTTTGAATTTTATCAAAAATTTTGACACTTCCATCTAATTTTAAAATTTTGGTATTTTTATTATATTCAGATTTATCTGCGAATATTTCAAGACCGTCAGATGTATTAACTTTTACACCATCTTTAGCAATTATATTATTGTTCTTTTCAATCTCAATTGATTTGCTTTCAAATATAAAGTCTTCAACAGCAGAAGTATCAATCTCAGAAATATATAAAAAAAAAATCGAGACAAAAAATATAAATTTATTTTTCATTTATTCTTATTATTCCTATTAAAGAAATTATACCTAATGTTATAATTGGTGTCCATATTGAGACTAATAACGGAATCTTTTCATTTTTTCCCAAAGTTCCAAAAAAGAAATTAATATAATATATGATAACTGAAAGTAAAATTCCTATAACGATGAAAAAAAGTTTAGGTTTTTGAACACTTAAATTTAACATCAAAATCGCAGATAATGCAGTGATTATTGTAATTAGAAAAGGATAGGCAATAATTCTTTGTAAGTGATAGTCTATTTCTGTTGTGGAATAATTAATTGAAATATAGTTTTTCTTCAATTCGAATAAATTCCAGATTGTAAGTGAAGCAAGATTTGAAAAAAGATTACTTATTTCCTCATAATTAAAATTAGATAAAAAACTCATTGCATCTCTTGTTTTTATACTATTTTTTTTATCAATAATTTTAACATTATACAGATTCCAGTTATTTTTTTTTATGTCAACATTTTCTGCTTTGATATTATTTTGAAATTCAAAATCTTTATTTAATTGAATGATATCTACATCGCCCAAGGTATTAATTGTAAACTTTTTAGCATTTATAAAATTTATTTGCTCATTAATTTCATCTTTAATCCATAAGCCGTTCTCAGTAATAGTCGCTAGATATTTATTATCTTTTGTAAAATTTTTTTTTATATTTAAGTATTCAAATTTCATAATTGCTGACAAATTATAAAATATTATTACAATAAAGATTCCAATAACAAGTGAAACTGAAGTTATCAATTTCAAAATTTTAAAATTATCTAAACCACTATTCTTAAGGGTATTTAGTTCGCCACTATCAATTATTTTTAAAAATAAGAATTGTGAAGATAGTAAAAAAATAAAAGGGAAAATTTCATATATTAATGAAGGGACATTTAACATAACTAAATAAATTGGATAGAAATATTTAACATCAAAATCTGAAAAAAAATTAATTTCCTCTAGCAATCCCATTATCAATCCTAAAATTAAAAAAATAAAAGTGATTTTACATACTATAAATGTAAACTCTTTAATAATGTATTTTTGATATATCTTAAAAACCATCTTGATTAAAATTTTCTGTTTTTATTTAAAAAAAACAAATATGAAATAAATAATAAAATAAATGGTACGCACAAAGTAATAATAGCAGTTAATGTATTAACACTTACTGTATTAATTGAAATTTGTGAGAAAATTATAATTATTATTCCGCTCAAAAATATTTTTATTTTAAAATTTTTAAATTTATCATTATTACTCGATTTAAGAACAACGAAAGATGCAATTATACATAATATTGGAATATATAATGGCAAAAATGTTCTTTTATAAATTTCCTGAATTAAATTTTTAATGAATGATTTTTCACAATTTAATCTATCAATCAAAGTTTTTTCATTCACATCAAATATAAGATTTTTTAAACATCTTATAATTGTACCACTTTTTGTTTCTTGAATTTTTGGAGTTACAGTTGTTTTTGTTTTATATTTATTTAAATTAAAATTTGATTGCTCAAAGTTAAAAGAGGTTATTTTTTTACTTTGTCCATAATTTATTATTATTCCATCATTAAGATTCAGATATTTTGTATTTTCATTACCAATTATTTTTCCAGATTTAGAAATTATTAGCTGTGAACCTCCAATAATACTTGAGTCTTTGATTAATATTTTTTTCATAGAGTCATTTTTTTTTTCATCTAGAAAAATTGTTAAGTTTTCAACTGTGTCAATAAATTTTTTGGGTTTTATTAATGAAGGGAAAAAATCAAGATTCGAGTCTCTTATAAACGATCTAGCTTTATCTTGTGTGAAAGGAACAACTGAATAAGATAATATTAAAGAAAAGATTGCAAAAATTAATGAAAGAAATATTAATTTATTCAAGAATTCAACTTTGGTTATTCCATTAATCCAGAAAATAATTAATTGATTTTTATCCTCATAAACTCCCAGAATGTAATATATAGAAAGAAAAAAAGATAACAGTAAAAGTTTACTGTATATTTTTGGTATATTTAAAATAGCATAAGAAAAATAAGTAGTTATACTATGTCCATCCTCTGAAATGATATCTATAAAATTTACTGCTTGAATAATCCATACAATCAATGTGAGTGTTAATGAGCATATAAAGAAAAAAAGAATGACTTCATTAAAGAGATTATTAAATATTGTTTTTTTCATTGAATTTAAAAGTATTAACACCTATATAACATTATCACGCACTGATTGTAAAAAAAATTATGATAAATATCATTTACTAAAATTAGAGATAAATCTTTAAGAAATTTAGAATATGACAGTAAAAATAAATTATAAAAATATTAGTTCAAAAAAAATCTCACACAATCTTGTTTTATTTACGGATGACAGATTTAATTTAATTCCTCTTAAAAAATATATTTCGAAGCTAGAATATTATTATATTAATGACTTGTTAAAAATAAGTGATCTAAAAAAAAATCTACTCATTTTTGAGCTAAACTCGAAAAAAAAAATTGTTTTAGTTTCAGTAAAAAAAAATATTACTTCCTCAGATGTAGAAAGTTTAGGAGCGGAATTTTATAAAGCTGTCAACCATGGAAAAAATACTGAGTATTTTATAAATTCTGACAGTCTTTCTGGTAAAAATAAAAATTTTATAGGTCATTTTCTTCATGGCTTAAAATTAAAGTCTTACGAATTTACTAAATATAAATCAAAAAATAAAATAAGATCGATAATATTTAACGTAATTGGAAATAAAAATAAGTTTCCGGCTGAACAAAAATTAAAATTCAAAGCCTTAGAAGAGGGAGCTTTTTTTGCTAGGGATTTAGTTTCTGAGCCTGGAAATATCTTACATCCAGATGAATATGCTAAAAGGTTAAAATCTCTCAAAAAAAATGGTTTAAAGGTAAATATTTACAATGAAAAAAATTTAAAAAAATTGGGAATGAATGCTTTGCTTGGAGTTGGTCAAGGAAGTGTAAGGGGTTCATATCTAGTGACCATCGAATGGAAAGGTGCAAAAAAAAATTCACAGCCACTAGCTTTTATTGGAAAAGGAGTATGTTTTGATACTGGTGGTTATTCTCTAAAGCCAGCAAAATTCATGGAAGATATGACTTATGATATGGCAGGTTCAGCTGCGGTTGTAGGTTTGATGAAAAGTTTAGCTATAAGAAAAGCAAAAGTTAATGCTGTGGGAGTTGTTGGACTTGTGGAAAATATGGTTAGTGGAAATGCCCAAAGACCTGGCGATATTGTTAAATCTTATAGTGGCAAAACTATAGAGATATTAAATACTGATGCAGAAGGAAGATTAGTTTTAGCAGACGCCATCACTTATACTGAGAAAAAATTTAAACCTAAATTTATGATTGATTTAGCAACTTTAACAGGTGCGATTATAGTTTCTTTGGGTTCAGAATACGCAGGACTTTTTTCTAATAATGACAAATTATCAAAAGAATTAATTGATGCAGGTAATAAGGTTGAGGAAAAATTATGGAGAATGCCTTTAAATAAAAATTTTGATAAATTGATCAATTCTAAAAATGCAGATATGCAAAATATAAATTATGTTGGAGGAGCCGGATCTACAACAGCCGCTCAGTTCTTACAAAGATTTATCTTAAATAAAACACCCTGGGCTCATCTAGATATTGCAGGAATGGCATTCTCTAAATATGGAGGTGCATTAAATTCAGGTGGAGCAACTGGTTATGGAGTGAGGCTGTTAAACCAACTAATTGAAGATTATTATGAGTAATTTAGAGAGAACACTATCAATAATAAAACCAGATGCAGTATCAAGAAGCTTGGATAATGAAATAAAAGAAATTTTTAAAAGTAGAGGTTTTTTGATAATAAAAGAAAAAAAAATTCAAATAGAAAAGCCTGAAGCAGAGAAATTCTATAAAGTACATGAAACTAAACCATTTTATGATGATTTATGCACTTATCTATCATCTGGACCTATTGTTGTTATGGTGCTTGAAAAAGAAAATGCTGTTTTAGATAATAGAGAGTTAATGGGAGCAACCAATCCAAAAGATGCAGCGGCTGGGACTATTAGGAAAAAATATGGTATCTCTATTGATAAAAATTCTGTTCATGGCTCTGATAGTATTGAAAATGCGAAGATAGAAATAGACTTTTTTTTTAAAGATTAAATATTTTTAATATTGCTTTAGGGTAAAGTTTGTGTTCTTCAATTAAAACTCTTTTACCAAGTTTTTCGGGTGTATCTTTTTTCTTAACCTTTATTTTCTTTTGCATTATTATTTTTCCAGAGTCCAGATTTGGTGAGACGAAATGTACTGTACACCCAGTATATTTTTCTTTATTTAACAATACTCTCTTATGAGTATTTAGACCCTTATATTTGGGAAGAAGTGATGGATGAATATTTAATATTTTACCTTTAAAATTTTTTATGAAACTTTTTGATAAAATTTTCATAAAACCGGCAAGACAGATTAAATTTATTTTTTCAAATTTTAAAATTTTAAGTATTTTTTTTTCATCCAATTTTTTTTTTTTGAATTTAAAAATTCTCTTTTTTATCCCGAATATTTTTGCAAATCTCAAACCTTTTGATCTTAAATTGTTAGATATTATTAGTTGTACAATAAATGGTGATCTTTTTTTTTTTGAAAATTTAATAAGACTTTCTAAATTAGTTCCTGCTCCTGAGATAAAAACTGCAGCTTTAATTTTTTTATTCCCAATTAATATTACCATGTAATTTTATTTTATTAGGTCCATTTGTAACTACTCCAATAACATAAGGTTTATATTCCTTGGTAAAAAACTTTTTTACTTTTTCTAAGTTTCCTGGATTGATTACTATACAAAAACCAATACCACAATTAAATGTTTTAAGCATTTCTTTATTAGAGACATTATTCTTTTTTATCCACTTAAAAATTTTATGGGTTACTATTTTGCATAAGTCAATTTCAACATTAAGGTTATTAGGAATAATTCTTTTTAAATTATCAACCAGACCACCACCTGTTATATTTGCACATCCATTAATTAAACCCTTATTGTTGAGTTTAAGAATTTCATTAACATAAATTTTTGTTGGTTTTAACAAATCTTTTTTTAATTTATTATTTCTTCTTAAGTCAATTCTTTTTTTTTTTAGTATGTATCTTACAAGTGAATAGCCATTAGAATGAAGTCCACTAGATGGTATTGCTAAAACTAAATCATTTTTTTTAATTTTGTTTTTTTTTAAAATTTTTTTTTCTTCAACTAATCCAACTGCGAACCCAGCAATATCGAATTTATTTTTTTCGTAAGTTCCTGGCATTTCGGCAGTTTCACCTCCCACTAATTCACAATTAGAGATTTTGCAACCTTTGAGGATGCCTTTGATAATTGAATTTAATTTTGGAATTGCGATTTTATTAATAGATATATAATCTAAAAATATCAAAGGCTTTGCCCCTTGCACAATAAGATCATTTACGCTCATTGCAACTAAATCAATACCAATAGTGTCAAATTTATTAAGCATATTTGCTATTTCTAATTTAGTTCCAACACCATCAGTACAAGCTACTATCTTTGGTTTTTTAAAATTTTTAGGGATACTTGTAATTGATCCAAATCCACCAATATTAGTGAACTTTTTTTTGCCTTTATCTTTTGTATTTAATAATGATATGAATTTTACAAATTTATCAGCAGCCGCAATGTTTACTCCACTTTTTTTATAGGTTACATTTTTTTTATTCATTAAAATTAATATATGAAAAGTAAAATAATATTATTTAAATTATCTTTATATCCCATTATATTTATATTGGCTTTACTAAAAATTTTTTTTTCCACAACTTTTTCTTATGCAGAAAGTTTTGATATTAAAAATGTTGAAATTTCAAAGCAATTCAATATGAATTTTCAAAGAACAGATGCATTAGATGAAGGCTTTAAAATTGCTTATAATGATTTAATTTTGAATATTACAAAATCAAAAGACCATTTTAAATTAAAGGATTTATCTCTAATTGATATTAAAACAATGATAGATAATTTTTCAATTAAAGAGGAAAAGTTTATTGATAATATCTATTACGTGAATTTAGATGTGTCTTTTAACAAAAAAAAAATATTTTCTTTTTTAGAAAAAAAAAATATTTTTCCCTCTCAACCAAAAAAAAAAAAAATTTTATTTATTCCAGTAGTGATTGACGAGGAGAAAAAAAATATTATTTTATTTTCTGAAAACAAATTTTATCAAAATTGGCTTGTCAATAATGATAACCAAAATCAGTTAATCTATCTTTTACCAACAGATGATTTAGACGATATTCAAATAATAAAATCGAAATACGAATATCTAGAAGATTATGATTTTAAAGAGATAGTTAATAAATATTTTTTAGATGACTATATAATCTCCTTAATATATAAAAATAGCTCTGATTTAAGAGTTTTATCTAAAATAAAGTTATCTGATAAAATAGTCTTGGATAATAAAGTTTTTAGAAATTTTACTGATAAAGATGTATTTAATGTAATCGAAGAATTAAAATTACTTTATGAGGATCATTGGAAAAGAGAAAATCAAATTAACACTTCAATTAAATTACCTTTGACAATTGCAATTGATATTCTTAATGAAAAAAAAATTGAAGATTTCGAACAAACAATAAAAAAATTTAATTTAGTATCTTCTTTCCATGTATCTAAGTTAGATAAAATTAATATTTACTATAAGGTAATTTTCAATGGAACTCCTCAAGCATTTATCGTTGAAATGAAAAGATCAGGTTATGATTTAGATATTAAAAATAAGATTTGGGTTTTAAAATGAGTAACCTTAATCAATTAATTTTAAGTTTTGACCATGAACAAAATTTTAAAAATTTAGATTTTTATGTTTCAAAAAGCAATGCTCATGTTTTTAATCTAATAAGTAGTTGGCGGACAACAAACGAAAAATTTCTTAATATTAGCGGTGAAAAATTTTGTGGTAAATCTCATCTTATTAATATCTTTTTAGAAAAAAACAAAGGTCTTAAAATGAATTCAGACGAATTGAGCAATGATTGCTTAAAAAAAATAAATTTTTATAAAAATATTGTTATAGAAGATATAACATCTAGTATTAACGAACAATTGTTTTATAGTTTAATAAATATTATTGAAGCTGAAAATAAAAGTTTAATAGTAACTTCTGACGTTTCAATTGTTGACATGGATTTTAAGCTTCCTGATTTAAAATCAAGATCAAAAAATTTTACACTTACTAGTATTGAAGGTCCCGATGATGATTTAATTTTTGCTTTAGTTTTAAAAAATTTATCAGACAGACAAATATCTATTGATAAAAAATTAATTGATTACATAATAAAACGAATAGATAGATCCTATAGTAATATATCGGATTTCATATATACAATTGATCAATTAAGTTTAAAAAAAAAAAAATCTATTGATTTTAAAATTATTAAAGAGGCACTAGGAGATTAATTGAACAAATTTAGAAGTCATAATTGTAATGCTTTAAGAAAAAAAGATGTAGGTAATGAAGTTTGGTTGTCAGGCTGGATTAATAAAAAACGTGATCATGGTAATTTACTTTTTATAGATTTAAGAGATAATTATGGAATTACTCAGTGTATAATTGATAAAAAAAATCCACAATTTAATGATCTTGAAAAAATTCAATTAGAAACAGTAATAAAGATTAACGGCATTGTAATTAATAGGTCGACTGAAACGATTAATAAAGAAATTGAAACTGGTGAAATAGAAGTGTCTATAAAAAGTCATGAGATTTTAGGTAAATGCAGAGAGTTACCTTTGCCTGTTTTTAGTGATCAGGAATATGCTGAAGAGATAAGATTAAAATATCGTTTTTTAGACTTGAGAAGAAAAAAGATTCATGAAAATATTTTACTAAGGTCTAACGTAATTTCATTTATAAGAAATGAAATGAATAAAATGGGTTTTTTAGAATTTCAAACGCCTATTTTAACATCATCAAGTCCAGAAGGTGCAAGAGATTTTCTTGTACCAAGTAGATTAAATCCAGGAAAATTTTATGCTCTTCCACAAGCACCACAACAATTCAAACAATTAATAATGGTTTCAGGTTTTGATAAATATTTTCAAATTGCTCCATGCTTTAGAGATGAAGATGCTCGAGCTGACCGTAGTCCTGGAGAGTTTTATCAATTAGACTTAGAGATGTCATTTGTTGAACAACAAGATGTTTTTAATGTAGTCGAAAAATTATTATTTAATACTTTCAAAAAATTTTCTAACAAAAAAATTATAACAGATAAGTTTCCTAAAATTTCCTACTCGGATGCATTATTAAAATATGGTAGTGATAAACCTGATTTAAGAAATCCATTAATCATTAATGACATTACTGAAATTTTTATAAGAGATGATGTATCATTTGACTTATTCAAAAAACTTGTGAAATTAGGATCAAAAGTAAGATGTATTGTTACTAAAAATACGAAAAATCAACCGAGGAGTTTTTTTGACAATATTGATAAATGGGCCAAAGAACAAGGTGCCTCCGGACTAGCCTATTTTACCTTTGAAGAGGGAATTTCAGCAAAAGGACCAATTGGAAAATTTTTTTCTAAAGAGTCTTTAGAGGAGATAATGAAAAAAACTAAAGCAAAAATAGGTGATAGTATTTTTTTAGCATGTGAAAAAAAAAGTGAAGTAGAAAGGATTACCTCTTTAGCAAGAGATAAACTTGCTGAAAATTTAAAATTAATTGATGAAAATACGTTTGCTTTTTGCTGGATAGTTGATTATCCAATGTATGAAAAAGATGAACTAAGTAATAAGATTAAATTTAGTCATAATCCATTTTCAATGCCTCAGGGAGATCTAAAACAAATAAATTTTGAAAAGCCATTAGATATTCTCGCATATCAATATGATATTGTCTGCAATGGTATCGAACTTTCATCTGGAGCTATAAGAAATCATATACCAGAATTAATGTATAAACTTTTTTCGATTGCAGGATATAACAAAGAGGAAGTAAATGAAAAATTTAGCGGCATGATTAATGCGTTAAGTTATGGTGCACCACCTCACGGAGGTATTGCTCCTGGAATTGATAGAATTGTTATGCTCTTAGCTAATGAAAAAAATATAAGGGAAGTAACAATGTTTCCAATGAATCAAAATGCTCAAGATTTGATGATGAATGCTCCTTCTGATGTAAGTGATAATCAACTTAAAGAACTAAACTTAACTTTAAAGTTAAAAAAATGATTTATTTTTTTCCTTTTAAGCTAATTTTAACATCAGAAAGGTCTACTAAATTCTTTTTATAATTATTTCTAACAAACCCTTTGCTTGTAATATCTTTAACAATTTTTAGTAAATTATTTTGCTCATCTGGGTTTTGGTCATCTAGTATGGAACTATCTGAGGATCCTATTGCAGGTGTGTGAGCAAGATCCTCACGGTTTTGGTAAGAAATAGCTAACTCCCTAAAAATATAATCTAGAATGGATGAGGCAGTCAATATCCTATCATTACCGTGAACTTTTCCAGAGGGCTCAAACTTTGTTCCAACGAACGCACTTATAAACTCATCTAATGGAACTCCATATTGAAGACCCAAAGAGACTGCAATTGCAAAATTATTCATTAAAGCTTTAACTAATTCTCCTTCTTTACTTGTATCAATAAAAATTTCTCCAATTTTACCATCTTCATATTCTCCAGTATGTAAATAAACTTTATGGTCTCCAATCGTAGCTTTTTGAATGTAACCCTTTCTTCTATCTGGCATACTAAACCTTTTTCCATTATTTTCTAAACTGGTTTTTTTTGATTTAATAATTTTTTCTAAATTATTTTTTTCATGTTTTTGACTATTCCGAGAAATTTCGACCTGATTATCAATGACTTTATTATTTTTTGGATCTAAATTTTTTGTTTTTCTATTGTCGAGCTTGACATCTAAAACCTCAAATTTTCCATCATCTCTTTTTTCAAGATTTTTAAGTTCGGCTTCGTTGATATCATCTAAATAATGATTAACTTTAAACGTACAAGTATAATAAGTTTCAATTAAATATTTTGCCATTTGACCTCAAATTTTAAATTTATTTTGAAAATGAATCAAATTATTTATATACAAAATCAAATTTTAGTCTAATTTAATTTATACAATTTTAAATTGAACATTATTAATTTTATATGTTGACATTTTTTAAAAAAATTTTTACTTGGTGGAATCAAGATACTTTTGGGACAAGAATACAAACAATTTTTTCTGGAAAATTTATTGGGAAAGATAATTTTGGTAATAAATATTACGAAAATAAAAAAGGAAAAAGATGGGTTATATACTCAGATGAAATTGATGCATCCAAAATTCCAGTTGAATGGTATTCATGGATACATCATACTCCAAATAACTTACAAAATAATCAAGAACCCGATAAACATAATTGGCAAAAGCCTCATCAGCCTAATTTAACTGGTACAAAAAAGGCTTATTACCCAAATAGAAATAATAATGAAATTTCAAAAAAATACAAAACTTGGAAAAGTTAATTTTCTAATTTATTTTTTATTAGTTTTTTTTTATCTTACCTCAAACTCTATTTCCTCAGATAAAGATGAGATAACTAAAAAATATACAAAAATTAAAATACTAGACAAAATTAGTTCAAAGAATATTTCTGTAAATCTTATTAATGGAGAAAATTTTAAATATTCTGATCTACAAATTAAAAGTATAAAATGTAAACATTCTGAATTTGACGATGATCCAGAAATTACTGCTTATGTTCAAGTAAGAGATCTAAGTAATAAAAAAAACGATGAGGTATATGTATTTAATGGCTGGATGTTCTCATCTAGTCCCTCAATTAATCCTTTTGATCATCCCGTTTATGATATCTGGTTGACTGGATGTGACTAAATTATTTTTTCATTATCGAGCCAACTTACGTTGAAATTAGACTCTAAAAATTTATTATGATTTAGTAGCTTTTTATGAAGAGGTATTGTTGTCTTTATGCCCTCAATTACAAATTCATCTAAAGATCTATTGATTCTCTGAATTGCTTCAATTCTATTTCTACCATGACAAATAAGTTTACAAACCATACTATCGTAATAAGGGGTTACTTTAAGTCCTTGAAATATTGCTCCGTCTACCCTTGTTCTAAATCCAGAAGGCTGATGACACATTCCAATAGTCCCTGGCGAAGGCTGAAAATTTTTGCTTGGATCTTCAGCGTTTATTCTACATTCTATTGCATGGCCTCTAGGATTTATATCACTTTGTTTAAGTGCTGTTTCACCAGAGAATGCAATCCATATTTGTTCTTTAATAATATCTATACCTGTAACCATTTCAGTTACAGGATGTTCAACTTGAACTCTTGTGTTCATTTCTAGAAAGTAAAACTTCCCATCCTCATAAATAAATTCAACTGTACCCGCACCTTCGTAACCGATTTTACTTACCATTTTTACTGTTTTTTCAAAAAGATCTTTTCTTATTTCATCGCTCAACACTGGACTAGGAGTTTCTTCAATTAATTTTTGATGTCTTCTTTGTACTGAACAATCTCTTTCATGCAAATGTACTGTCCTATTTTTTCCAGACAAAATTTGTACTTCAATATGTCTTGGGTTTTGAAAAAATTTTTCTATATAGACTTGGTCGTTACCAAAATATTTTTTTGCCTCTGATTTTGCTGTTGAAAAAAGAGTTTCAAACTCTTCCTCTTTTTTTACAACTTTCATACCTTTTCCACCACCACCACCAGCTGCTTTAATTAAAACGGGAAACCCAATTTTTTTACATAGTGTCTTTGCTTCAGTAATATCATTAATACCACCCACAGACCCCTCAATTATTGGTAAACCATGTTCTTTTGCAATTTTTTTTGCTTGAATTTTATCACCCATCATTTCTATATGTTTTGAAGATGCGCCAATAAATTTAATTTTATTTTCTTCTAAAATTTTAGCAAAATTTGCATTCTCTGATAAAAATCCATATCCTGGATGAACCGCCTCTGCATTTGTTAATTCGATGGCTGATAATATGGCTGGAATATTTAAATAACTGTTTGCAGGTTGATGAGATCCTATACAGACACTTTCATCTGCTAATTTCACGTGCATACTTTGCCTATCTACATCTGAGTGGACTGCTACTGTAGAAATTCCCCACTCTTTACAAGCCCTAATTATTCTCACTGCAATTTCGCCACGGTTAGCGATTAAGATTTTTTTAAACATTATTCTAAAATGATTATTGTTTGCCCAAATTCAACTGGTTGACCATCTTCAACGCAGACCTCTTTAACAATTCCATCTGAAGATGAAGGGACATGATTCATTGTTTTCATTGCTTCGACAATCATAACAGTGTCACCTTTTTTTATCCTTTTTCCAACTTCAACAAATTTTTTTGCCCCAGGTTCAGGAGCATGATAGGCGGTCCCAATAATTGGTGATGTAACTTTAATTCCAAGTTTATCTTGAATGTTATCCTGTTTATCTTTTAAAGTTTGATCAAGGTGTGTATCTGAAGAAGGTGATTGATTGCTTATTTGAATACTATTTTTTGAGACTTTTATTTTTGTATCTTTGTCAGTATATTCTAGTTCTGTAAGATTAAATTCATTAAGATAATCACTTAGTTCTTTAATAATTTTTTTATTAATTTTCATTATTTAAAAGTTTTTGCATTGAAATTATGGCTAAAATATAACCATCACTACCTAAACCAAAAATTCCTCCTGTTACAATATCACTAATGAGAGACTTGTGTCTAAATTCCTCTCTTTTATAAATATTAGATATATGAAGCTCTATTATTGGTTTTTTAAATATACTCAAAGCATCCCTAATCGCAATTGAGGTGTGTGTAAAAGCTGCAGCATTAATAATTATACCATCAAATTTTTTGATTGAATTTTGAATTAAATTCACTATTTCACCTTCAATATTAGATTGAGCAAATTCTATATTTAAGCCTAATTTTTTTGACTCATTTATACAATTTTGTTTTAATTCTGTATAAGTAATTGATCCATATTGAGATTGTTCTCTTTCTCCTAATAGATTAAGATTTGGACCATTAATAATAATAATTTTATTATTCATTTAACTCTTATATACGATGAAAAAAATAAAAAAAATAAAAATTAAATTAAATGGAAAAGTGAAGAAAATACCTAAAGATTTTAAAATTGACAAGCTAATAAGTGATTTAAAGATACCAATTAAAAAAGTAGCCATAGAATTAAACCAAGAAATTTTAGATAAAAAAAAACTGAATAAAATAAAACTCAAAAAAGATGATAAAATTGAAATTGTGCATTTTATTGGAGGTGGTTAAAAAAAATGAAAGATCAATTTAAAATCGCAAAAAAAAAATTTAGATCTAGGTTAATTGTTGGCACTGGAAAGTATAAGAATATGAATGAATGTGCTAAAGCTGTAAAATTATCTGGAGCTGATATTGTAACTGTAGCTGTTCGAAGAGTTAATATTTCAGATAAAAAAAAACCTCTTCTTATGGACTATATTAATCCTAAAAAAATCACTTATTTACCTAATACTGCAGGGTGTTTTAATTCAGAAGAAGCTCTTAGAACTTTAAGACTTGCAAGAGAAATTGGAGGATGGAAATTGGTTAAGTTAGAGGTTCTGGGTGATAAAAGAAATTTATTTCCTGAAATGATTGAGACACTTAAATCAACTGAAATTTTAGCAAAAGAGGGTTTTAAAGTGATGGTTTATTGCAACGATGATCCTTTGATGGCAAAGAGATTAGAGAATGTAGGTGCTTCTGCAATAATGCCATTAGCAGCACCCATAGGATCAGGCTTAGGTATTTTAAATACTGTAAATATTAAGATTATAAGAGAACAAACCAAATTGCCCTTAATAATTGATGCAGGCTTAGGACAAGCATCAGATGCAACAATTGCAATGGAATTAGGCTGTGATGGAGTATTAGTGAATACGGCAATTGCTAAAGCAAAAAAGCCTTTTAACATGGCCTTAGCTTTTAAAAATGCTGTATTAGCAGGAAGACAGTCTTATCTTTCAGGCAGAATTGAAAAAAATTTGACAGGAAAACCATCGTCACCAACCAAAGGTATTATTTAGCTTTCTTAAAAAATTTTTTTTTCTTAAATGATTTTTTTTTGAATTTTTTTTTCTCTTTGAATTCAATTATATTTCCACTTTTTTTTTGTTGATTGAGATTTTTTAATTTTTCATAGTGTTCAACTAATTCTAGTGTCTTTTTTGATTTATTTTTTAGATCAATAATGTATTCAGGTATGATTAGTGTATTCTCACTAATGATATCTATTTTAATTTTATTCTTTTTTTCAAAATAAGTTAAATCTTCAATAAAGTTTTCTTTTAAAAAATTTGAAATTTTTTCACAAACTTTTAATTCTACAAATTTAGCTTTATTGAGAACTGCTTTAATTTCTACAATCTTTAAAATTTTTTGGGCAAAAGATTCATCTGTCAAAGAGATTTTCCATTTAATTGCACTTTCTCTCAACCTTTGTCTTGACATTTCTAGCAATCCAAAATTACTAATTCTACCAATTTGAATTCTAGCCCTATCTAATCTGCATTTTTCTTTTAGTTTTCTTTCCACCAATTTTCTATTCCCATAATTAAGCATATCTATGAAATCAATTATAATTAAACCAGATAGATCTCTAATTTTTATTTGTCTAGCTATCTCTTCAGCCGCTTCAAGATTGGTATCAAGAGCTGTACTTTCTATATTCTTTTGCTTAATAGAACTTCCAGAATTGATATCAATTGAAACTAAAGCTTCAGTTGGATTTATTACAAGATAACCACCAGAATTTAACTTTATCTCTGAGTCAAAAATTTGATTCAATTTTTGCTCAATATTTTCGTTGATAAAAAGTGGTATTTTACCTCTATATTTTTTTACTTTTTTAACATGTGATGGAATTAACATTTTCATGAATGATTGGGCTTTTTTATAACCTTCATTTCCTTCAACTATTATATTTTTTGTATTTTCGTCATACATGTCTCTTAATGTCCTTTTGATAATCTCACTCTCTTGATGAATAAGTGACGGTGCTATGGAGTTTATGGCAACATTTTTAATTTGGTTCCAAGTACTTTTCAAAGTTTCAAGATCATGATTGATATCATTTTTTGTTTTGTTACTTCCAGCTGTTCGAACTATAAGCCCCATTTCTTTGGGAATTTCAATTTCATTCAATATAGTTCTAATTTTTTTTCTTTCTGCAGGGTTGAATATTTTTCTAGATATACCCCCACCTTTTGGTGTATTAGGCATAAGCACTATATATTTTCCTGCAATCGAAATAAAAGTACTAAGGGCAGCTCCTTTTTGACCGCGCTCATCTTTTATTACTTGCACCAGTATTACTTGATTAGGTTTTATAACCTCTTGAATTTTATATCTTTTAAACTTAGGCTTGTTCTCGATTCTATTTTCTAGGTTTTTTTCTTGATCTTCTTTTTGATTATCTTTATTGACTTCTTCAATTTTCTCAAGCGGTTCTACTGGATCGTTAGCTTCAAGCTTACCATCTGCTAAATTTTCATTATCAATTGCCTCGACTTTTTTGATAACTCTTCTCTAATTTTTTCCTCTTCAAGTTTAATTTTTTCTAAATCACTTTGAGGTATCTGGTAATAATCTGATTGAATATCATTAAAGGATAAAAAACCATGTCTTTCTCTTCCAAAGTCTACAAAAGCTGCTTGTAGAGAAGGTTCGATTCTACTAACTTTTCCTAAATAGATATTATTTTTTATTAAATTATTCTTTAAACCTTCATATTCGTAATCTTCAATATGATCACCTGATTTAAGAACAACTCTAGTTTCATTTGGATGCGACGCATCAATATATAAATTTTTTTCCATAAAATTTGAGATAATTTTTTTGTTAATTTAAATTGCATAAAATTTTGTGTTTTAAAGCCTTATATTTAACAAATTCCTTTATATAATGGAAACAAAATGAGCAGGTTTTTCAAAAATTTAATTGTGGTGATAAGTTGTTCTATACTACTTTCAGGAGCATTAATTCTAAGTATTTTATGGAGTTTTTCTAATAATATTCCTGATTATAAATTTTTAAAAAACTATAAGCCTCCCGTTTCTAGCAAAGTTTATTCTGGAGACGGAACGTTAGTTGCAGATTTTTCCAGAGAAAAAAGAATTTTTGTTCCTTACGAATCTATACCATTAAATGTCGTTAATTCTTTCTTATCAGCGGAGGACAAAAATTTTTTTACACACCCAGGAGTTGATGCTAAGGGAGTTTTGAGAGCAATTATTAAAAATATATCAAATATTGTTAAATCAAGAAGACTAGAAGGAGCTTCCACCATTACTCAACAAGTGGCTAAAAATTTTTTACTAACTAATGAAGTTAGTATTAACAGAAAAATTAAAGAAGCAATCCTAGCTTTTAGGATTGAAAGAGCCTTAACAAAGGAGAGAATTTTAGAGCTATATTTGAATCAAATATATTTAGGTGGCGGAGCTTATGGTGTAGCTGCTGCAAGTTTGGAATATTTTGACAAATCAATTAAAGATTTGAGTTATGAAGAGTCTGCATTGTTAGCTGCTCTTCCTAAAGCACCCAGTAGATATAATCCTTACAAAAATATCGAATTGGCAAAATTTAGAAGAGATTTGGTTCTAAATAATTTATTAGAAAATGGATATATTAATAACCAAGTTTATCAAAAATTAATTAATAAAAGAATATCTTTAAGAAAAAAGGAAAAAGTCTTTTTAGAGGATGCGCAATATTTTATAGAAGATGTAAGAAAAAAAATCATAGGAGATCTAACTTATGATAAAGTTTATAAACAAGGATTTAATATAAATACTCCAATAGACCTAAAGCTACAGAAGATCGCAACTAATTCTCTCAGAGACGGATTATCTTCGTATGACAAAAGAAAAGGATGGCGAGGTCCTTTAACTAATATAAAAAAATACAAAAAAAACTGGTCAAAAGACTTGTTAAATTACAAATTAGAAAAATCAATCAATTGGAAGTTAGCTATTGTAAAAAAGATTGATAAATTTTCAACTTACATTGAGACCGAAGATAATGAAAAAGGAATAATCAGATACAATAATATTTCTTGGACTAAAAAAGAATTTAATGAAATTTTTGAAATTGGAGATGTAATTTATGTAAAAAAAATTGATGATAATTTTTTTTCTCTAAAACAATTACCAAAAATAAATGGAGCGATAGTTGTGATGGATCCTTATACTGGAAGAGTATTAGCAATGAGTGGTGGTTTTAGTTTTAAGAGGAGTGAATTTAATAGAGCAACTCAAGCATTAAGGCAACCAGGTTCTGCTTTTAAACCTTTTGTTTATGCTTTAGCTTTAGAAAATGGTTATTCTCCATCATCATTAATATTAGATGCTCCATTAGTTTTAGATCAAGGGGAAGATTTAAAACAGTGGAAACCTGAAAACTATGGAAAAAAATTTTATGGACCATCAACCTTGAGAACGGGTCTTGAAAAATCTAGAAATCTAATGACAGTTAGAATTGCTCAAAATCTAGGATTGAACAAGATCGTCAACTTTTCAGAGCGGCTAGGCATTTATGATAACCCTGATGAACTTTTGTCAATATCTCTAGGGTCAGCAGAGACAACTTTAATAAAGTTGACATCAGCTTATTCAGCTTTTGTTAATGGTGGCAAATTAGTAGATCCAATTTTAATAGATAGGATTCAAGATAGTGAGGGAAATACAATATTAAATAATGAAATTAGAAAATGCAAAAATTGTGATCAGTTATCTTACTCTAGTGAAAATTATCCAGAAATAACTGATAGTTATGAACAAATTTTTTCTTCACAAACAGCCTATCAAATGACATCAATTTTAGAGGGTGTTATATCGAGGGGAACTGGAAAAAAACTAAAAGATTTAAATTTAAATATTGGTGGTAAAACTGGAACTACAAATAAAAATACAGACACATGGTTTATAGGATTTACCTCAAATCTTGTAATAGGTGTTTACGCTGGCTCCGATAATCCCGAACCTTTAGGCAAGTACGAAACTGGAGCTAAAACTGCATTACCAATTTTTAGAAGTTTTGTTGAAAAAACAATATTAAAATCTGAATCGAGACCTTTTAAAGTTCCAGAGGGAATAATTATGATGGTTGTAGATCCAAAAACAGGGCAAAGAGTTAAATTTTCAACGAAAGATACCATTATCGAAAATTTTAAAAAAAAAGATATTGCTAATAATGAAGTTTTAAATACTAATATAAATATAAAAGACTCAAATAATATATTTAAATTTTATTAATGGAAAATTCAATATCAATTTACATAGAAGAAGTTCAAAAAATAAATTTAAGAGTTAAGGAGTTTCTTTGAAAAGAAAAATATTTTTGAGCAACTAAAAGCATTAAATGAAAAAATGTTAGAAGCTAACTTCTGGCAGGATAAGTCTCGATCAAAAAAAATCTTAAAAGAAAAAAAATTATTTGAGGATTTAACGAATTCATTTAAGAATTCCGAAAAAAACTTATCAGATTTCAAAGAATTATATAAATTAGCAATAGAAGAAAGTAATAATGATTTACTTTTTGAATTATCAAATAATTTAAAACAATTAAAAAGTGAGATAAAAAAAACAGAAATAAAATGTTTCTTATCAAATGATAGTGACTCACTCGATTGTTATATCGAAATTCATGCAGGAGCTGGTGGAACAGAAAGTCAAGATTGGGCCAGTATGCTCAGAAAAATGTATCTTAAGTGGGCTGAAAGTAAAAAATTTAGATATGATTTAATAAGTGAGCACAAGGGAGAAGAGGCTGGAATAAAATCTTCAACAATTAAAGTTGAGGGGGATTACACTTTTGGTTGGTTAAAAAAAGAGTCTGGTATTCATAGATTAGTCAGGATTTCTCCTTTTGATTCAGGTGCAAGAAGACATACAAGCTTTGCTAGTGTTTGGGTTTATCCTGTGGTCGATGAAAACATTAAAATTGAAATCCTGGATAAAGATTTAAGAATAGATACTTATAGATCGAGTGGGGCAGGAGGACAACATGTAAATACAACTGATAGTGCAGTGAGAATAACTCATTTGCCCTCTAAAATTGTTGTGCAATGTCAAAATGAGAGGTCTCAACATAAAAATAAAGAAACATGTTTGAATATGCTTAAGGCCAGACTTTATGATTATGAATTAAAAAAAAAAGAGGAAGAAAGTGAAACATTGCAGTCGTCGAAGTCTGAAATAGGATGGGGGCATCAAATTAGATCTTATATATTACAACCTTATCAATTAGTGAAAGATAATAGAACGAATTTTGAGAGCACAAACCCAAAAAAAATTTTAGATGGTGATATAGATGAATTTTTAGAAAGATCATTGTATCAAATTTAATGACAAAAATTATTTTAAAATCATTTACAATAATATTTTTTTTGATTGTAAGTTTTGTTGGATATTTCAGTTTAATTGGTTTTGAAACAAAAAGTTTTAATAACCAGATTAAAGGAAATTTAAAAAAAATTGATTCAAAACTTGATGTTAAAATAAATGATGTAAAAATTATTTTAGACTTATTTAACTTAAAAATAAACACACAGACATTAGGCCCAATTATTTCCTATAATAACCAATCAATTGACTTGGAAGTAATTAAATCTGAAATATCTTTATTAAATTTGATAAATAAAAAATTTCAATTATCAAATTTATTTGTTTCGACAAAATCTATTAAAATCAAAGAAGTAATTGGACTTTACAGGTCTATAAATAAAAATAATAAAGCTGAACTTTTTATAATAGAAAACTTTATAAACAAAGGTTATCTGATAGCAGATATTGCCTTAAATTTTGACGATCAAGGTAAATTAAAGGACAACTTTAAAATAAACGGTTTTGTTAGAGATGGCTCATTAAATATACTAAATAAACAAAAAATTGATAAGATTAACTTTATCTTTGAGTTAGAAAATAAAAAGTTAGATTTAAATGATCTTAGATTGTCATATTCAAATTTAGATTTTACTTCAGAAAAGATTGAAATTGAAAATAGAGATAATTTTACCGAGATAAAAGGAAATATTAATAGTAATAAAATTAGTTTATCAGAAGAATCGTTAAAAAGCTTTTTGGAACCTTTTTCAAAATTAGACTTTAAAAATTTAATGTTCTCATCTGAAAATAAATTTTTGATTAAGATAAATAACAAATTTAAAGTTTCAGATTATGAAATTAAATCCTCATTTGACATTGACGAATTGTTAATAAATAGTGATATAAATTTAAAAGAAATTTTTCCTAATTTAAAATCAGAAATTAGTTTTAAAGACCATCAAACTGAGATTACTTTTAAAGACAATAATTTTTCTTTAGAAGGAAATGGTGAATTTTTAATCCAAAAAAACTTTGATAAAGTTTATTATAAAATTGAAAAAAAAGGTGATGAATATTTATTTGATACTAGGTTAGATTTTATAAAAAATCCTATTAATTTTAATTTTTTAAACTATAAATCGGATGATAATTCCACGGTAAGTTTAAAATTTGACGGTAAATTCGACAAGAATAAGACTCTACACTTTGAAAATATTAAATATGAAAATAATTCTAATTTAATAAGTTTAAAAAACTTCGAATTATCTAATGATCTAAAGATTTTAGGATTAAAGTCTGCATTTTTCAATTATACAGATGTACAAAATAAAAAGAACAATTTTCAAGCTAAACAAGATAAAGAAAAATTTATTATTTCTGGGAAAATTTTTAATGCAAGTAAATTAATTGAAGACTTAATTTTTGAAGATACTAAAAATAAAAATATTTTTAAAAAAAACTTCTCTTTTGAAATAGATTTAGATGAAGTTTACTTACATGATGAAGATGTTGTTTATGGTCTTACAGGAAAGTTAAATTTCGTTAATAACAAAATAATAAATGCAAATATCAATGCTAAATTTGATGATAAACAAAAAGTTTCCTTTACTTTAATCAGTAAAAACAATCAAAAAGTAACAACTTTTTACACAGATCAAGCAAAGCCTTTTGTTAAAAAATTTAATTTTATTAAAGGTTTTGAAAAAGGATCATTAGATTTTTACTCAGTTAAATCTAAAGATATTTCAAATTCAAAATTAAAGATTTATGATTTTAATTTGAATGAACTTCCAGCTCTAACTAAGATTTTAACTTTAGCTTCCCTACAGGGTATAGCGGATTTATTATCAGGAGAAGGTATTGGATTTTCTGAATTTGAGATGAGTTTTCAAAATAAAGATAAACTAATGACGATTGACGAAATTTACGCTATCGGTCCAGCAATTTCAATTTTAATGGAAGGGTATATTGAAAAAAACAAACTAGTGAGTCTCAGAGGAACTTTAGTTCCAGCGACAACAATTAACAAAGCCATTGGTTCAATACCAATCCTTGGAGATATTCTTGTAGGAAAAAAAACTGGAGAAGGGGTTTTTGGCGTAAGTTTTAAAATCAAGGGACCACCAAAAAAGTTAGAAACTACAGTAAATCCCATTAAAACTTTAACTCCTCGTTTTATAACCAGAACTTTAGAAAAAATTAAAAAGAATTAAATTAATGCAATTTTAATATGTCTTTTTTTTCCAATTGAAAGTTTAAGATAATTTTTATTAAAAAAACTTTTGTCGACAATTGTTTTTTCATTGAGAATGATTTCATTATTAATTTTGATGGCTTTACCGCTAATTAATCTTCTTACTTCGCTTTTAGAATTCTCTAATTTTGAGATAATAACTAAATCAATGATATTCAATTTATCTTTTAACGAGGATGCATTTATCTTAATTGATGGTAGATTCGATCCTGTAGAATTATTTGAAAAAGTTTCTCTAGCGATTTTTTCTGAATTTTTTGACTCTTTTTTACCATGAAGCATTTCAGTTGTTTTGTTAGCTAGTAAAACTTTTAAATTATTAATATTAACATCTTTCAAATTTTGAATACTTTCTATTTTTTCATCGGTAAAAAATTTTAAAAATTTAATAACATCATTATCATCTGTATTTCTCCAAAATTGCCAATAGTCGTATGGAGATAGTAATTTTTTATCTAACCATATTGCACCATCTGCAGTTTTGCCCATTTTTGCACCTGAGGCCAATGTGATTAAAGGGGTTGTTAAACCAAAAACTTGATTATCAGAATATCTTTTTATCAACTCAACTCCATTAACAATATTTCCCCACTGATCAGATCCCCCAATCTGTAAAATACAATTCTCTTTTTTATTTAATTCTAAAAAATCGTAAGCTTGTAAAATCATATAATTAAATTCCATGTAACTTAGTGATTGCTCTCTATCCAGTCGATTTTTAACACTTTCAAATGTTAGCATCTTGTTTATTGTAAAATGTTTTCCTATATCTCTTAAAAAAGAAATATAATTCAAATTTTTAAGCCATTTATAATTATTTACAAAAATAGGTTTTACTTTTTTATCTGACGTGTCTAAATAATTTTTTAAAATTTTCTCTATATTTTTTGCGTTTTTTTCTATTTCATTCTCTGATAAAATTTTTCGCGTTTTATCTTTACCTGATGGATCACCAATCCTTGTTGTTCCACCACCTAATAAAACTATTGGCTGATGTCCATGACGTTGCAATAATCTTAAACACATAATTTGAAGAAGACTTCCAACATGAAGACTTTGTGCAGTGCAATCAAATCCAATATATGCTTTAATTTTTTTTTTATTTAATAATTCAATTAATTCTTTTTCATTTGTACATTGATAGAAATACCCTCTATCTTTAAATTCTTTTAAAAATTTATTCATGAGTCTATAGTCTTACAATATACAATATTTGATAAAAAAAAATAAGAATGGGTAAAATTTATACTTCAATGGGTCTTATGAGTGGTACCTCATTAGATGGAATAGATGTGTCTGTCATTAGATCTGATGGTAACGAAGAATATTCAACAGAATTTGATAGATTTTTTGAATATGACAGCGATTTATTCCAAAAATTACTAAAGATAAGGGATAAAATTTCAAATTCAGAGGATTTAGCGAGATATTTTAAAGAGATTAAAGATCTAGAACGAGAGGTTACACTATTTCATTTCAAAGCAGTAAGTGAGACAATTGAAAAATTTAATTTAAATATAGATTTAATAGGTTTTCATGGACAAACAATATTTCATGACCCCGAAAAAAAAATTTCTAAGCAGTTAGGTGATGGAAAACTTTTATCGCAATTAACAAAAAAAAAAGTAGTCTATAACTTTAGACAAAATGATTTAAAGCATGGTGGTCAAGGAGCACCACTTGTGCCTATTTTTCATAATGCTTTAGCAAATAAAATACATAAAAAGTTTAATTTAGATTTTCCAATATTTATTTTGAATATTGGAGGGATCTCAAACATAACATCAACAGTTAGTTGGAATAATTTGTGGCAATCTGAAAAGATTTATGCTTATGATATTGGTCCAGGTAATTGTTTAATAGACGAGTGGATTAGAAAAAATTCAAAAAGCGCTTATGACAATAAAGGCTCTATAGCTAGATCTGGTAAGATCGACAGACTCGTTCTGAATCAAGCGTTAGAAAATTTTAACAATGATTCTCTGTATGAAAAATCCTTAGACATTAAGGATTTTGATATTTTTTTTTCAAAAGGTCTATCTTTAGAAAATGGAGCTGCAACCATTACAGATTTTACTGCTAAACTTATTTCTGATGGAATGAGTTTTATTCTCAGAAAAAATAAACCTCTTGAATCCAAATGGTTGGTTTGTGGAGGTGGAAGAAAAAATGAGTATTTATTAGAATGTATAAAAAATAATTTTGAAAAAATAAATATTGACCTGATAGACAAATATGAAATTAATGGAGATTATATTGAATCGCAGGCTTTTGCTTTTTTGGCAATCAGGTCTGTAGAAGGATTGCCTATTTCTTTTCCAAGCACAACGAGATGCAACGAAGCATTAACTGGAGGTATTTCAGTTGAAAATTTTTAACTTAATAAAGAGCGGTTTCTTTTTTAATATATCTGTTAAGCTCTTTAACTAAAAAACTTTCATTTTTTGAAAAAAAATGATTAGCCTCTTGAACTGATTGAAATTCAACTTTAATACCTTTTTGAGAGCTTAATCTCTTATTTAATTCATTAATATATTCAATTGGCACTAATTCGTCTTTTTTGCCATAAATTATTAAACCTGAAGTTGGACAGGGAGATAAAAAAGAAAAATCATATGCATTTGGCTGAGGAGAGATGGCAATAAATCTGTTTATCTCTGGTCGTCTCATTAAAAGCTGCATTGCAATTAAAGATCCAAAAGAAAAACCAGATACCCAACATTGAGAATTGTCAAAATTTTCCCTCTCTAACCAATCAAGTGCAGCAGCAGCATCAGCAAGTTCCCCTTGACCATTGTCAAATTCTCCATCACTTTTACCAACTCCCCTAAAATTTACTCTACAAACTGAAAAGTTGTTTTCCATAAATGTTTGAAAAGTTTCGACCACTATTTTGTTGTTCATAGTGCCACCATATTGAGGATGTGGTTGTAAAACTAATGCGATTGGTGATGTTGGTTTTTTACTTTTATAATATTTCGCCTCAAGTCTCCCTGCTGGTCCAGGTATGAATATTTCTAAAATTTTATTATCCATAATTGTTACTGATTATCATTCTCAAAAAAAAATTAGGTTTATCACAAGTGGGTGACAAAATGTTAGTCTTTTTTTATAGATGATACTTGACTATTTTAGTCGGGTTTATATATACCCAGTAAAATTAACGTTTATGAAACTAACATCTAAAGGCAGATATGCGGTAATGGCTTTAGCTGATCTCGCAAGATTTGACAGTATAAACCCAGTGTCTCTAAGGGACATATCGCTAAGACAGGGCATCTCTCTTGATTACCTAGAACAGATTTTTTCTAAACTTAGAAAAAAAGAAATTGTTTTAAGTGTTAGAGGGAATCAAGGAGGCTATGTTTTAAATAAAAAAGCTAAAGAAATTAAACTTACAAATATTTTTGATGCGGTTGATGAAAAAGTAAAAACTGTTCAGTGCAAAAAAGATTCTAAAAAAAGCTGTAATGGCAGGTCTACAAAATGTTTAACCCATAATTTATGGGATGAGCTTGAAAACCACATTAATGATTTTTTTGAAAGAAAGAGTTTAGAGGACCTTGTTAAGGAAAATAACGAAAGAAGAATTTAAAGATGGACACAAGAGAAAAAGATATAGAAAAGTTAAAGGATTATAAATACGGCTTTACCACTGATATTGAAAACATAAAAGCTCCAAAAGGCCTAAATGAGGATGTGATCAGATTTATTTCTAATATTAAAAAAGAACCACAATGGATGTTAGAATTTAGATTAAAAGCTTATGAGCGATTAAAACTTTTAAAAGAACCAAATTGGCAAAAGCCAAAGTATCCTAAAATTGATTATCAAGATTTATACTATTATTCAGCACCAAAAAGCATGAAGGATAAACCTAAAAGTTTAGATGAGCTCGACCCTAAACTTTTAGAAACATACAAAAAACTTGGAATTCCATTACAAGAGCAAGCAAGATTAAATGGAATCGCTGTTGATGCAGTATTTGATTCTGTTTCAGTAGCAACCACTTTTAAAGGTGAATTAACAAAACATGGTATAATTTTTTGTTCTATGTCAGAAGCAATTCAAAAATATCCCAATCTTGTAAAAAAATATTTAGGTACAGTAATACCAGTTACAGACCATTTCTTTGCTACACTAAACTCTGCTGTATTTACAGATGGATCATTCGTTTATATTCCTGAAGGTGTTAAGTGCCCTATGGAATTGTCGACTTATTTCAGAATTAATGCGTCTCAGACAGGTCAATT
The DNA here is from genome assembly GCA_902635975.1 of uncultured Pelagibacteraceae bacterium. Taxonomy (GTDB): domain Bacteria; phylum Pseudomonadota; class Alphaproteobacteria; order Pelagibacterales; family Pelagibacteraceae; genus Pelagibacter. The sequence continues at coordinate 33,513 of CACPQC010000008.1, forward strand.
TGAGAGAACGTTGATTATTGCTGATAAGGGAAGTTATGTGAGTTATCTCGAAGGATGTACAGCTCCAATGAGAGACGAAAATCAATTGCATGCTGCGAATGTTGAGTTGATTGCTTTAGATGATGCAGAAATAAAATATTCAACTGTGCAAAATTGGTATCCAGGTGACGAAAATGGCAAAGGAGGAATTTATAATTTTGTAACTAAAAGAGGATTATGTAAGGGAAAGAATTCTAAGATTTC
>CACPQC010000009.1 GCA_902635975.1 uncultured Pelagibacteraceae bacterium
TATTATAGTTCTGTTCAATAATTTTTATTGAGCCATCAATTCCTATTTCCTCACCATTATCATTTAAACTCTCAGACAAGCCATCGGTAAAAGCATAAAATCTTGAACCATTTAATTTCATTTTATGAATGTTATAAACATCTTTATGTTTTTGTTTGATAACTCCTAATGGAGGTGCTGAACTTTCGATCTGATTGTATTCACCATTGCTGTTTCGGATAACTGCTGGTTGATGCCCAGCATTAACCCATCTAATTTCATCAGATATTAAATTATATTCACCCACAATTGAAGTCACAAACATTCCTGCAGTTTTAGTGTTATTTAAATCATTGTTCATATGAAAAACCATTTCATCAGGATCTACTTTTGATTGAGATAAAACTTCAAATAAAGTTGATGCTTTAGCCATAACCATTCCAGCATGAATACCTTTTCCAGCCACATCGGCTATGACAAAATAAATGCTATCATTGTGAGGATAAAAACTGAAAAAATCGCCAGATACTTCTCTTGCAGCAATATTAATTCCATGAACGGGATAATTTTTTAAATTTCTTTTTGGTAAAAAATTTTCTTGAACTTTGACTGCAAGTTTAACCTCTTTTGAAATTCTTTCACGCCATTTATTTTTTTCCTCCTCACTTGTCTCAAGCTTGCTCATTAACTTATTATAATATAGACCAATGACTCCACCTGCGGTAAATGGATCTTGAGGACCTCTAATTTTAAGATCACCAGATATGGATTGTTTATCTAAAATTGAAATTAAATCATGTTCAATAGAAACCGCATTATGTTCAGCAATATTTAATCCAAGCTCCTCTTGAGCTGGACCTACTCTTAGTGGATAAAATTTATTAATAATATTTAAAATCACAAAAGATGAAATAAATGTAAAAGCTCCAATACTAATTACTCCTATAAATTGAGTTTTGACTTGTGAAATTCTATCAAGTCCGGTATCTAAAATACTTAAGTCACTAAAAAAACCAACTGCTAATGTTCCCCAAATTCCTGCAGCTAAATGAACTGGTACGGCACCAACTACATCATCGATTTCAAATTTATTTAAAATTTCATTTACAGTTACCGCTATAATTGCACCGACAATTCCAACAAAAATTGAAGTCACTGATGTCATTGAATTACATCCGGCTGTGATTGAAACTAAACCTGCTAATGGTCCTAAGATAATATAAAAAGGATCAGGCTTTTTAAACTTATAATAAGAAATACCTAAACCAGTTAATAAGCCAAATGCAGCGGCTAAAAAAGTATTAATTAAAATTAATGGAACTGTTTCATCCATTGCACCATTACTTCCACCATTAAACCCAAACCAACCAAACCATAAAATTAAAGCTCCTAAAACGGCTAGAGGAAAACTTGATCCTGTAAATTTACCCTTATTAGCTTCGGAGTATTTACCAATTCGAGGGCCTAAAATTATTACCGCAGCAAGTGCAATCCATCCCCCAACAGAATGAACAATTGTACTCCCAGCAAAGTCAACAAACCCTAAATCTGAAAGCCATCCTGTTGCTTTTACTTCACCTGTTACGTTTAATAATTGATTTACAGTATCATATTTTGATAGATAACTTGAGGACCAAGCCCAATGACCAACTATAGGATAAATTATTCCAGTTGCTAAAACTGTCATTATTAAATATCCATTAAACTTCATTCTTTCAGCAACAGCTCCTGAAATTATTGTTGCAGCGGTTGCAACGAACATTGCCTGAAAAACAAAGTAAGTCATGTATTCGGCTTTATCAGTTTTGAAGAAAAATAAATCAGTACCAAAAAATCCATTATACGATGTGCCAAACATCAAGCCAAATCCAAAAATCCAAAATATAACTACTGAAACTCCAAAATCTGCAGCATTTTTTAAAGCAACGTTAATGCTGTTTTTATGTCTTGATAAACCAGTTTCCATACACATAAATCCTGCTTGCATAATGAAAACTAAAATTGCACAGTTGATGACCCACAAAGAGTCGATATTGCTCATTAGAATATCAATTGCTTCTTGGGGCATCATTTAGAAAATTATTATCTATAAATACTCATTGGATCTTGAATGCAATCCATTTGCTCTAAAGTTTCAAAAAATATTTCGCTTAGTTCCGAGGAATGAGTTGTTGGGCAAATATTATTATTAATCTCATCAATATAAGTTTGCTTTGCATTATTCATAGCTAAAGAGCTAGATAATGAGCTTGATGCTTGTAGAATGCTACCAGTCTCAACCAAGGTATAACTTGGTCCAATCATTGAAGTATACTGGCCACAGCTGCTCAATATAGGTACCAATAAAAATACAAAAAGGATTTTTTTCATAACACGAACTTATTTAATTTTTTGATTTTCACAATGAAACAAAGTATCCATTTTGAGTAAAATTTTATCATATTTATCAAGATTTAATCTCTCTTTTTCCAAATTAGATAAAAGATAAATGGCACAATAGCTGGTACAAGACCAAACCAAATCCATTCATCCCATTTAAAGCTTTTGTCAAATCCCGGATTTTTTATACCATTCCACCAGATCAGATAGCCGATGAAAATCATCCAGATGATACTTAAAGTTGAAAATATTTTTATTAAGCTTGATTGATTGCCAGAAAATAATTTTTCAATGAATTCTTTGAAATTGTTTTTAAACATTTTATTTCTGACATTTATTAAAAATTATTTGCCCCTTTAGTATTTAAAGTAAGTTCTTCACCATCTATACATGCGGTGCCATCCCACATACAAGCTTTTACGACAAAACCTGTGGTGTGGGTGTCCACACAAAATCTATAACCTTCAGCAGCAACAACAGGCTCATCTGCTGTTGTTTCAAATAAATCTGTATTGATTGCATCAGTATTATCTTGGCTAGGTGTACATCCACTTTGAACAAAATAATCACCATAAATTGACTGGTATTCTTGTTCTTGAAGTGCGATTTGTTGCATAGAGTTTTGTGCAGCAGATTTTTTGGCACCACCTACATACCCATTATATGCAACTGTACCAATGGCTGCGAGGGTTCCGATGATTGCAACTACTATTAGCAGTTCAATCAAAGTAAAACCTCTAATAAGTTTAACTTGCAAAGTTCAGCACTTTTGTTTTTGTACTATCAGCAATTATTCAAATACTTGAACTGTCGTTGTAAGGGCAGTTTCTGTACAATCCTTATCCCAACATGTTGTAATCAATATTTTCTGTGTAGTGCCTGCATCAGCTTTTGTAACTACTACATTGCCTCTTACTTTATCAGTATCAGTAGGTGTTGTTCCAACCACTGATAACCCTCCATCATAAGGATCTTTATCTTGCAATACTGTTCCACCTGTTAGTACCGTAATAATAGCATCTGTAGTAGAAGTACATGTAATAGTACCACCCATGATAGTAGCGTTTTCATCTAATGCACATTTTGCAGCTTCATTAGCAATATACTTTGCTACACCATTATGTATTGATTTTGTAGAATTCTCTCTTGCAGCTCCAATATACCCGTTATAAGCAACTACTCCTACAGCTGCCAATGCACCAATAATTGCAACAACAACTAATAATTCGATTAACGTAAAACCTTTTTTGTCTTTATTTTTATTAGTCATAGACCTCCCTAAAATTTTAATATTTTTCATATAAAACCCATTCTTAATATTTATAACCATATGTAAAGAATATTTATAACCATATGTAAAGAATGAAGTTGTGAAATTAAAGTAAAAAAAGCTATTTTTTTATAAATAAGTGTTCATTTTGGCTCAAATTTGCGATTTTAATAATTAATTAATAATGCTATCACTACATCTTCATGAGTTATAAAATTACTGAAGACGGAAACACATCCACAGTTTTTCTTGATGGAGAAATTGATATGGATGTGACTGAAAAAGCAAAAGAGGTTATTTTACCATTAGTTGAGGCTGGAAAAGAAGTTCACCTTAATCTTAAAGATGTTTCTTATATGGACTCATCTGGAATATCAGTTCTAATTGAAAGTCATCAAAAAGCTTTGGAGAATAATACTAAGGTTGTTGTCAAAGAAGTCAGTAAGTCTGTTCTAAAAGTGATCATGATGGCTAAGTTGGAACAAATATTAAACTTAGAATAATGGATTTATCAGAGTCTAAAGATTTTCTTGTGCATACTGCAAGCTTAAAAGAGGTAAGAGTCTTCTCAAGGGAAGTATTTGAAAAACTAAAAATAAATAATGATCTAAAGGAAGAATTGGTTTTAGCAATTGCTGAAGCAGCCCAAAATATAGTTAAACACGCATATAAAGGTGTTGAAAATACCGCTGACCACATGCAAATAAAAATTTCTCTTAAAGACGATAATTTAGAAATTGGGTTTTTTGATAAAGGAAAACCTGTTGTAGAAGAGAATATTCAACATAGAAAATTAGATGATATCAAACCCGGTGGTTTGGGGACTTTTTTTATAAAACAAATAATGGACGATGCGGTTTTTAAAAAAGATCAACAAAAGTGGGTCAATCATTTAATTTTATCTAAAAAAATTTAACCCCCCATAATCGCACCAACATTAAATATTGGTGAATACATCGCAATCATCAAACCACCAATCATAATACCCATAAATACAATCATGATTGGCTCAATCAAACTTGACATATTATTTACGGCAGTGTCAAATTCACTCTCATAATATTTTGCAACTGAATTGAACATTTCATCTAGTTGTCCAGTTTGCTCACCAACAGAAACTAGTTGACTGAATGTTGGTGGGAACAGTGGTTCTTTTAAAAATAACTTTGTTAGTGTGTCACCTGAAAATACTCCTTTTTTTACATTTTCTAAAGCTTCTGTGACTACAACATTTTTACTGACGGACTTAGAGATTTCTATACTTTCTAATAAATTCACCCCTGCCGCACTTAAATTTCCCATGATTAATGAAATTTGAGCTATTAAAGATTTTAAAATTAAATCCCCAAACACTGGTAATTTTAAAACTTGTTTATGCCACATATATTGTATTTTCGCATTTTTAGTTGTTAGGTACTTAAACAAAAAGTAACCTCCAACTAAAACTAAAAATAAAATTTTTCCACCAGCACCTCTTAGAAAATCACTCATACCCATTATTATTGCTGTGGGTTTAGGTAAAGCAATACCCATACCTTCGTACATTTCAGCAAAGACTGGAACCACTTTGACTAACATAAAAGCACTTACAACCATAGCAGTGGTAAACATTATGCCAGGGTACATAAGAGCACTTTTGATTTTTTTTTTAATTTTTTCCTTTTTTTCTAGATCATCTACAATTTTCAAGAGAAAAACATCTAACTTACCACTGGCCTCACCTGCTTTGATTAAGTTTACATAGACATTATCAAAATATTGAGGATATTTTTCAAAATTTTTTGACAATGTTATTCCTCCCTCTAAGCCCTTTCTTATATCTTCGATTACTTCCTTAATTGCCGGGGACTCGAGTTGATCTCGTAGCATTGCAAGTGTTTGCAAAATCGGCAGTCCTGCTTTTACCATCGTTGCAAACTGTTTTGAGAATATTAAAATATCTTCTACTTTTACTTTTTTCTTACCAAATAAGGAAAGGCCTTTACTTTTAGCTTTAGTATTATCTTTTTTTTCGCCTTTTTTCTTCTTGGTTTTAACTAAATTTGTAATGATAAGTTTTTGCTCTTTAAGTTTAAAGGATGCTTCGTCCTGATTGAGAGCCTCTATCTCACCCTCAACATATTTTCCTGCAGAAATGCCTTTGTAAGCAAATAATTCCATTGTTAACTAGCTGATAATACCCGTTCAAATTCCCTAAAATTTAAGTCTCCATTTGCAATCATTCTTCTGCCCATATCTTGCATGGTTTGAAAACCCTCTTTTATTGCGATTTCTCTTAATTCAGGTGTTGTTGCTTGTCTTAAAATTGCTTCTTTAATTGGTTTTGAAACAACTAATATTTCATAAATTCCTTGTCGACCTTTATATCCGCTGTCTTTACATTTTGCGCAACCTTTTCCCTTAGTCGCTTTTGTTCTTGAAGCTTGCTCAGGCGAAAAACCAAGGTCAGTTAAAACTTTTGGAGTTACATCTTCATCAGGAACTCTACAATCTTTGCAGTTTTTTCTAGCTAATCTTTGAGCAAGAACTAATTGTGTTGCAGCACTGATTAAATAATCAGGTGTTCCCATATTTTGCAAACGTGTAATAGTACTTGGAGCATCGTTAGTATGCAGTGTGCTAAATACTAAGTGACCTGTCAATGCAGCTTTTAATCCAATGTCAACTGTCTCTTTATCCCTCATCTCTCCAACCAAGATTATTTCAGGGTCTTGACGTAAAAAAGATCTCAGTGCAGATGCAAAAGATAAACCTATATCATCTTTAATTTGAACCTGTCCGACACCATCTAATTCATATTCGACAGGATCTTCTGCTGTTAAAATATTTAAGTGAGGTTTGCTTACCTCTTTTAAGATACTATAGAGTGTGGTTGATTTACCTGAACCAGTGGGCCCAGTAACCAGAATTAAACCTTGAGTGCTATGAATAGATTTCCTCAAATTTTTTAAATCCTGATCTTCAAAATTTAATTGTTCAAGTGTTATATCCCCTGCGTCCTTATTAAGAATACGCATTACAATTCTCTCATTATTGGCTGTCGGTAAAATTGATAATCTTAAATCTACTACCTTACCATCTATTTTAAAATTTATTGCTCCGTCTTGAGGTAATCTTCTTTCTGCAATATCCAATTTACCCATAATTTTAAATCGGGTTACGACAGCTCCGTAATTATCATGTAAAAATTTTTTATACTCCTCCTGCTCTTGAAGCATTCCATCTAATCTGTATCTAACACGTGATGAGAATCGATAAGGTTCAATATGAATATCACTAACTCCTAATTTAATCGCCTCTGCTACAACTGCAGTACTGAATTTGATTACTTCAGACTCGTTTTCTAAAGCTTCAACTTCCTCTTCTGGTTTTTCCTCTAAAACTTCTCCAGCATCACCAAGATCTGAGTCAAACGTTTTAGTTTTTTCTTTACGTTCTTCTCTTATAGCTTCAGTCGTTACCTCTCCAGTTTCACTTTGTAGTTTTTGAATAAATTCAGATATTTGCGATACTTTAGCAGCATGAAGTTCAATATTTTTTTTTGTGATTGCTTTTAAGTTTCTCATTAATCCAAGTTTCGAACTATCTGAAATTGCTATGTGTAGATCTTTCCCATCAACTTTAAATGGCGCAACAAAATTCATGTTAATGTAATTAGATGGCAGAACAGATTTAATTTCATCGGTAATTTGAATTTTTGATAAGTCTGCAACTTCTAGGCTTTGCTCTTTAACTAAAACATCTAGAATTTTATCTTCATCACACAGTTTTAATTCAAAAACTGCATCAATTTGTGATTTATTTTTTTCAGTGCTAACTTTTTTAATATTAGGTAAATCTTTTCCTGAAATAATATCGTTATCAATTAAAACATTGATTAAGTTAATTTCACTTTCTCTACTAATTTTTAACATTCTATAAAACCCTTGGTGCAATAAATATTAACATTTCTGTTAACATATCCTGTTTTTCAGTTCCTTTAAATAAATTTCCTAGAACAGGTACATTTCCCATTCCTGGTAATTGTTGTTTGTTATTTTTTATCGAATTTTTCTTTATTCCGCCAATAACTACTATATCTCCATCTGCAATCAAAAGCTTAGTTTCTATCTGCATAGTGTTTATTGACGGATCGGCACCCGCATTCGATTTGACAGAGTCATTTTTGACTGTAACATCTAAAAGTACATTTCCATCACCAATAATACTTGGTGTAACTGATAATTCTAGATTAGCTGGTTTAAATTGGACATCCGCTCCCTCTGAGCCTGTAGCCTGATATGAAATTTCTTCACCTTGTTTAATATTAGCTATTTGGTTATCTAATGTAAAAACTTTAGGATTAGATATAGTTTTTCCAAGACCAAGTTTTTCTAAAGCTTGTATTTCAGCTTTTAAAACTGCTGACCCCGTTCTTTTTAATATACCAATACCACTCGTTGCACCTATTGCAGATGAAGTAAAATCTGTAATTTGTCCCTCACCACCTGAGACCGTACCTAGGGTTGGAGTAATTGGCCCATCGGTCGCTGCTCCTCCTATTGTACCACCAACAATCTCTTGCTGTCTTGAGTAGGCTGCTCCTAGTCTTGTACCAAGTGCTTTTTCAAAATCTGAATTTGCCTCAACTATAAATGCCTCAATTAAAACTTGTCTTGTTTTTACATCAATCTCACTAAGAATTTTATCTACCACATCTAAATCTTCAACCTTACCTCTTACGATAATTGATCTTGTTGTAGCTTCTTCAGTAATTTGTATTGGTGAAAAACTACTTTCACCTGTAGTTGCAAATAATTCATTGATTGTAGTCTTAGCTTGTGCGGGTGAAATATAGTAAAGTCTAAAAATTTCAGAAACAATTGGCTCGACTGAATCCTCTAATTCAACTTTCTTTTTTACGGCTGCGGCTCTCGTTGATTTATATGTCTCTTGAGCTGTTAAAGTGGAAGGTGTGTGTACTCTAATTAAATTACTAGACACATCAATATCAGCAGCAAAATTTTTCATATCTAACAAAGCATTAAAAGCTTTATCCCAAGGAACATTAATCAATTCAGCAGAAATTGAACCTGCTACCTCATCACCTACTAAAACATTAATGTCTCCAACCTTGCCCATTAATTGCATTGCTTCTGCATAATCCAAATTTTTAAATTTAAAGGATACAGTTTGTTTTAATTCTGTAAATTCGTCTGGTATCAATAAATAATTTCTTTTTTGTTGTGCTGATATTTTTTTTCTTTTTTGCAAAGCTTTTGTATCCCCTTCAACTGGCTTAGGGCCCATCTCCACAGTTTTTTCAATCTCTATTCGTCCAGACTTTCTTATATCATCTTTTATAAGAGGTGTATTATGCTTGAAACCTTTACCCTTTTTAGAAAGAGTATTAGACGCACATCCATTTAAAACTAAAAACAATAATGAGATTAAAGGAATTATTTTTAATAATCTAATATTCACTTTGCTCCTTTATCTGATTTTTAAAATTCATAATTAAATATTTATCCTCGGTAGCAAAAACAGCCTCTTTAGTTGTCATATCAACTAATTTTACACCGTCGCTGACCTCCTCAAACATTGAAACAGTTATTATTTCGCCATCTTGATTGATTAGAGAAATGAAGCTAGCTGAGTCTGACTTTATAATTCCTGCCAATTTATAAGTGTATAAATCTATTCTTTTCTTTTCACTCAACGGAGCTCCTCCCTCTGTTATTACTTTAACTCCACCGGAAAAAGATGAGTCCCCAACAAATGGGTCATTTAAAGGTAAAGGTTCTTCCTTAGAGGAATTATTTTTATCGTGATTATCAGCGAGCAAATGGGTGCTGAAAATTAAAAAAGCTAATAAAACTAACTTTGAACTGAATTTATTAAAAAAACTCATCTGCTAGCCCCACTATTGTTAAAGTTCCACTTACTTTTATCGCTCCAGTTGAATCTGATTTTACCACTTGTATCTTTTCTGACTCAAAATTCAACATCTTATTAGATAGCGATAAAGCTCTTTTAAATTTGATATACCCTAAAAAGTTGCCATTAATCTCAAATTTTACTGGTATCGTGTAATAGGCAATATTTTTAATTGCCTCTTTTTTATTTTTTGCTTTTTTTGGTTTTTTCTTTTTTTTCTTACCTTTATTTAAAATCTCTGATTTTGACACTTCCGTTGGTTTACCCTTCTCAATAACAGAAATGACTAAACCATTGATAGTAGCAAACTCACTTAAATTTTGATAAAGCCCTTCTACCTCAGCTTTTGAGTGAAATAGCGTTGAATAATTTTCATATTTAGGCTTAATTTTTTTAATTTTTCTTTTCACAGAAATAATTTCGTTATTAAATTTTACTATCTCTTCCTGTTTAGTGTTCATATCAGTAATTTGAGCTTTTTTTTCTTTAACAATTGGATTTAAAACAGCATAGTAAATGATTAAGAAAATTATAATTGATCCAAGACTTATACCAATTTTAATTAAAGTTTTTTTATCGGCAAAAGCTATAATTTTTGCTTTTAAGTCATCCATATTCAGATTTTTTAATTCATTTAAATCCATAACTATCCTTTAATTTTTACGAAAACCTTAAATCCTTTCATTGTTTGATCACCAGCTTTAACTCTAGGCATTTTCATTGATGATAAAGATGCTTGGGTAATTAATTTTTTAGATTGTAAATTTCTAATTAGCTGTAATATATCATTATCTCCAGCAGCAATCCCTGTTATAGAAACAAGTTTTTTTCCATCATACTCAACAAGATCAAATTTTACTCTGCTAGGAACGCTACTTGCAATCTGTGCTAAAATTCTATAGCTCAAATCTTTGTTAGACTTTAGACTGTTGCTAAGTTTAAGAGTGGTTGTCATTTTTTTTAATTCTTTTGATACTTTAGCGAGTTGATTTGATTTTGATGTATGCTCTGTAACCACAGTATCATACAGTTTAAGTTTGTTATTGTAATTATAGATATTCCAGAAAGCTAATGTAAATAAAATTAGATATACTCCAACTACAGCCCCAACAAATCCCTTATAGGCAAAATTTGAAAAGGCTTTCATTTTCTTTTGCTTAATCATTCCTTCTCTATTTGGAAGAAGATTTATATTTTTAACAGCAGTTACAAATTTGTAATATCCAAATACATCAAGTTTTCTAAAAGCAAGACCAACAGTTGTTGAAAAGTAAGACCGGTTAGTTAAGTTAATTTTACTCTCTAATTGTTGAGGTATTTTAAGTCCTTCAAAGGGATCAAATAAATTAAATCCTGTATTTACTAAAGTTTTTCTAAAACTTGATAAATAATCTTCAACATTTTCTAAATTTGATACAACTTTTATATTTCTAACCCTCTTTTCATATTTTGTTTCAAAATCTTGAACCGCTTGTTTAACTTGTGTCATAAAACGTCTTACTAATGCGTCTTTTTCTTCTTGATCTTGCGACTCTTTTAAAATTTTTCTATCTTGCCCACGTAAAAAAATGTCAGTAATTATTGGGTTATTGTTGTATAGGATCATTACGTAATTTTCATCCAAACCAAATTCCAGCATTGCAGTAAAATTTGTATCCTCTGTTTTATTTGAAATTTGATTTATTTGGTCAACTGCAGATTTTAAAGCAAAACATTTAACATCAATGATAACAGGATTTAATCCACTATTTTTAATAATATTTGTATAATTATTTATGTCAGCTAATTTTGAAGCAACAAATAAAATATCCATTGTATTATCTTTTGAGTTTCTATTAATGACTTGATGAAATATAGAGTAGTCATCTAAGTTATCTGTCAACTGGACTAAATTTTCCCATAACGAGTTAGTATCTATTGCTTTTTTTAATTCCTCATCATTCATTAATGGTGCAGTAACTACTCTGATAATTGCATTAGTAACTGGGATTGCAATAGCAGCATTAGGAGTTGTTATTTTTGATTTCTGTAAAGCTACATTTAATTCATCACCTACTTTTTGTTCATGATCAACAATAGCCGCGTCCTCAGGTAAGTCAATTGGATGAACATAAAATCTTTCTAAAACCCATTGATTAGCTTTATTTGAAGAAATTTGCGTTAGTCTAATTTCTTTGTTAGTTATTTCAACACCAACAATTTCTTCGCCTTGCGCAGTCTTCTTCCCTAACCTAGATTTTAAAAAGTTATTAAATTTTTCTTTTACTTTATTTTTATTAAAACTCATTTTTGGACTACTTGAATCTTTTTTTCCAAATGAAGGTGCTTTAAATTTTATATCTTTAAATTTATTTAAAAAATTTTTAACCTTTGATTGTTCTTCACTATTTGTTATTTCAGTCTGATTTAAAGAAGTATTATTTTCTAACTCCGTTTTTGTTTCAACAGTTTCTTTATTTACAGTTTCTTGTAAAGGGACATCGTCTTTTCTTGCTGGCAATGTTATATCTGTTGTAATGGTTTCGTTAGAAGTAGTTTCTAAATTTTGTGGTTGTGTTCGTTTGTCAGTTTCTTGTGTCGACTTTTGTTCTAATTCTTTTTGTTCTTTTTCTTTTTGCGCATGAACATCGTCAAACCATTTTTCTAAAATCGGAATTGCTTCTTCTAAGTCTGGAGTTCCCGATGATGAAATTTTTTGTTTTCCGTCTATATAGAGCCTACCAACCCAATTTTTTGACTTAAGCTCTCCTTTGTATTTATCTTGTCTGACATAAATATGTAATCTGCCATCTTTCTTGTGAATTACTTGATGTTCTTTTTTTTCTTCTGTTCTTTGTGTCGTATTTTCAACTAACGGGCTTTCACTTTTAACTTCTTGCTCTTTATTAGTGTCGTTTTCATTTAAGTTGTCTTCTTTTGATAAATTTTTATTAATTTTATCTTCTTCAGGTTGTATATTTTCTGAAGTTGTTGAAGTTTCCTCATTAGAGGGAGTTACTTCTTGCTTTGTATCTGGAGTAGGTGCAACTGAAGATTGATCATCCTTATTTTGATCATTCTTATCAATGATGACACCAAACTTTTCTTTTTCTTTGTCGTCCATTTTTTTATATTTTTTTTTTATTCTAACACAAACATACCGAATCTCTAACACAAATAAAAAAAAAGTCTAACACAATTTTCAACTTAAGGTGGTCATTTTGGGTTAAATCTCAAATAAGTATTGATTTTACTTACTTTCTTAAAAAAATAAAAAAATACTTAAATCATAATTTTATAATTAATTTTACATCACTCTAACACAATTAAATTTATAACCTTGTGTTAGAGTTTTTGATTTGAAATATAAATACAGAAAACTCAATAAAATCAATATTTTTTGAATTTTAATCATTAAGTTGTAAATTTGTGTTAGAGTAAATTATTTTGTGTTAGAGCTGTTCATTTAGGATTTATTAAAGTTTAATTTATTAAAATTTTTCATTTTGAAATGATAAAATTTAGAAAAGTTAATCTGTTTTTATAGAAAATTTGTCAATTTTTTCGAATTACAATCAAAAATTGTATAAATTTTAAAATAAAACTTCAAATTTTAAAAATTTATTATGATTAATTAAAAAATTAAATTTTTTTTACTAAAGAAATTGTATTTTAAGATTTTTTACGTGGAATTAAAATAATTACAATTGATTAATCATTTTATTAAATATTTTTAAAATAAATATTTAAATAAATATTGTTTTAATTATTCAATTAACGATCTTCCTGTTATGTCTGTAGTAAATTGTTGGTATATCATCACTGATAGTGTCTCAACATTACTAACAACTCTATTATAATCAAAAGACCAATCAACTTTGGTACAATCTAACTCTTTGTAATAATAAATTTTTGTTTTTTTTATTGATGGATCGATTTCTTCCGTAAGTATATTTAATAATTTTGTTTTTTTATCAATTGCAAAATTATACCTACATACATTTGAGGTTGTCCAATAAAATATTACAGAAATTAAAATCGCAACGAATGACATAACTTTAGTTAAGCTCATTGAACACTATCAACTGTCACAATTGTTAAATCATCTTTTTGTATCATTCCTGCTTTGACAATATCTTCAATCATTAACTTAAGTCTTTTATTATTCGGAGTGTGTTGATATTTTTTAATATACTTTTGGAAACCTTCAACTTCGAGCATGTCACCTGAAGGATCTCTTATCTCAGTGATGCCATCGGTAAAAATATACATTGAGCTGTCAGAAAAGTTTGTAGTGGTTTCTTTATATTTTATTTTTGAAGTTATACCTAGGGGTGGACCAGCTTCAGAAAAGTTAGAAAAGTTTTGATCTTTATCAATTACAAGTGGTGGTTCATGACCTGCGTTTGATAATAATAATTCTTTTTTATTACTATCATAAATTCCAATCAACATTGTTACGAACATTCCTCTTGCAGCGGTTTCACATATTTCTTTGTTAAGTAAATTTAAAAGATCTGAAGTTGAAAAAATAGTTTTGCTTAAACATCTATACAAACTTGATGCCTTTGACATCAGTAAGGAAGACTTGATACCTTTGCCTGAAACATCAGCAACACCAAAACCATAAATTCCTTTTGCAATTTCAGAAAAATTATAAAAATCACCAGAAACAACTTTCGCTGGAATATTTATTCCTGCAATTGGAAAGTCTTCATTTTTATTCTTAGATAATAAAGTTTTTTGTATTTCACCAACTATTTCTATTTCTTTTTGCATTCTATTTTTGTCAATTAATTCTTTAGCCATTTTTGCATTACGAATTGCTAAAGCAGCTGGGGCAGATAATGTCTCTAACAATTTTCTATCATTCTCCTCGAATAACTTAGAGGATGTTTTTTTATTTAAACAATGGATTACTCCTATACATTCATTTGCAGCAATTAATGGTGAACATAGAACTGAATAAGTTGTAAAATTTGTTTTGTTATCTAAATCAAAATAAAACTCAGCTATTTCTCTTACATCTTTTCTAACATCTCCAACTCTAATACATTTTTTTTGAAGAACTGCTTTTCCCATTACTCCTTGAGTTAGTGGTATCTCGTATTCATCAAGGTATGATTGATATTTGGATGCAATACATTGGAAAACTTGTTTCTTTTCATCTATCAAAAAAATATTTGCAGCTTGGGCATTTATTCTTTTTATGATTACTTCTAATGCAGTTTGCAAAGTTTCATTCAAATCTAAAGAGGTAGCAAACTCTTGATTCATTTGCGTAATTATTGCCAAATCTTGGTTTAAATCGTTATCTTTTGTAATTGGCACTACTTTTTTTGATTTAAAAAACATTTTTAATACTAGTTTTACATCCCTTTCTTATTGGCATTTTAACCCTTTTTTGATAATTTTAATAGATATGGAAATCGTAATTAATTCGCCAGGTTTATATTTACATATTCATGACGCAATGGTTTTTATTCAGTACTGCATTGATGGAGTCATAAATATTGCTTCACAATTCAAAATCTAATTAGTGATTTTTGTTTTTTTTTTTATTTTAGGAAGTATTTGGGGAAGCTTCTGCAATGTATGTATATTTAGATTACCAGAAGACAAAGGTGTCGTTATAGATCGTTCCTTTTGTCCAAAATGTAAAAAAATTATAAAGTGGTATGACAACATTCCTTTAATTTCATTTTTATTTTTAAAAAGAAAATGTAGAAATTGCGATTATATAATTAATATTCAATATTTTATTGTTGAGTTATTAACTGCAATAAGCTTTTGTTTGATCTACTACATCTATGGATTAAGTGTCACTACGTTATTGTTTATAGTTTTAAGTATATTCTTTGTAATAATTTTTTTTATTGATCTAAAACATTTTATCATACCAAATGAATTAACTTTTCCTTTAATGTTTATTGGTTTTGTAAAATCATTTTATCCTAATTTGGATACAGTAATCTTTCCAAATTTTATAAACTCATTAATTGGTGGCGCTCTTGGTTATATAATTATATGGACAATCATTTTTCTCTACAAAAAAATTAAAAATAAAGAAGGTATGGGTTTAGGTGATGCTAAACTTTTATCAGCAATCGGTTTTTGGTTTGGATGGGTAAGTGTACCGTTAATAATTTTTTTTTCTTCCTTAATAGCTTTAGCATATGTATCTCCTACATTGATCAACAGAACTAAAAATTTATCAACACAGATTCCTTTTGGTCCTTATCTTATTATAGGAACAATAATCTTTATAATTTTTGGAAATCAAATAAAATTATTATTATTTAATTACTAATAGTTCTCTCTCCAAGAATCCCTGAATGATCTAAATTGTTTGTCGCTAGCCAATATTTGAACTAAAGTATCTTCTGTTGCATCTGGACCTGCAAGGTTTGCAAACATTCTTCCTCCAAAGACAACTAGTTTTGATAAAATACCAGCTCCCACTTCATAACAAGTTCCCTCCGTTACAGAGCTATCAATGTGAAGTGTATCTAATGAACCACATTCATCATCATAAGCACAAACATATGCAGTTCCAAGCTTACATGCGTTTCTATTTGGTTCATAGATCGGAAAATAAACTTTTCCTCTGTAAACAGTAGGAGCTGCCGAAGTTTTTCTAAATTTATTAACTGTAGTTGACAAAGGATTTGTATCAGGAGTTCCTAAATGAACTCTCCATGAATTTGTGTTATTTGTTATTTCACAGATTGGGTAAGTATCACCTGTTGTATTTTTACATAAAGTGCTTTGATCTATTGTAGGAGTTATAGTGTTTGTTCCTATAATAGTAGCAGCATCAAAAACAAAGTTTGCGTTTCCACTTAGTAATGGTGGTGAAGATTTTGAAACAAAGTTTGGAAAATCACGGTCTCTAATACCATAAACAATGTTATCCATTTCGCTTTTACCATCCTCACCTACTGTTTCTGATATTCTATTGAAATTACCAGTTCCACCAAATAGCCATAGGTTTCCTGAATCTCCTCCAATTCCAGCATCCAACTCAAAAAAACTATACCTTTTATTTTTAAAATTAGCTCCAAGTGTCATTATAGTTTGTTGTTCGTATAAAGTGCCCTCAGAAGTCAAATTTATTTTTGTAATTTTGCCCTCTAGGTCGTTAACATAAACTAGCGCACCTCGCCAATTAGCATTAGCTGCGTTCTTTGCTGTAATTACAACTGGTGTTGAGGGTACTGAGTTAGTAATTGGGCTTGCATTAGCAAATGTACCAGAGATACCCATTTTATAACCATTTTCATCAGTATCTAATATCCTTAAAAAACCATTATTTTCAGTTTCTGAATATCCATACAAGCTTCCAGCTCTGTGATCTAATTCAACATTATCTGGGTCTACCTCTGCTCCTCCCTCTAAATCAACAATAAAGACACCTGAGCCTACACATTTAGTTCCTGAGCCCATTCCTCCACCCATAACTGCAACGTATCGATCGGTTAAAATATTACTATCTCCAGTTTTGTTCGGGATTCTAAAAATTCTTGGAGTAGACCATGTTTCACCTAATCCACTGTAATCGTAGGCTTTAGTGGCCATGGCTTGACCCTCGCACGTTGTTTCTATTTTTATTTTATTTGAAGCAGTATCAGTTAATCCTTGATTAATAGTAACAGTTTTACCAAAATCAACTGTCAAAGTTGATCCTGAATATGTTGCTGTCACCCCAGTCATCGGTGTCCAATCATCGCTTATTAATTCCGAAATTGATAAAACTCCATCTTTAAGATTACCACTGCTATCTATAGCACTTGCTGGTAAATCTATATCAAAAGTAAATTCTTCACCGTTAAAACAGGTGGTTGCTCCATCGTCATAAGCTACATTTATAAATTTATTAGGAGTAAAATCGCTATTAGATTTGCACTCTGCTTTTGCGTCTCGATTAGTGAAATAATCTACATCGTCATTTGGATCGTCAGGTGTGCCACCATCATCTGCAGGTCCTAGAGCTTTATCCGCAGTTTCAGCTAAAGAATAGATATCAGCCGCATGTTTGGCTTCTTTTGATTCTATCAATGTAGTTGTGGCTCTCTCATATGGTAATCTAATTATTTTACCCTTATGGTCTATTCTTATAACTTCTTTATTATAAGAGTCGTTGAATATAGAGAACATATGTAGTGGCCCTGTTCCTGTTGTAGTTGTTCCTGTTGTAGTATCAGTAGTCCCAGCAGTAAGTGTTGGGTTAGTCACATCTAATACAGAGAACCCAGCGCCTCCACGACCGTAAGGCACAAACAATAATGTTCGCCATGATTTTTGGGTCTGATATTTCGATCCATCTGCTTCAAGTCCAAAAATAAATGCATCATGTGCAACAGGTGATCCATCAACACCAAATATTGCATTCGATCCTCCTGCTTTTTTACTCAATAAAAATTGTCCATCATAATTTGCGTTAATTAATAGTGGTAATTGAGCTGCGATCATTGGCGGTACAAATGCCCACTCTTCAGATCCGTTAGAAGCATTAATCGCATGTAGCATTCCACCATTTGAACCCGCATAAATAATTTGTGCTCTATTTTTATTATTTAATTTAAAATTTTGATAACCTTTACTTGCTCTCCAGTAAGCTTCTTCGTTGTTACCTTTAAAGTTTGTACTAGCGTTAGGTGGACCCACTTCAATTAGCTGTGAATGATAAATATCTGCCAGAATTGACTCTCGATCCTCAGTAATGTTACATTCGCCACTACCATCTGATCCGTTGTAATCAAAATAATCAACTCCCCTTACAAAATTAATTAGACCCTTAACGTCATCATCAATGCCATCCTCTACTCCTGGTGTATTTTTAATTCCACACGTTGATCCAGTATTATGATAATCTCTTACAACGTTACCTGTTGATTCAAATAATTCCTGTATTGGTAAAGCATTGTTCTCGTTCCAATTATTCCAGTTCCCAAGATAATTTGCGTCAGGGTAAATATCGGTATCGATTGCTGTCCAAATATTTCTACCAGTTGATTTTTGAGCTTTAATTGAACGAGCAGCATCCCAGTTGCCAAATGGATTTGAGGGCGAGGTGTCATGTTTAACTTCGCCATCTACAATTGATTTTCTCAGTAAGTGTCCAGTCCATTCTCCATTAGCTTCATAAGTAAACTGAGCTTGATAAACAGATCCTCCTTCTTCAAGAGTTGCTGTAATTGATGGAGCTGAGAAAGATAATCTCTCAGCAATAATCTGTCTAATTTTTGATCCAATCTCTGTTTTTAAATCTTCAGGAGTATCAGCTCCAATAGCTCTTTCGCATCCTGTTTTATCTGAAAGTGGCTCAAAAGTGTATGGATCTGTAACATCCCAATAATTTCCAGGGCTCTTACAAGAGCCAGCTCTTGCTAACCTATCAAATATTGGCTTAGCAGATGTATTATAAGAACCACCATATCCAACCATAAGAGTTGTTACTTTATGCTCATCTTTTAACCTTGCTAAAGTTCTGTAAGCTTCCCACCAATTTCTGATATAACCATCACTAATTACAATCACATAATTCAACTGACATGGTAAATTTGGATCTATGATAGGTGTGTCTCCTCTTAAATTTCCAAAATAATTATAAGCTATTTCCGCAAAAGAATTTCCATCTGTCCCCCATGCCATGCCAATGTTTGGTAAAACTTCGAGAATTTTATCAGCACCTTTTGGGCTTACTCCAACATTTAAACACCAATCATTTAAACAAGGATTCGATTTTCCATCTGGGTGAACTGGATCTCCATCCCATCCACCTTCATTATACCAGCAAGCATTATGATAATGACAGTATTTTTCACCTCCTCCTCTTGCTGTTGACCACCAGGCCTTACCACCACGCCAATCTGTTGTTCCAGAGTTCCAATGCCCAAAACCAAAATTTGCTCCCGCTGTTAATGCGCTATCAGTTACGATAGCCTCAATCGCATCTTTTGCACCTTCAAATTTTGATACTTTTGCTCCACCGTATCTTGCTCTCCATGCTGTATCTTTATCAGCATCGGTTAATTTATTTACATCAAATTTGTGAATGAATGAATTTCTATCACCCACTAAAACTCTTGAAGAGCTTGTAAAAATATTATTAGCAAAAGTAGAGCTCGATGCTTTTCCAGGCATATTAAACTCGACATTTGCAGCAGAAACTGTTCCTGGGTCTTGATTATCAAAGACAGAACCTGTTCCGTTTTTACCAATAGTTATATCTAAACTTGCTGTAAAATTTGTATGATTAACTGAAATTCTTTGAAGAACATGTGAGTTCTTACTTGTGGTATAGATCTTATTATTTACATCCCGAGAATATTTGATTGAATAAATATCTTTTATATCATCTGTATAAGAGTTTTGTACACTAGGGCTCTGTACTCTATTACGTCCAGTATTTATATAATAATCCCAATTACCATCGGTTGGACAATAAAGATTATTACCATCTTTTGATAACTCAAAACCGAATAGACTCTGACCTCTTGCTAAATAAATATAATCTCCGTTATTACTTATAGTCATAGACATAGCTTTGTTGCCCGCTAATGAGCTACCAAAATATTGTCCGTTATTTATAGAACATCTTTTTTGTGCACCAGTTGTTAAATTTTTGACATATAGTTTACCTTTTTTTCCACCCCCTTCATGAGTTCTACCTCCTACAAAAAGAATTTCTTCATTATCTATCTCTCTTATCTCTAACAGAGCTGGCATGGCAATTTTAGTTTTGTTAAATCCAATTACCTCAACACATACACCTGAGCTGTTAATTGCAACTATCTGTCCTCCACCTTGTGTTGAAAGACCGTAAACTACATCATTTGAGGTTACATCTCCTGCCCAACTTTTATTAACTTTAGAATTTGTACCGCAATCTGGGTCATTATTACTTCCTCTAAAATTTATTGCATTTTTTGCAAATGATACATCTCTAGCGCCATCTGCACTTAAAATTTTTGAAAAACCTCTACCGTTTTCAGCAAAAATGATATTGCCATCACTTAACTCTACCGCCCAGTCAATACCGTAAGTACCCATACCACCCGATACTATATTTCTCATACTAACCGAACTATCTAATAGTATTAAAATATTAGCGGGAACATCTCCCTCTCCTGAACCAGGAGGGATTGGTTTGGTAAATGATTTTGGAATTATTATTAAAAATAATATTAAGTTTAAGATGAGAGTTTTTATCAAAGTTTTAGTTTTCATTCGCTACCGTCTTCCATTAATACTTCAAAATATTGTGGTGAGGTGACAGCTACACCCTCTATAATTTCACCACTATTAGATTTAATTTTATAATAATAAATTTGCTTACCCGCAATGTCCCAAAATTTATATCCGCCCCATTGATTGCTTTCGGTATCTATTTGACCGAAATTTGTTTGAACATATTGATTTAATAAACCTTCTTTGCTCTGATCATTATTAGGACCATTTTGCACCTCTATCTCTACTGCTGCCACTCTATTATTTACCACGTAACCTTTTATAATTACTTCTCCAAAATCAATATCTGCACAAAACGCCTTCTTCTCTGTAACATGAACTGATACTGGCCCACCTATACCCTCTAATCCACTTGATTTAGATCTTGAAGTAGTACCGCCTGGTTGATTTGTTACATACGTGCTTTGATCATCTATGTTACCAAAAATATTCTCAATTGTGCTTTTGTCTGAACCTATTTCTATACTTAATAAATCACATGCCCATAAATTTTGAACTCTTAACAAAGAAAAAACCAACAAAAATATAAAAAAAAATTTTTTCATTTAATTCCGTATAATATCATTTTTTTTAACCTGGTAAAACCACTAAGCTTTCAAGTGGTATTATAACCCTATCATCATCATAAATGCCACATGAATAAATTCTATAAGCAGTACCAGAGCTAATTACATCTACAGATCCTTGTGCAACACTTGATCCCGCTTCCTGAAATTCAGCCTTACCTACATTAACCATAAAATATTCATAGGTATAATTATTTAGCAATCGTTCTTCTATATCTTTAAATTTTTCCTCTTTACCACTGGCGGATGCATAAACTTGATCAACAATAGGCTTTACAATTCTATAAAAGCTGCCACCTGTATGATGCGCAACTACATCTTCTAAGTTTATTATGTTTTTAAAGCTTCTATAACAAACAGATGATGTATCTACCTTGACAGTATTTGAAGGAGGTATATTTTTAGTACTAGTATCAGTTATTGAACTTTCTAAGCCATCATCAATCGCTCTTCTTGGTAACCCTAAAAAAGTATTAACCAAAAACTTTTCAGCTTCCAACAATCCAGTCTCCGCAACATAAAATGCTTGTTGACTTAAATCATCATTATTATTGTCTCTATGATCACTGGATGAGAGTACAATTAAGGTTCCACCCATTAATGACATTGCTATCAATAAAACTAAAGATAAGATCAATGTAAATCCTTGAATATTTTTATTTTTATTTTTATTCATCATCCTCCGATATTCCTAGTATGAACACTTACAACAACATTATCTCTAAGATATTTGTCATCAAGTCCGACCCCGGTGTATCTATCTCTATTTAATGTTTTTAAAAATTTTTTTTGTTTAGGTTTGTTTTTAAAAAATTCTTTATTTGATCTAAATGTAAGCGACATATCAACTTGTCTAATTTTATATAAACCTGCTCTATTATCATTATCTGGTAAAGGATAATCACCATCTTTCCATAAATGATGACCATTTTCATCAAATAATAAAAATTCCATATCAACTAAATGTGATCTTACTTCTTGATTAGTATAGCACTCTTCGCAGCTGCTGGTCCAATTGCCCATTGGGGTCGTATCATTTTCTATCCAGCTTTCTTTAGTTTTATAAACGCCGTAATAATCGTTATCAGGATCTCCATCCTCACTTTTGATTGGCAATGCAAAATAAGTAATTTTATATCTTTTATATTGCTGAATTGGATCATTTTTATCAAAATCACCATAGACAATGTGTATTAAATCACAGCAAGTATCTGTTGATCGATTTTTTGGAATTATTGGTGGTTCTGTACCTGGTGGTAATGTATCTGCAGCAGAATATCCCAAGATATCTCTTAGAACTATAATTGGGTCATGACTATCTATAATTCCTCTGTTGCTTTCTAACCCTGTCACATGTGTTAGGTTGTCTGCAAAAGGAATACCCTCATCATTTTTTCCATAATAATATTTGAAACCTGCTAATCTAATATCTTTCATCATCATTCCAACAATGTCTCTACTCGAGCTACTTATCCTTGCTTTATCAGTTACTTGTTTATAACTGCTGTTTACAGCGGTGTAAGATGCAAACATTGCACCCATCATTAAGGCTGTAACAGCCACTCCCACTAGTAACTCAATGAGTGTAACTCCAGATATCTTATTCAATTTTCTATTCATTATTCTTTAAAAATATAGTCAGCTTGAAAATATAGTGATCGTCTCTTATTGCCTCCGTTAGTATTAATCTCGACTCTCCCTATGTAAATTTCATCAAAAACAGTAGATGGACTTCCAGGCATACAGCCATCACCAGTACAAATTTTATAAACCCTTACACTTTTGGTATCCCCGTCTGTATCACCGCTTGGATCTTGTCTACATTTTAAATAACGATCTTCTCCTAAAATAACTTCCCATCTGTTCTTTTTATTTTCTGGGGCACCTTCAGTTGTGCTATTTTTATAAATATCGGTCATAGCTGCTTTATCAAAAATTGGACCTCCTAAGCCACTGCAAGAGTCATATTCAAGTGGACTCTCTTTTATATACTCTGCAAACTTTCTAACATTTTCGGGGCAAGCTGATCCATCTAACGCCACTGTCTGACCATAATCATTAATGGAACACTGTTTAGAGGCAGGATTAGTGTTTGCTGTTTGATCTCGGGATCCAATCATATCCTCTGCCACCATACTAGTAATATAATTAATTTTTGTTCTCTCAGCAGAGACATCAATTGAATTAACAGAGTAATTTACTAGTTGAAATACTGCAACAAAACCTATCGCAACAATTGCGGTTGATACTAAAGCCTCTACTAAACTTATACCTTTTTGTAATTTTTTTTTAGTAAAATTTGTCATTGTGCTACCCAATCATTAGCCCATTTGTATAAATTAATACTGCCAAATCTACTCCAATTTACACGAAAAAAATTCACTTGCATAGGATCAGCTAGACCCTCCTTTTTACAATAGGTTCCTGGGCTTGTTTCAGTAGAATCTTCAGGTAATTTTTTTTGACAAATATAAAGGTTTTCAAAAAGTTTAAATCCAGCAGAACTAACCTCATAAAACTGGTCACTTACACTGTAGTATGTACCATCTTTCGAAAAGCATATACTACTACCAGCATCTGGTATTCGATTATTTTCATCACTACCATTGTTTGCTATGGCCATTAAAACTTTTGTCTCATCGATTCTAATTTGTTGAACAGATAATTCATCACTAGTTGCGCCCTCATCATCCCAATTTATATCCATAGAACATCTTGTAGTAAACTCATGAAAATCTTTTTTTGTTGTACCATCCCATTTATCTCTAACCAAGTCAGTAAATCTAGTTAACTTCAAGCCATTAGTTTCTAAAACTATTTCATTTCCATCTCTATAAATATCGACTTGTACAAAGCTATATTGTCCTCTTTGGACTTGTGAAAAAATACTTCTCATCATGGAAGCAACTTTCGTAGCTTGGGATCTAACGTCTCTTTCCGCTTGCCATTTCAAAAATGGTTTAAAACCAATAGCTGACATTGCACCTATAATGGCGATGACGACAATTAATTCTAAAAGTGAAAATCCTTTAACTTTCTTTACCTGCATTTGCATCAATCTTTCCAGCTGCAACAAGGTTCTCTAAAGATTTAGACATAGTAACCATACCATCTTTAACAGCGGTCTGCATGATACTTGGTATTTGATGTATTTTTGCTTCTCTAATTAAGTTTTGAATAGGAGCAGTACATTTCATTATTTCAAAAGCACCGACACGACCTTGGCCATCTTTTGTTTTTAATAATCTTTGAGTTACCACCATCTTTAAAGATGTTGATAATTGAGCACGAATTTGAGCTTGTTGCTCAGGTGGAAACACGTCAATAATTCTATTTATAGTATTAGGCGCTCCACTTGTATGCAAAGTTCCAAAAACTAAATGACCTGTTTCTGCTGCAGTTAATGCAAGTGAAACTGTTTCTAAATCTCTCATCTCACCAACTAAAATTACATCAGGATCTTCTCTAAGTGCAGCTTTAAGTGCAGTTGCAAAAGTTTGTGTTTGTTTACCAACTTCTCTATGTGAAACTATACTTTTAGCATCAGTGTGAATAAATTCTACTGGATCTTCAACAGTGATAATATTTGCAGTTCTTGTTCTATTAATTTCATTAACAATTGCTGCAAGTGTTGTAGATTTTCCTGAACCCGTTGGCCCCGTTACCAGCACTAAACCTTTGTGCATATCAATAATATCATATAAAGCATCTGGAAGATCAAACTGTCCCATCTCTGGTATTTTGCTTTCAACTCTTCTCAAGACTGCAGCTGGACCATTTAAAGTTTTATAAAAATTTGCTCTAAACCTTAATCCACTAATTGTGACAGAAGAGTCTAGCTCATGAGTATTCTGAAATTTTTTCGTCTCAACCTCATTACAATTTGTTGTCATTAAATCTATTAGATCTTGAGGTTTTACCAATACCTCCTTAACCATAATAATTTCACCAGTTTGTCTATAAGCTAATGGAGAGCCACTTCGAATATGAAAATCTGAAATTTTTTTATTATTCTTTGCTAATTCTTCTAATTTTTCAAACATAAAAATTTATAAATATAGTTTAATTGATATCATATTTTTTAATAGATATCCTAGTCCGTAAAATGCCCAATATGGTCTAAATCCTTATTTTTAGACGTTGTTTTGCATTTTTGATATGGTGAATAATCCAATAATAATTTAAATAAGCTCATGAATTTAGTTAAAAAAATAACACTTATTTTTTTTCTGCTAATTCCTATGTCTATTTCATTTGCAGAAATGGTGACTTTCAACCAAAGGGTAACTGTAAACGAAGTAGGTGAGACCGATAAAGGAGGAACTGGTTCAGATGATGCAGATTGGGGAATAGCAGCTGGTATTGAATTTAATCCTGATGGAACAAAAATGTTTGTCAGTTTTTCACAAAATTTTGACGGTACTGGAGAAATAGATCCTTTAATTATTAATACATACAATTTGTCTATTCCTTATGATATCTCAACATCGACTTATGCAGGTGACGGTCAAAGATGTACATTTGATCGAGATGTTGGACAATTAACTAATCACAGATTATACGACCTAGAAATATCTAATGACGGAATGAAAATGTTAGCGGTTACTAGAAATGCAAAAGCTGATGCAGACGATGACCATGCATATGTACTTAGTTTAACTTCTCCTTACGATATATCATCTTGTCAAAGAAGTTCCACAACTACGGACATAGATAGTGACGCCTTTTTACTTGGAAGTAATGCAGGCAGAACAACTGAACCGGCTAAAAATAGATTAGAAGGTATAGAGATAAATGAAGATGGAAGTAAATTGTTTTTACTTTTTATGGATAATACCGCAAGTGATGGTGTAGGAGGAAGAATATACGAATTTAATCTTTCAACTCCATTTGACTTATCATCATCATCAATATCATTGGTCCTTGATGCGGGAATTATATTAAGTGAAGATACATCTACTGGTGTACATGGCCCAGCCTCAATTAGATTTAGTGCTAATGGAAAAAGATTATTTGTCACTAGTCATGCTCCTGGAGCAACAAAGAGAATTACTCAAATTTCTTTAACTAATGCATATGATACATCATCATTTGTTATTGACGGAAGTTATGATTTAAGCAACGCATCATACAATAACTCGCAGCCAAGAGGTATCGCGTTTAATTCAAGTGGACTAAAAATGTATCTTACAAAAGATAGAAGTGGTAATCCTAATGCTGGATTAGATCAAGTTTTAGAATATGATTTGGTTTGTCCTTTTAATATTATAGCTGGTAAATGTCCTTCAATCACTGAAAATAAAGATAGAGCTGGATTAGCAATAGCTCAGATAGAAATTGCAAAAAGAAATATTGATCAGTCAACAAACTCTGCACTCAACCGTTTAAAGTGGATTAGAAGAAATAAAGATAGAGAAAATTTAACTAATTTAAATATAGACTTTAATTTTAATAATCAAAGATTAGCCTCTTTAACCGAAGTTATTAAAACATCAGCTAACAATAAGAAGACTGCAAGAAATAAAAAAGATCACGATGTGTTTTATTGGAGTGAGGGCAGTATCGCAATAGGCAGAGTTGGCGATACCAGTATTTCTTCAACTAAAAAAATCGATTCAAATAGAATTACGTTAGGAGCTGATAAATTTGTTAGCAATAAAGCATTAAGAGGTTTTGCATTTAGTGTTGGAAGAAATAATGTTGATGTTGGTACCAAGGGTAGCAATCTAGATACTGATACCTACAATATTACATATTATGACACCACACCTATAAAAGACGATACCAAATTTTTAGATAAAATTTTTGGTTTTGGTAAATTAAATTCAGACTTATTGACTGTTCTTGATGGTAAAAAACTAACTGCAGATAGGTCGGGTCATCAATTGTATGGAACCATTAGAATTAAAGATGAAATTGAAAAAAATAATTTTACTTTTATCCCATCTGGAAGATTTGACATTGGTCATACTATGTTAGGAAGTTATGAAGAGACTGGTCAAGGAGCAATTGCTGTTGATAAACAACACATTAGAACAAGAAAAATTAGAGCAGGATTAGCGGCAGTTGAAAATTTATCTAATAATCAATACACTTTTAAAAGACATGGTAAAATAGAGTATGTTGCAGATATCGAGCGTTCATCTGATTTTAAATACAATTATGTTAGCGATGGCGGCACAAAATTTAATGACAAATTATATTCGGGAGCACTACACAACTTAAATGGTGAGATAGGAGTTGATATAATTTTACCAGAAAATTTTAGTATTTTTATAATATATGAACGTAATCAAGCATTAGGCGTTGGTCATACAGATAACTTACATATTGCTATTGGCTATTTACCAAACAAGAAAACAAATTATTCTGTGTTTCTAGACGGCACTGATGATACCAAAACAAATTATGTCATTAGTAAAAATATTAATGATTTTCTTATAGACTTCAAATTAACAAACCATTTGATGAGACCAGAAGAGTACGAAGAAGCATCCTTTAATTTAAGACGTAAATTCTAGTAAAAAATTAAAGTATTTAATTATTAACAATTTTAGTTATATTCCAAAGTGATTAAAATTTAACGCTTACTGTATTATGATATCTTTACTCAAAAGAATTCTGGTCATATTTTTCTTATCACTGCCGATCTCAAATTCTTTTGCATCAATGGTTAGTTTAGTGCACTCAAAAAGTGGGCTTGATAATGGTATAGGTGAGGCCATAAATGGAATAGATTTTAACAATGACGGAACAAAAATGTTTATTGTTTTCCAACAAAGCACCGCAACTTATGCAATTGTAGAAGAATATACTTTGTCTACACCATTTAATATCACAACTGCTTCATATGCAGGTGACAGTGAAATATGTTCATTGGATACTGGAGATACAACTTTTGGACCTGTAGGTCGTGTTTATGATATTGACTTTTCTAGAGACGGAATGAAATTACTTGTTGCAAGAGGCGGTTCAGGTAGCGCAAATGCTGAAGATGATAAAGTTTTTATGTTTAATTTAACATCACCCTTTGATATTTCAACTTGTTCATTCGCAAACGATACAATTGCTCTTGACTCAGATACTCTACAAGAAGGTAGTAATGCAGGACCTCCAAAAGAAGGCGAAGACCCTGGATCAGGAAATAGTAAAAATCGTGCGCAAGCTATCAAAATAAATGATGACGGAACAAAATTATTTATTACTATGCATGGTGCAGGCGCTTATCAAGCAAGACTTTTAGAATATAATCTTTCAACTCCATATGATTTAGAAACAATTAGCCTCGTTACCAGTGCAGGAATTAATTTAGAAAGTAGCGTAGAAGATAATCCAAATGGTTTAGATTTTAGTAAAAATGGAAAAAGATTATTTGTTGTTAGTCATAATAATGATCAGCGAAGTGTTACACAAATTTCACTTACAAGAGCCTTTGACACATCATCATTTACTATTGATGGCACCATTAAGCTTACAAGTATTTCTGGGGTTCCTACTATTGGACCAAGAGGACTTGCGTTTAGTTCTAGCGGATTAAAAATGTATGTTTTGGATGCTGATGGTGTATCAGATGCATATGAGTTTGATTTAGTATGTCCTTTTAATCTTTTTGCTGGCAAATGTTCTCCAATAGCAGAAAATAAAGACAGAACAGGAATAGCAATGGCTCAAATAGAAATTGCAAAAAGAACGATTGATCAATCAACCGATACTGCTTTAAATAGATTGAAGTGGATTAGAAGAAATAAAGATAAACAAAATTTAACTAATCTAAATATAGACTTTAATTTTAATAATCAAAGATTAGCCTCTTTAACTGAGGTTGTCCGAACTTCTGCTGTGAAAAAGAAAAAAAAAAATAAAGATGAGAAAAGAGATGTATTTTATTGGAGCGAAGGAAGTGTTGCTATTGGCAGAGTGGGAGATACCAGTATTTCATCTACTAAAGAAATTAATACTAACAGAATAACAGTTGGAGCGGATAGATTTATAGATGATAAAACTTTAAGAGGTTTAGCGTTTAGTGTTGGAAGAAATAATGTTGATGTTGGCAATATGGGTAGTAACGTAGATGCCGACACTTATAACCTTACGTATTACAGTACATCTCCAATGAAGGATGATGAAAAATTTGTTGATAAAATATTTGGTATTGGAAAAATTCACTCTGATATACTGACGGTATTAGATGGTAATGAATTAACAGCTAATCGAAGAGGTAAACAAATATTTGGAACAATAAAAATTAAAGATGAAATAAAGGGAGATAAATTTACATTAATCCCATCTGGACGATTTGATATCGGTCACACTTTACTTGATGACTATGAAGAAGTTGGTGTTGGTGGAATTATTGTTGAGAAACAACATGTCAGAACCAAAAATCTAAGAGCAGCTCTTGCGATGGTCGAAGATATATCAAATGATAAGTATACAATAAAACGCCATGGAAAAATCGAATACCGAGCTGATATAGATCGATCATCTGATTTTAAATATAAATATAAAGCAGGATCAGGAACTCTTACCGATACATTACACGTGGGAGCTTTACATAACATTACCGGTGAATTAGGTATCGATATCGTATTTCCTGAAAATTATAGTATTTTTATAATATATGAAAGAGACCAAGCAATTGATTACGGACATACCGATAATTTACATATTGCTCTAGGATATTTACCAAACAAAAATACAAATTTTGCAATCCAATTAGAAGGAATTGATAATACTGAGGCAAATTATATTTTTAGTAAAAACATAAATGATTTCCTAATTGATTTAAAATTAACAAATCATTTAATGAGACCTGACGATTACGAAGAGGCATCATTAAATTTAAGGCGTAAGTTTTAATTAAAAAAAGATATAATAAATCACCCAGGCAATTAAAGAATACTCAAGAAAGGTTTTAAATATTAGGAGATTTTTTTCACTAAACTTTGAAATTAGAAATTTCCTTAAAAAATAAAAACCTATATGAACCAGTAATACTCCAGAAACTATCCCAATTACTGTAGACCCGATTGAAAAATTCTTATAACCAAAATAACAAGCGGCAATTAATGTAAGCCAAGAAACTTTTGATATAAATAATTTAAAGATTAATCCAGCTTTTTTATCAAAAACCGATTGTGTTTTGATAATTGAATAAGACCAAACTATTCCTGTTAAAAAAGAAATATATTTTATTATCAATTGATAACCTCAATTTCTTCAATAATGCTGACAATTTTTCCTCCTTTAAGCACTGCATTGACTAAAGCGCATTCATAATATGCATAAGAACTTTCTTCAGCTATTTGTTTAAGTTCTAAACATTTAGATCTATTTTTAGTTAGTAAATGTTCTTTTAATTCTGGTGGATCACCTAAATACATCATTAGCCCAATCACCTCTCCTTCTTTTTCAACTTCTGCTAGTTCTTCTATTTGTGCTACTCTTTTATCAACACCAATTTCAAAATTTTTGATTGCAACGAAACCTTTGTATACAATAAAGGCTACAACTAAATAAAAAACTATCTTTATCTTACTCATTTGACTCTTTAAAAACTAAACAAACTCCATTATTACAATATCTTTTACCAGTTGGCTTTGGTCCATCATCAAAAATGTGTCCGTGATGGGCTTTACAACTCTTACAATGATATTCTGTTCTAGCATACCCAATTAAATGATCCGTTTTAGTCTCAAAAACATCAGGTAGTGATTGGTAAAAAGATGGCCAACCCGATCCACTTTCATACTTTGTTTGAGAATCAAACAATTTTAATCCGCAATTAGCACAGTGATAACTACCTTTACGTTTCTCATTATTTAATTCACTTGAGCCTGGAGGCTCTGTGCCATCTTCAAACATAACTAATTTTTGCACCGAAGAAAGGTTAGGGTTTTTTTTATCCATGCGTTGATATTAATTCAGCACACGATTGATGTAAATAAGAGTGTAACTCAACAAGTTTGTTAAAATCTTTGTTATATCCACCCCCTAAAACACCACACAATGGAATATTTTTTGAAAAAAAATTTTCTATAACTATTTCATCTCTACTTTTGATACCTTCGTCTGAAATTTTTAATTTACCTAAACGATCATTAAAGTGAACATCAACTCCAGCAATATAAAAGACAAAATCAAATTTTTCTTTATTAAGCTGACCCAAACAACTTTTAAGCGAATTTAAGTATTCTAAGTCCTCAATATTATCCTCAAGTTCAACATCAAGATCACTGATAGATTTTTTTGCAGGATAATTAGATTTTGAATGCATGCTAAATGTGAATACGCTTTTATTATTTATAAATATATCCGAATTCCCATTTCCTTGATGAACATCTAGATCTACAATTAATATTTTTTTTGCTAAACCTCTATCTAGTAAGTATTGAGCCGCAACGGCAACATCATTAAAAACACAATATCCAGCACCACTATCAAAAGTAGCATGATGGCTGCCGCCAGCAGTATTACAAGCTAAACGATTACTGATCGCAAGTTTTGCGGCTAAAACCGTTCCACCTGTTGCAACTAGAGATCTTTGAACAACGCTATCAACTAGTGGAAAGCCTATTTTTTTTACACCGCTTTCATCTAACGTTTTATTCTTTATATCTTTAATATATTTTTCTGAATGAGCTCTTTTTAAGGTTTCATCAGAACATGGATAAGGTTTATGAAATTTTTTGACTATCTTATTTTTAATTAAATAATTTGCTAGTTCACCAAATTTATTGATTGGAAATTTATGATCATCACCTATCTTAGCAAAATAATCTTCATGATTGACAACTGGAAGATCCATTTTACTCTATCACACGGATTGGTTTGCCGTTTACACAAGCCTCTAAAGCTTCAATCATTTGTGTATAAAAAATACTGTAATTTTCTGCAGTCACATATCCAATATGTGGTGTCAGTAATGCATTCGGTAAAAATCTTAGCTTATTATTTTCCGGTAATGGTTCTTTTTCATAAACATCTAAACCTGCACCAGCTATTTCATTAGTTGATAAGGCAATAATCAAATCATCCTCTTTGATGATTGGGCCTCTGGAGGTATTTATTAAAAAAGAAGTTTTTTTCATTTTATCTAATTCTTTAATCGTAATACAATTTTTATATCTCTCTCCACCTTGTACATGGATAGATAAAAAATCAGAGTTTTTAATTAAATCATCTTTGCTACATGGAAGAACATTTAATTCTTTGCATTTATCTAAATTAAGATTTTCACTCCAAGCCATGACTTCCATACCAAAAGCTTTACCAATTTTTGCGACTTCTGTGCCCACTCTTCCAAGACCAATAAGACCAAGAATTTTTCCTTTAAGTTCAACACCTAAAGTTGTTTGCCAGTAACCTTGATACATATTATCAATTTCCTCTTTAAAATTTCTTGCTAAACCCAAAATTAACGACCAAGTAAGCTCAGGTGTTGGATTTATATTCATCTCAGTACCACAAACAATTATTTTCCTCTTTTTTGCAGTTTCTAGATCTATTGATCTATTTCGTAAACCACTGGTAATGACAAATTTTAATTTTGTTAAATTATCAATTAAATTTTTAGTAATCGGTGTTCTTTCTCTCATAATTAATAATGCTTCAAAATCAGATAATTGCTCTATAGCATCAGCTTCATCTGCAAAGGCCTCACTAAAAATTTTAAACTCGTATTTTCCTGATAGCTTTTCAATATCTACAAATTGTTGAGATACATTTTGATAATCATCTAATATTGCAACTTTAAGCATAAACTTTTCTATTAGATAAATAAATCCCAGACAATATAAAAGTAGCTCCTACAAAATGATAAAGTTCAAATTTTTCTTTAAAAATAATAATTGCCATGACAGCGCTGAATAAAGGCATTAATTGAATAAACATGGAAGCTCGATTAGGTCCAATTATTTCAATTCCTTTTTGCCAAAAATAATAAGCAGCTATGGCTGGAAAAATTGCTACATATATAAGTATTAAAAAAAAGTTTTTATCTAAATTTAACTCTAAACCAATTGATT
>CACPQC010000010.1:5000-32354 GCA_902635975.1 uncultured Pelagibacteraceae bacterium
TTTTGAACATTAGCTAATAACATTACTAATGTTCGGATATAGATATTGATATTAATTATTATATTAACGATTTCTTATAACTAAGTGTTTTGGTGGAGGATAGCGGGATCGAACCGCTGACCTCCTGAATGCAAATCAGGCGCTCTCCCAGCTGAGCTAATCCCCCAATAATCAATTTTTTGGTGGGCCGAGAAAGACTCGAACTTTCGACCCCACCCTTATCAAGGGTGTGCTCTAACCAACTGAGCTACCGGCCCCCATTCAAGAGAAACACTGAATTCAAGAAGAGAAATGAGGACGGTCAACATTAACCTGTATATTATTTAGAATAAAATTTTACTTTTACTCATCCTTAGAAAGGAGGTAATCCAGCCGCAGGTTCCCCTACGGCTACCTTGTTACGACTTCACCCCAGTCGCTGACTATACCGTGGTCAAGGGTATTAAACCTTGCCTTAAGGTAGAACCAACTCCCATGGTGTGACGGGCGGTGTGTACAAGACCCGGGAACGCATTCACCGTGGCACGCTGATCCACGATTACTAGTAATTCCAGCTTCATGCACTCGAGTTGCAGAGTGCAATCCGAACTGAGGTATTTTTTAAGGATTTGCTAAACGTCGCCGTCTTGCTTCCTGTTGTAAATACCATTGTAGCACGTGTGTAGCCCAACACGTAAGGGCCATGAGGACTTGACGTCATCCCCACCTTCCTCCAGCTTATCACTGGCAGTTCTTTCAGAGTGCCCAACTTAATGATGGCAACTAAAAGTGAGGGTTGCGCTCGTTGCGGGACTTAACCCAACATCTCACGACACGAGCTGACGACAGCCATGCAGCACCTGTGTTTCGTCCGGCCGAACCGAAAACTTTAATCTCTTAAAGTCGCGACGAACATGTCAAGTGTTGGTAAGGTTCTGCGCGTATCTTCGAATTAAACCACATGCTCCACTACTTGTGCGGGTCCCCGTCAATTCATTTGAGTTTTAACCTTGCGGTCGTACTCCCCAGGCGGTGTGTTTATCGCTTTCACTGCGACACTGAAAATAAATTTCCAACGTCTAACACACATCGTTTACGGCATGGACTACGAGGGTATCTAATCCTCTTCGCTACCCATGCTTTCGTTCCTCAGTGTCAGTATTGATCCAGAAAGCTGCCTTCGCAATTGGTATTCTTTCTAATATCTACGAATTTCACCTCTACACTAGAAATTCTGCTTTCCTCTATCAAACTCTAGCTGAAAAGTTTTGATGGCAGTTCCAGAGTTAAGCTCTGGGATTTCACCACCAACTTTTTCAACCACCTACGAACTCTTTAAGCCCAGTAATTCCGAACTACGCTAGGTCCCTTCGTATTACCGCGGCTGCTGGCACGAAGTTAGCCGGACCTTCTTATTCGGGTACAGTCATTTTCTTCCCCGACGAAAGAGCTTTACAACCCAAAGGCCTTCTTCACTCACGCGGCATCGCTGCATCAGAGTTTCCTCCATTGTGCAAGATTCCCCACTGCTGCCTCCCGTAGGAGTTTGGGCCGTGTCTCAGTCCCAATGTGGCTGATCATCCTCTCAAATCAGCTATTGATCACAGTCTTGGTAGGCCATTACCCTACCAACAAACTAATCAAGTGCGGGCTCATCCATTGGTGCATAAAGCTTTCTCCGTTAAGACTTATCCAGTATTAGCACAAGTTTCCTCGTGTTATTCCAGGCCAAAGGGCAGATACCCACATGTTACTCACCCGTCTGCCACTAAGTATTGCTACTTCGTTCGACTTGCATGTGTTAGGCGTGCCGCCAGCGTACGTTCTGAGCCATGATCAAACTCTCAAGTTTAAAAACGGCGCACACTAGCTTCTATATAAATTCTAAGAATAAAATTTATATAATGTTGAAGTGTGTACGACAAATTTTGGTAACCTTAACCGTCCACACTTCTCTTCTTAAATTTAAACTTTTTAAAATAACTAATTGAGCCAAAAAAGCTCAATAACTCTCATTAATTTATTGTAATAACAATAATTTATAGAGAAGGATTGATGCTTATAGGCTAAAATTAAGGGAAATCAAGAGTTTAAGGAAATAAAAAAGACAAAAAAGCATCAATTTACAAGGTTTTTTTTTAAAATTTTATGATTAAATTTAAATTAAATACTAAATTCAACCAAATGCAAATTTTTAACCAAATCGTAAAAAAGGGAAATCGAACAATCTTTTCACTAACACTATTAATGATTGTAGCAATCATTGCAATGAATTACCACAATCACAAGAAGAGCAAGAATGAGACAAATATAAGAAACCTAGTGAACAATATATATTTCAAAAAAACTCTAGGAAATTTATTTAACCAATTTGATCCGAAATATGAAAAAATTTATCATAATGTAACAAAAGGTCAGTCACTAAGTAATATTTTTGAGAAGTATTCTGTGAATACAAATGAGTTGGAGCTCGTCAAAAAAAGTCTAGTTCAAAAATATAAAATTAATAATCTCAAAGTGAATGATTTATTGGAATTCACAGTCGATCGATCAAACCAAAAAATAATTGAATTTTCTTATCCAGTTTCAAAAACAAAAAAAATATACCTATCAAGAAGTGAGAATTTCAAATTTTTTAATGAAAAAATTATTACAACTAAACTTATAAAGAAAATTATTTATGAGGAAAATATTATCATGAACAGTTTATATAGATCTGCTGTAGATACAGGAATACCTGATAATATAATTGTCGAATTTGCAAGAATTTATGGATTTGAGATTGATTTTCAAAGAGATATTAGAAAAAAAGACTCATTTCAAATAATGTATGAAATTTTTAAAAATGAAGATGATGAGATTATTGATAAAGGTAATATCTTATTTGCTAATCTTAATGTGCAGGGTATTAATTATCCTTTATATTTTTTTGACGAAAAAAACTTAAGCGGTCATTATGATGAGAGTGGAAAAAGTATAGTAAAAACATTAATGAAAACACCGATAAATGGAGCAAGATTATCTTCACCATTTGGAATGAGAAAACATCCTATAGATGGTTTTAATAAAATGCATAGGGGAACAGATTTTGCAGCTCCAATGGGTACACCAATTATGGCATCTGGTGACGGAGTAATAGTAAAAGCTGGATGGTGTGGGGGTGGTGGTAATTGTGTAAAAATTAAACACAATTCTGTTTATCAAACTATTTACGCGCACATGTCAAAATTTGCCAATAAAGTTAAAAACGGCGTGAGAGTTAAACAAGGGCAAATAATTGGTTATGTTGGATCCACTGGGAAATCTACTGGTCCTCATTTGCATTACGAAGTAATAGAGAATGGAAAAAAAATAAATTCTCAAACTCTTAAGTTGCCATCTGGAAAAATTTTGAAAGGTGAAGACAGAAAGTTATTTGAATTAGTGAAAATTAAGTTAGATGTTTTGAAATCAGAAAAAATAGTTGGAATAAATTAGTTTATTATGCTGAATTTTTTTCAATAATTGATTTTTCGTTTTTGTCGACTTTATCGGTTGGTTCAATTTCTTTTTCGACCATTTCATTTGATTTTGCTTTTTTCAAGCCCTCTTGTTCATTGAGTATTCTTTTAAAATGATCAGCGTGTTGAAAATAGTTTTCTGACATGATTTTATCACCCGTAGATAAAGCCTCACGAGCTAAATTATTATATTTCTCATGTAATTTTGAGGCATTGTGGTTATTTCTCCCAGGTGTTTTTCTTTGAAAATTATTATTATTAGAGAAACTTGCTCCAAACTTATTCTTGTCTATGACATTATTTTTAAAACTTCTGTCATTTCTTCTAAAGTTACTTCTTCTATTATTATTTCTAAAGGTTACCATATGAATTTAATTGATTTTCGTACTTATTACGCATCTATCATTTTTTGCATAATCTTTAACTATATTGTTTATATAAAATCCTTTTTTCTTTAACAAACTCATTATTATTTTTTTTTGATCGTATCCTATTTCAAGAATTAACTTTCCATTACTTTTTAAAAGAGTTGATGCTTTTTTAATTACTTTTAAAATTTTAAACGTTCCATCTAATCCACCATCCAGAGCCAATTTTGGCTCAAAATTTCTTACATCCTTCTCCAAATTTTTAATTTTATTACTATTTATATATGGAGGATTAGAAATAATTAGATCATATTTTCCGTTGGAAAAATTGTCAACATCTGTTTTGATAAATTTTACTCTATTTTCCACGCTTAATTTCTTGGCATTAAGCTTGCTTAAAATTATAGATTTACTACTTATATCAATCCCTGTCCCATAGAAGCATGGTTTTTCGTTTAAGATTGATAATATTATACATCCAGAACCTACGCCCACATCTAATATATTTGCATAATCTCTATTTTTAAACAACTTGAGAGTTGCCTCGATAAGAACCTCTGTATCAGGCCTAGGTATTAGAGTCCCTTCTTCAACTATAAATTCTGAATTCCAAAAATCTTTTTTTTTTGTTAAGTAAGCTATTGGTTTACCATAAGATCGTTGGTTAATTAAATTTTTATAAATTTCTAAATTCTTTCTATTAAGCTTTTTATCTAAATTAAGTATCAAATATTTTCTTTCTTTCTTAAGTACTTTAGCCAATAAAATTTCACAATCGAGAGCTGAAAACTTGATATTATTTTTTTTTAAAATTTTAGATCCTTCTTTGATAGCATTAAAAATGTTCATAATATTATAAATTACTCAAACTCTCTTCTTGCGCACGCAAAGTTAAAGACTCAATCATTTCGTCGAACATTTCCCCTTCTAGAAATTCCTCAAGTTTATGAAGCGTTAAATTAATTCTATGATCAGTAACTCTTCCTTGAGGGAAATTATAAGTTCTAATTCTTTCAGATCTATCACCTGTGCCTATTTTATTCTTTCTATCTTTAGATCTCTCTTGATCAATTCTATTTCTTTCTAATTCATAAAGTCTTGAGCGTAAAATTTTCATACCCTTAGCTTTATTTTTATGTTGAGACTTTTCATCTTGTTGAGATACAGATATACCTGATGGTAAATGAGTAATTCTTACAGCACTATCAGTGGTATTCACTGATTGTCCGCCTGGACCTCCTGCTCTGAAAACATCAATCCTCAAATCGGAGTCGTTTATTTTGAGATCGACCTCTTCAGCTTCAGGTAAAACTGCAACTGTCGCCGCAGAGGTGTGGACTCTGCCCTGAGTCTCAGTATCTGGTACTCTTTGGACCCTGTGGACTCCACTTTCATACTTTAATGTAGAATATATGTTATTACCTTTAATTGATGCAATAACCTCTTTTAATCCTCCTGCTTCACTTCTAGATATAGAAATTAATTCAATATTCCATTTTTTTTTGTGACTAACCTTTTCATACATCTTAAAAAGATCAGACGCAAATAAACTTGCTTCAAGACCTCCTGTGCCCGCCCTAATTTCAATAATTGCATTTTTTTTATCTGCTTCATCTTTGGGTAATAAAAATAATTTTAGTTTTTTTTCATTTTTTTTATATTGAGTTTCTAGATCATTAAGTTCTATTTCAGCCATTTTTAAAAATTCTTTATCAGAATCTTTATCTTTTAAGATTTTTTCTAATTCAATTTTATCTTTTTCGAATGATAAATATTTTTTTGCATCTGTTATTATTTCATTTATCTCTGAATATTCTTTAGATTTTTCGGCAAAAAGTTTTTTATCTATATTTACAGAAGATAAGTCTTTTTCTAATAATGAATGTTTGCTTATTAACTCCTCAATCGTTTTGCGTGGTATCATCTTAATTGTTTTCTAATTCTTGAACTTTCTTTTCAACTTCACTTACAACTTTTTCAATCATATCATTTGTTAAAACTTTTTCTTTTTGCACGCCCGATAAATAAAGCATGTTGTTTCCTTTTTTACCACCAGTGATACCGACATCTGTCAAAGCCGCCTCACCGGGACCATTAACAACACATCCAATAACTGATAGTGTAATTGGAGTTTTAATGTGAGAGAGCCGTTTTTCTAAAATTTTCACAGTTTCTATTACCTCAAAACCCTGTCTCGCACATGAAGGACAAGAAATTATTTTTACTCCTCTTTCTCTTAAGTTTAGGGATTTTAATATTTCATTTCCAATTTGTACCTCTCTAACTGGATCATCTGATAAAGAAATTCTAATTGTATCGCCTATACCTTCCAAAAGTAATGTTCCCAATCCAATTGAGGATTTTACACTCCCTGATACGAAACTACCTGCTTCTGTAATTCCTAAATGTAAGGGATAATCAGTGACTTTTGAAAGTTGACGGTATGCCTCTATTGATAAGAAAACGTCAGATGACTTGACACTTATCTTTAAATTATCAAAATTTTCACTCTCTAAAATTTTTATATTTCTTAATGCACTTTCAACCAATGCTTCCGGACAAGGTTCTTTAAATTTTTCTAAAATGTCTTTTTCTAAAGATCCTGCGTTTACACCAACCCTAATGGAGCAATTATTGTTTCGTGCTGCTCTCACAACTTCTCTAATTTTGTTTACACTTCCAATGTTTCCTGGATTAATTCTTAAACAACTGGCTCCATTTTCAGCAGCCTCAATCGCTCTTTTAAAATGAAAATGAATATCAGCGACTATTGGTATATCAACATGTTTTACAATTTCTTTTAGTGCTTTAGTTGATAATTCATCAGGACAAGAAACTCTTACTATATCAGCACCCTCCATTTGAATTTCGTTTATTTGTTTAACAGTTGCTTCCACATCGGTCGTGAGAGTATTAGTCATAGATTGAACAGATATAGGATTATTTCCTCCAACTTTTATAGAGCCAACATTTATTTCTTTTGTTTTTCTTCTTTTAATGTCTCTAAAAGGTCTAATACTCATTTACTGCCATCTAATTTAAATTCTTTATGTAAAGCAATTAATGCTTTTTTTGCATCTTTAGTATCTATCAGAACTGAGATTTTTATCTCTGATGTAGAGATAACTTGGATATTTATTCTTTTATTAGCTAATGCTTGAAACATTCTAAAAGTGACGCCAGGTGTAGTAATCATACCAACACCAATGATGGAAATTTTAGAGACATCTTTTTTTAATAATAATTTTCTAAAATTAATATTACTATTTTCTTTCAATATTTTTTTTGTTTTTTTTAAATCCTCAGTTTTAATAGTAAATGTCAAATCTGTTTCTTTCCCATTTGCGGAAATGTTTTGAACAACCATATCAACATTAATTGAATTTTTTGATAATGGTTTAAAGATAGAGGCTGCCACACCAGGCTTATCTTTTACTCCAATAAGTGAAACCTTTGAGTCATTTTGAGTAGTAGAAATCCCAGTAATAATTTTTTTATTAATTATGTTTGATCTTTTAGTAATAACTGTTCCAGATGTTTTTACAAAAGACGATCTTACTTCAATATCTATTCTGTTTAGTCTCGCATCTTGAATTGATACTGGTTGCATTACTTTGGCACCTAAAGAAGCCATTTCTAACATTTCCTCATATGATATTACTTTGATTTTTTTTGCTTTAAAAAGTTTATTTGGATCTGTTGTGTATATTCCCTCAACATCTGTATAAATTATACACTTTTCAGCCTTAAAAAACTTAGCTATCATAATTGCACTTGCATCAGAGCCTCCTCGCCCAATAGTAGTAATCCTACTATCATTATTGATACCTTGAAAACCAGTAATAATTGGTACTCCACCCTCCTTAAGATATTTTAAAATTTTGTTTCTATTAACTTTATTTATTCTTGAGTTCTTATGATCACCATCGGTAATAATTGGAATTTGCCAAGACAACCAAGATCTCGACTTGTAACCTCTATCAATTAATCTCCCTGCTAACAAAGAGCAAGACATTTGCTCCCCAGATGAAACTAAAACATCATATTCTGCCTCAGAAAAATTTGCGCTGATTTCTAAAGATTTCTTTATTAACTCATTTGTCACACCGCTCATTGCAGATGAGACAACGATAACACTATATTTTTTTTTTTTATAGCTAGCGACTATTTCGGCAACTTTTTTGATCTTTTTTATTGTTCCTACTGAAGTTCCTCCAAATTTTAAAACTACAATTTTCATGCTAAGTTATTTTAAATTAAAAAATATTGAATAAATACATGTTGAATATAAAGTCAACTAACTAATGAAAAATAACACAATTAATAAAAAAGAAATAGAAAAATTTTCAAAAATTGCTGAAGAATGGTGGGATCCACACGGTAAATTTAAACCATTACACAAATTTAACCCTATAAGGATTTCATATATTAAGGAAAGTATAATTAATTCATTTAAACTTAAGGAAAAAGTAAAACCTTTAGAAAAAGTAAAAATTTTAGATATAGGCTGTGGTGGCGGTTTATTATCTGAACCAATGAGTAGATTGGGTGCTGAGGTAACGGGTATCGATGCTTCAGATAAAAATATTGAAATTGCCAAATTTCATGCCAGAAAAGATAATTTGAATATAAAATATCTTTGTGCCTCACCTGAAAAACTAAATACGAATACAAAGTTCGATGTAATTTTGAACATGGAGATAGTAGAACATGTTAAAGATGTAGATTTTTTTTTACAATCATGCTCAAAGCTTTTAAGAAAAAACGGGATCATGTTTGTTGCAACAATTAATAAAACATTAAAATCATATTTCTTTGCGATAATAGGTG
Organism: uncultured Pelagibacteraceae bacterium; assembly: GCA_902635975.1. GTDB lineage: Bacteria > Pseudomonadota > Alphaproteobacteria > Pelagibacterales > Pelagibacteraceae > Pelagibacter. The sequence continues at coordinate 13,678 of CACPQC010000010.1, forward strand.
CTGAATATATTCTGCGTTGGTTGCCTATTGGGACGCATGAGTGGGACAAGTTTGTAAAACCTAATGAATTAATTAAAATATTAAAAAAATATGGTCTAAAATTAGACTCTTTGGATGGTATGAAGTTTAATTTACTTAAAGATGAATGGAAAGTAAGTAAAGATAAATCCGTAAACTACATAGGTAGATTTATTAAAAATTAATTATTTTTATCCTCAAACCAAGGTATAGATTGAGTTTCGATTCCTTCCTCATTTAATTCTATTATATCCTTCTTAGTTGCCTTTCCAAAAATACCTTTATTTCTTTTTCTTTTATCATAATGAATATTTCTCGCTTCATAAGCAAAATTACTTCCAACATAATCAAAATTTTTTTTTATAAAATTTTGGTATTCTTTAATTGTTTTTTTAATACTCAAGTTATTTTCCTTTAAAGGTAATTCTTTTTGGACTTTGCTTCTATTTAACACATTAGGTTTCATTAGAGATTTTTCAATCTGAACAGAATTGCATTTGTGGCAATTTAGTAATCTTCTTTTTTTTAATTTTTCAAATTCTTTAGATGATGCAAACCAACTATCAAAAACTAAATTACAATTATTACAAATTAATTGATACTTTATCATAAATTTTTATTTAATTATTATTACTTAAAATTCAATATAAATTAACTTCTATAGTCAGCATTTATTTCAACATATTTTTTAGTAAGATCCATGGTGTATACTGTAAATGTTTTCTTGCCAGCAGCAATATCAACTTCGATATCAATTGCATAATTTTTCATATATTCTTTTACAATACTTTCCTCATACTTTTCATACAACCTGCCATTACTAACAATTTTTAAATCTCCGAATTTTATGGACAATTTTTGAACATTGAATTCTATTCCAGCTTTTCCTATAGCCATAACTATTCTTCCCCAATTTGGGTCTTCACCTGCTAAAGCTGTTTTAACTAATTTTGAATTAGCAATTGAAAAACCAATCTTTTTTGCATCTTCTTCTGTTTTAGAATTTTTGACTTTTATTGTCACAAATTTAGACGCTCCTTCTCCATCTGAAACAATTCTTTTTGCTAAATTTAGTAAAACTTTGTTAAGAGAAATGTCAAATTCGTTTAATTTTTTATCTGTGAAATTTGAGATTTTTTGATTATGGGCTTTACCCGTTGAAAAGATTGTTATCATATCATTAGTGCTTGTGTCACCATCACAACTAATAGCATTAAAAGTGTTTGTGACATTTTTTTTAAGTAATTTTTTCAAAATTTCATTAGAAAGATCTGCATCAGTAAATATATATCCTAAAGTTGTAGCCATGTTAGGCTTTATCATTCCAGAGCCTTTTGCAATACCGTAAATCTTAACTTTAGTGTTGCCAATTTTACATTCTTCCATTGCTAACTTTGGTTTGGTATCAGTAGTCATTATACCCAATGCTGCCTTTGTCCAGATATACTTATTTTGCGTATATTTAATTTGATCTAATAGATTTGGTATATTCTTTTTAATAATTTCAAATGGAAAAGTTTCACCTATTGTCCCTGTGCAGCCAAAAATAATATGACGAGAATTTATTTTTTCAGGGTTGTTATCGTCACTTTTTTGTTTTTCAGTCAATTTGAATGAAACTAAATCTGCTATCTTTTGCATTGACTGGTATCCTTTAATTCCAGTAAAAGTATTTGCATTTCTAGTATTTACTATAAGAGAATATATCTTTTTTGTTTTTTGGCTTAAATTCCATTTAATATTTTCAGATATTATTTTTGATTGCGTGTATAATGATGCAAAATTTGCTCCATCTCTGAAGTAGAACATTACCAAGTCGTCTCTTGAATTGTTATATAAATTTGCAGAAATTGTAGATATTGCTACGCCATCTAAGTGATCAAGATTCTGGTAATCACCCATCTTGCTTTTATTTTGTTGAGAAGATAAAAAGTTTTTAAAATTTATTCCCATTGTGTTTAAAATATAAATTTAATAATTATATAAATATTTAATATAGTATAATAAATCAAAAACTAATGATTAATCCACTCAAATTTGTTTCTAGGATCTTCAAATCTTCAAATCAAAGAGAGCTTGAAAGGCTAAAAAAAATTACTGAAAATATTAATACACTTGAAAAAGTAGTAGAAAAAATGGAGGACGCTGAATTCCCCAAAAAAACAAACGATCTTAAAGAGAGACTTAAGAAGGGTGAAGATATCAATAAATTACTTCCTGAGGCTTTTTCTTTAGTAAGAGAAGCCTCAAGGAGAACAAGGGGTGAAAGACCTTTTGACGTTCAAATTATTGGTGGAATAGTTTTACACGAAGGCAAAATTGCTGAAATGAAAACTGGTGAGGGTAAAACTCTTACCATTACCTTAGCGGCCTACCTTAACTCATTGTATGGAAAGGGTGTCCATGTCGTTACAGTAAATGATTATCTCGCAAAAAGAGACTCGATAGAAATGGGAAAAATTTATAATTTTCTCGGTATCTCTTCAGGCTTTATTAATAATGATCAAGACGATTACGAAAGGAAAAAAAATTATAACTGTGATGTTACATACGCTACTAATAGTGAACTTGGATTTGATTACTTAAGGGATAATATGAAATTTTCAATTGATGAAATGGTTCAAAGACAGCATTTTTTTTCGATAGTTGATGAAATTGACTCCTGTCTAATTGATGAGGCAAGAACACCTTTAATAATATCTGGAGCTGCTGAAGATAAAACAAACCAATATCTTGCGATTGATGGCTTAGTTAAAAGACTTAAAAGTGAGGATTTTGAAATAGATGAAAAAGATAAAAATATTATGCTTACTAACAATGGTATTAATAATGTAGAAAAAATCTTTACAGATGCAGGAATTTTAAAAAATAACAACTTTTACGACCCAGAAAACTTAACATTAGTTCATCATGTAAACCAGGCACTAAGAGCTAATCACTTATTCGCCAAAGGGAAAGATTACCTTGTAAAAGACGGTGTTTTAAAAATTATTGATGAATTAACAGGTAGAATTTTAGAGGGTCGTCGATATGGAGATGGTCTTCATCAAGCACTAGAGGCTAAAGAAAAAATTGAAATCCAAGCAGAAAATCAAACTTTAGCATCTATTACATATCAAAATTATTTTAAACTTTATTCAAAGATATCTGGCTGCACAGGAACCGCTGTAACAGAATCTCAAGAATTTTTTGAAATTTACAATCTTTCTGTAATTGTCATTCCTACAAACAATCCTATGATTAGAAAAGATTTTAATGATCAAATATTTAGAACAGAAAAAGAGAAAAATAATGCTATTATCCAAAAAATAAAAGAGTGTCACTCAAATGGACAGCCGTTACTTATTTTTACTTCAAGCGTAAATAAATCAGAAATTTATTCTGAGCTCTTGCATAAAGAAAAGATTAAACACGTTGTTTTGAATGCGAAAAATCACGCAAATGAGGCAGAAATCATTGCTAATGCTGGAAAGAAAAATTCTGTGATACTTACTACCAGTATTTCAGGTAGAGGAGTTGACATTAAATTGGGAGGAAAAAAAGAGGTTTCTATAGATGATAAAGTAGAGGGCGAGGAAAAAAACATCGTTAAGAATTTAGGTGGATTGTTCGTAATAGGCACTGAAAGAATGGAGTCGAGAAGAGTAGATAATCAAGCTAGAGGTAGAGCAGGCCGACAAGGAGACGAAGGCTGTTCTATTTTTTTTGTTAGTCTACAAGATGATTTAATGAGAATATTCGGCTCAGAGTCAATGAATAATGTTTTAGAAAAACTTGGTCTTAAAGATGGTGAAAGTATAGATCATCCATGGATTAATAAAGCTATTGAGCGTGCACAGCAAAAGATTGAGGCAAGGAACTTTGATATACGAAAAACGCTTATTAAATTTGACAATGTTCTTAATGATCAGCGTCACGTTATTTTTTCTCAGAGGGAAAAAATTATCACTACCACTAATATTTTTGAATTTTCTGATGAATTTTTGCAAGAGATGATTAATAATTTAATTCAATTAAAATCGAAAAAATTAAATAATCCTCAAAATAACGAATTTGAAAAAAAATTGAAATCTTTAATTGGTAAAAATTTTGATGAGGAAAAAATAAATTCTTTTAACCATAATTCAAATGACCATCTTAAAGAGGAGATTAAAAAACATTTTGAATCTATAAGAAATGAAAGAATAAGATTATTAGGTGAAAAACAAGCTCAAGAAATTGAAAAAAGAATTTTCTTACAATCCATAGACTTAAATTGGAAATCACACATTCAATATTTAGAGCAACTTAGACAAGTTATTGGCTTAAGATCTTATGGACAGAGAGATCCTTTGGTAGAGTATAAAAAAGAAGCTTTCGAATTGTTTGAAAATCTTTTGTATAAACTTAAAATAGATTATCTAACAATTTTATTAAATTTAAAAGTTGTAGAAAAAAAAGAGTCAATTGTAAGAGAAAAAAATAAAGATATTTCTGGAAACCCAAAATGTTTACTCTTAATTAAAAAAGGTCAAAAAATATCAAGAAATGAAAGATGTGAAGCTACAGGTAAAAAATATAAAAACTGCTGTGGAGCCTTATAAAATGATATATGAAAACAATATTATAAAAGCTAATCCAAAAAAAACCTTGACTTTGTTTTTTTTAAATAATTTAAAGTATTTATCAAATTTATTAGTAGGTTGATTTAAGTCACTTATTTCTTCAGGATTGCTAATAAAACCTTTGTCTCTTCCAATTTTTAAAAATTTATTTTTTCTCTGATTTAAAACTTCCTCTCCACTTACATTATCAAATAACTTTAAATTTTTGTTTATTGAATTTTTTACATTCTCTAAAATTTTATTCTTATCTCTATGAGCACCTCCTGTTGGCTCAATTATAATTTCATCAATTATATTTAATTCTAACAAATCCTTAGCAGACAATTTCATCGCTTTTGCAGCATCCAGCATTTTTTTTGGATCTCTCCATAATATTGTTGCACATCCCTCAGGAGAAATGACTGAGTAAATCGAATTTTCAAACATTATTACTTTATTTGAGGAAGCTAAAGCTACCGCTCCACCAGATCCACCTTCTCCAATAATAATCGCAAAAGTTGGAACAGTTAGGCTCATGCAGCACTCAATTGATTTTGCTATAGCCTCCGCTTGTCCTCGCTCCTCAGCACCTACTCCAGGGTAAGCACCTGGCGTATCTATAAAAGAAATTATTGGAATTCCATATTTATCAGCTAATTTCATGAGTCTTATTGTTTTTCTATATCCTTCTGGACGCATCATTCCAAAGTTTCTATTAATTCTACTCTCAAGATCGTCTCCTTTTTCTTGACCGATTACTAAAACTGACCTCTGATCGAATTTAGCAAAACCAGCAATTACAGATTTATCTTCTCCATAATATCTGTCTCCGGATAAAGAAATAAAATCTGTAAATAAATTTTCTATAAAAAATTTTGACTTTGGTCTGTCTTCATGTCTGGCAACCAAGGTGGTTTGCCAAGGATCTAGATTAGAATAAATTTCTTTAAGTTTTAAATTTAACTCTTTCTCAGTTTTGTTAATTTGCTCAGTATCTACCTCAGATAAACCTTCTTTATTGTGATAAGGATCTTTTAAGTTTTCAATTTCATTCTCAAGATCTTTTATTTCTGATTCAAAATTAAGGTAATTTTTCATAAGTATCTAAGAATTAATTAATTACATAATTTTAAAAAAAGGCAATAAAATGATTATTATAATAAAATCTTTGCATTAATTGATTTTTTAGTGTGATTTTTTTTAATATTGAACTAACATTTAAAATTAACATAAATAACTATATATTTATTCTTCTAAAATTAAATAATATGGAAAAATATACTAATATATCAAATCTAAAGGTATCTAAAAAGTTAGAAAATTTTGTTCAAAAAGAATTACTGAAAGATTTAGACATTTCACCTAAAATTTTTTGGGTTAAATTTGACAAAGCTGTACATGAACTAGCTAAAATTAATGCTGAATTAATAAAAAAAAGAGAAGTCCTTCAAAAAAAAATAGATGAATGGCATAAAAAAAGAAAGGGGGAAAATTTTAACTTAAATGAATATAAAAAATTCTTAAGAGAAATTGGTTATCTAGTTAAGGAAAAAGATAATTTTAAAATCAAAACCAAAAATTTAGACTCTGAAATATCAAGTATAGCTGGTCCACAACTTGTAGTACCAATTATGAATGAAAGATATGCTCTTAATGCTGCAAATGCTAGGTGGGTTAGCCTTTACGACAGTTTATATGGCACAGATATAATTAAGTCAGAAGAAGGAGGAAGCGAAAGATATGACCCTGCAAGAGGTGAGGAAGTTATAAAATACGTAAGAAAATTTTTAGATGAATATATTCCAGTGAATGGCACTAGTTGGAAAAATATTTCAAATTTAATTGTGAATAAAGGTAATCTGATAATTTATAAAGATGAAAATAAATTTAAATTAAAAGATACTAAGAAGTTTATTGGCTATAGAGGAGCGAGTAATAAACCATCAGCAATAATACTTAAAAACAACAATCTGCATATTGAAATTATAATTAACCCTAGGGCTTTTAGTGCTGCTCATGACATTGCTGGAATAAGCGATGTGATTGTTGAGTCTGCAGTTTCAACTATTTGTGATAACGAAGATAGTGTTGCTGCAGTAGACTCTGAAGACAAAGTAAAGTGTTATAAAAACTGGCTTGGTTTAATGCAAGGGAATTTAAATGTTAAATTTGAGAAAGATGGAAAAACTTTTGAAAGAAAATTAAATCCTGACAGAAGTTATATTTCTAAGAACGGTAAAAAACTCAAATTGCATGGGAGAAGTCTTCTATTAAATCGAAACGTTGGACATTTGATGACTAACTCATCAGTGATATTAAAGGATGGATCTGAAGTACCAGAGGGAATATTGGATGCATTCATAACTACAGCAGCTTGTTTGCATGATATCAAAAAAAAGGGAAATTCAAGGACCGGATCTATTTATATCGTAAAACCAAAAATGCATGGACCAGAGGAAACTGCTTTTACTGATTTAATTTTTACCAAAGTTGAAGAGGCTTTAAATTTAAAAAAATACACTTGTAAAATAGGCATTATGGATGAGGAGAGAAGAACATCAGCAAATCTTAAAGAGTGTATCAGAACATTAAAAGATAGAGTTTTTTTTATAAATACGGGTTTTTTGGATAGAACTGGAGATGAAATTCATACTTCAATGGAAGCCGGACCTATGATTAAAAAAGGTGAAATGAAACTATCAAAATGGATCTCAGCTTATGAAAACAGAAATGTAGATACTGGAATTGAATGTGGTTTCTCTGGAGTTGCACAGATTGGAAAAGGGATGTGGGCGATGCCTGATAAAATGTCAGATATGTTAAATCAAAAAATAGATCATCTTAAAGCAGGCGCAAATTGTGCCTGGGTTCCATCACCTACTGCTGCAGCTCTACACAGTCTTCATTATCACAAGATAGATATTTTTGACCAACAAAAAAAATTATCAGAAAGGAAAAAAGCTAAACTAGATGATTTATTATCTGTGCCGATAGCTGATAGACCAAATTGGTCAATGGAAGAAATAAATTCTGAAATCTCCAACTCTGCTCAAACTCTTTTGGGATATGTTGTTAGGTGGATAGACCAAGGAATTGGATGTTCAAAAGTTCCCGATATTAATAATGTAGGATTGATGGAAGATCGAGCCACTTTAAGGATCTCATCTCAACATATTGCAAATTGGATATATCACGGTGTGACAACAAAAATGCAGGTAATAGAAATTATGAAACAAATGGCAAAAATCGTTGATCAACAGAATGTTAATGACTCAAATTACGAGAAAATGAGTGATGATTTTGAAAATTCAATAGCATTTAAAACAGCATGCGACCTTATCTTTAAAGGTAAAAAACAACCTTCTGGTTATACAGAACCTTTGTTACATTTAAATCGATTAAAAAAAAAATCTAATCAGAACTAGAATTTAAATCTGATCGAAACTTAAATGCTGAATATAAAGTACCATCATCAAGACTTTCTATTTCCCCACCAACTGGTAAACCTTGGGCTAATTTAGTAATTTTTGTTTTTATATTTTTTAAACTATCTTGAATATAATAAGCAGTGGTTTGACCTTCTACTGTTGCGCTTGTAGCTAAAATTACTTCCTCAATTTTATCTTTTTTTACTCTTTCAATTAAAGAGTTTATGAGTAAGTCATCCTTTTTTAACCCGGCAGAGGAAATAGTGCCCCCTAAAATATGAAAGTAACCTCTAAAAATATTAGAACTTTCTATGCTCCATTGGTCTGAAATATTCTCAACAACACAAATTTTATCATATTTTTTTTCAACAATTTGACAATTATTGAAACTACATTTAATCGAGGAGGGTTTTAATACTCCACAAATCTTACATCTTAAAATATTTTTATATACGTCAGCAAGTGCTTTGGCCATAGGTTTTACCAGCTCATCTTTGTTGTTAACTAATTTTAAAACTATTCTTTTAGCTGATTTAGGTCCTAAACCTGGTAACTTAGAAATAATTTTAATTAGTTCCTCTATTTCATTTATTTTTTGCATTACCTACAAAGGCCACTTAAATCCAGGTATATTAAATCCACCTGTTGTCTTAGAGATCTCTTCTGTAGTCTTTAGCTTTAACTCAACTTTAGCCTTATTATGGGCCGCGACTATCAAGTCCTCAAGAATAACCTTATCTCCTTTTAAAATTTCATCTGAAATTTCAATTTTACACATTTCGCCCTCACCATCTAAAACTACTTTGACTGAATTAGACCCTGAAATCCCCTCAGCTTTAATATTTTTTATTTTTTCTTGGCTCTCTCTAATTTTTGCTTCAAACTCTTTTGCTTTATTAAGTATTTTGGTAAAATCAGTCATCACTCTCCCTCATCTTTATTTTTAACATCTACTAATTTAATATCATTAAAATTTTTTTTTAGTTCTAAAAATAATTTAGATTTATTAACTTTTTCAATTTCTTCTTTTTTATATCTGTCCAATTTTTCCTTATGTGAGATTTCACCTGCTATCTTACTTAAAGTTATTATCCATCTTTCACCGGTCCAATCATTAAGTTTGTAAGTTAAATCTTTAATAAAATTTTTATCGAGTTTTTCGTTAAAAGAAATTTCAATTCTAAGATTTTCAAACTTTACTAAATTCACATTGTTTTCTAATTCATATTTCAACTTAACCTCTTTTTTATCATTACAAATCTTAATCAAACTGCTGAAAGAGTTAATCTTAAATTTTTTCAAACCTTTAGGAAAAGCCTTTAGTTCTTTTTTTGGCTCCACTTTAGTTGACTGGGAAATATTCTTTATTTGATTAATAGTTTTATTTGTTTTTGAAAAATTTTCTTTTACACCCTCTGAAGAATTATCTTTTAAAGCTAATTCTTCGTTTTTAAGATTATTATCAAAACTCTGGTTTTCTTTAATTCCTCTTAAGTAAATTAATCTCAATAAAAACATTTCGATTGTCAAATTCTGATTCGAAACAATATCTAATTCAGTAATGATTTTAATAGTAAACTGCCAAAATAATATTAATGTTTTATTATCAAGATTACTTGATACTCTTTTAATTTCATCATACTCAGTATCATTTAAAGAGAAATTTGATCCTTCAAGTTTTATTGAGTCTACATTTTTAAAATAATATAGTAATTCAAGAAAATCATTAATAAACACTTTTGGATCTATGCCACGATCATACATTTTTCGATAAAGCTCTAAGGTCTTAGCCTCATTTCCTTCTAAAATGAATATGAATAAATCAATTAATTGAGCTTTATCAAAAAAACCAAAAATTTTTTGAGCTTTTGACAATGTTAATTCTTCATTTTCTTTAACTGACAATAGTCCCCTATCTAGTAAAGACAAAGCATCTCTAACTGAACCCTCTGAGATTTTGACAATCAGTTTTAAAGCTTCATGAGAAACATTTCCATTTTCTTCTAAAGATATTTTTTTTAAAAAATCAAATAGCTCAGTTGATTTTATTCTTGATAAATCAAACCTTTGACATCTAGAAACAACTGTAATTGGTATTTTTTTGATTTCTGTAGTAGCAAATATAAATTTTAAGTAAGAAGGTGGTTCTTCTAGAGTTTTTAACAGAGCATTAAAAGCTTGCTTACTTAACATATGTACTTCATCAATTATGAATATTTTATACTTCGCAGATGTTGGTCCATACCTTGAAAACTCGATCAAGTCTCTGACATCATCTACTCCAGTTTTACTTGCGGCGTCCATCTCTAATACATCTACATGATTTGAGTTAGCTATTGCCATACAATCACAACTTTCACACAAATCTTGTTCGGAAATTTGTTCAATACTATTTTTACAGTTTAAAGCCTTAGCTACTATTCTTGCTAATGTTGTTTTTCCAACTCCTCTGATACCAGTGAACAAATAAGCATTTGGCACTTTATCAATTTTAATTGAATTTATAATTGTCTCTGCAATAGTCTTTTGACCAATCAAATCTTTAAAAGTTTGGGGTCTATATTTTAACGCTAAAACTTTACTATTATTATTCATACCTTTTAGAGGAGACTAGAACCTGAAAAACTGTCTCTACGATTGCTTCGGTTAAGATCTGGTCGGGTTCAAGCAGCATTCACCTCTAGCCTCCATAACTATTATAACAGCAATAATTCAGTTCTACAGAAAAAGATTGAAATTTATTTTTCCCTTATTTTGTCAGCCTCAAAAACACCTAGAACGTGAAAATCTTGACAATGCAAACCCAGTTCCTCTAAAGATTTTTGAACTTTAATATCCTCAATATGTCCATCTAAGTCACACAAGAAAAAGAATGAGTCAAAGGAATTTTTTTCAGGATAACTTTGTAATTTAGTTAGATTAACTCCATTAATTGCAAACCCACCTAGAGATTGGTAAAGCGCAGCAGGTTTACTTTTTAATTTAAATAAAAAAGATGTGATATATTTCTTTTTACCATACTCTGGTTGAGAAACGTTTTTTCCCATAACTAAAAATCTTGTTAAGTTTCCATTATCATTTTCTATATTTTTTTTTAATATTTCTAAATTATATGTTTTTGCACTTAATGAAGAAGCGATCGCTGCTTTTGTTCTGTCTTGGCTAGTTGATACCATCTCTGCTGAACCAGCAGTGTCTGCTCTTACATGTTCTGTGAATTTATTTGATTTTATGAATTTTGAACATTGGGATAATGCTTGGCCATGAGAATAGACATCTTTAATCTCTGAAATCTTTACACCTTTAAGACTTAATAAATTATGTTCAATTTTTTGAAAATACTCAGAATAAATATTAAGTCTATATTTAAATATAAGGTACTCGATTCCAATATTTCCCGTAATTCGATTTGACTCTGGTATTATAATCTTGGCATCAGTATCTTTTGATGCTTTTAAGAAACATTCATCAAATGTTTTACACGGAATAATTTTTGCATCGGGATCTATGGATAGTGCTGCTAAGTGTGAATATGCTCCATATGTTCCCTGAAAGTAAATTTTACTCATTTTAATTTATATTCCATTATTTTTTTTATAGCTAGAAAATCCTCCTCTGTATCTACTCCAATAGGAGATGTTTTTGCCAAAGCTACATTGATCTTGATATCATTTTCTAATGCTCTGAATTGTTCAAGTTTATATTTTCGTTCGTTAAAGGATTGCTTATGAGAAACAAACTTTTTGAGAGTTTCTTTTTGATAACAATATATACCTAAATGATGATAAATATTCTTATTTTGATCATACATTTTTCTAGAAAAACTAGTAGCATCTGGAAAATTTATATTGGTCAGTCTTTCTTCTGTTGTGACCTTAACAACATTTTCATTATTATATAATCCTTTATCTGAAATTAATGAGGCCAAAGTGCCGAGATTAGAATTATATCTAATCATTTGATCATTTAAGTTTTTAATATCCTCTATATTAATTAAAGGCTCATCTCCTTGAAGATTCATTATTAAATCGATTTTTGGATTGTCCAATTTTACGAATGCCTCATAAATCCTATCAGTTCCAGTTTGATGGTAATTGTTAGTTATAATTGCTTGGCCACCATTTTTCTTGACGTCATCAACAATCTCTTGATCTTCAGCAGCAACTATCACTTCTCCAATGTTTGCTTCCTCTGCCTTCTTGAATACATGGGAAATAATAGATAAGCCATTCACTTTAAGTAATGGTTTGCCTGGTAATCTTGTAGCTGACAACCTGGATGGAATTATGACTAAGGTTTTCATTGATCTTTTTTGTTTTTCTTTAGAATATAAACAGAGGCAAAAATGTACATCAAAATATATAAGCAATTTTATAGTTATAGTGTTATATGTTCAAAATAATTTTTATTAAATGGACTCTTTTGAATTAAATAAAATAATAGCTGCAGTTTTAATGGTTGCGTTAATCGTGATTGGTATTGGAAAGCTATCAGATGTGATTTTTCACGTTGAAAAACCTAAAACTCCAGGCTACGCCGTCGATGTAGAACAAGCCGTCGTCACTAAGGCTCAGGCTAGTTCTGAAACAACTATGGAAAAAATAGATATGGCCGCTTTGATGGCTCTAGGAGATCTTGCAACTGGTGAAAAGGTTTTTAAAAAGTGTGCAGCTTGTCATTCTATAGTAAAGGGTGGAAAGAATAATATTGGCCCAGCACTTTATAATGTTGTAGGAAGAAAAGTTGGAGTTGTAAGTGATTACAAATATTCAAAAGCTCTTTCTGGGTATGATAAAGAATGGAGTTTTGAAGAATTAAATGGTTACTTAATAAAACCTGCCAAATGGATTAAGGGAACCAAAATGGCATTCGCTGGCTTAAGGAAAGAGAAAGATCGTGCATCAGTAATTTTATATTTGAATGAAAATTCAGATAAACCTCTTCCATTACCTTAATTTTCCAAAACAATAAAGTAATATAGATTTTTGCACGTGTACTCTATTTGCGGCTTGTTGCCATACTTTTGATCTTTTGCTCAAGAAAATTTTTTCATCAACTTCCTCGCCTCTAGGTAAACAATGTAGAAAAATACAATCTTTTTTAGCATGCTCAATTAATTTCTTATTGATTTTAAATTTTCTAAAATGCTTTAACTTATTCTTCTTATTAACTTTGTCATTCATCGAGATAACTTTATCTGAAAAAATAACGTCAGCATCTTTTACCGCTTTATTAGGATCACTAAAAATTGAAATTTTATTAGTTTTGCTTTTTACATAACTTAAAATTTTTTTATTTGGCTGATAATTTTTTGGACATCCAATTGTCAATTTAAAGGAAAACTTGATTGATGCTGCGATCAAGGAATTTAAAACATTATTACAGTCACCTATCCATGAAATATTTAGATTGTTTATTGGTTTTTTTTTTATCTCCTCAACAGTGAATACATCTGACAAAATTTGAGTTGGGTGGGAAGATGGACTTAAACCATTTATAATAGGAATGGATAAAAATTTTCTAAATTCCTCAAGTTTTTTATCATCATCTGTTCTCAACATAAAAGCATTTCCAAAATTAGATAATATTTTGGCTGTGTCTTGAATACTTTCTCCCCCTTTGGATAAATGTAACTCATCTGGTCTAAGCGTTAATGTGCTTCCTCCTAATTGTTTAATAGCCAAATAAAAGCTTAATCTTGTTCTTAAACTAGATTTCTCAAACATTTGGATTAACAATTTATCTTTTAAGGGTGCCAACCTGTCGATTTGAAGATTGCTTAAATTTTTTCTTGCTAATTTTCTTTTTTTTGCATCGGTTATAATCTTTCTAAGATCTTTAGCTGGAATATCTCTTAAATTAATAAAATGCTTCATCTTACTTAAGTTTTGTGCAAACTTTATTGATTATCTTAAGAGCTTGATCCAGCTCTTTTTTTTTTACATTTAATGGAGGTAAAATACGAACAACGTTTTCTGCTGCACGTATAGTTAAAAGTTTATTTTTCATCAATTTTTTGATAAAAACTGTTTGATCTTTATGAAGTTGTATTCCAATTAATAAACCTCTTCCTCTGATTTCTTTTATTATAGTAGGGTACTTGTCTTTGATTTGATTTAATTTAATTAAAAAATATTTTGATAGTTTTTTCACATTATTCAAAAAATTTTTCTTAGATACAATGTCCATAACAGTATTTCCAACAGCCATAGCTAAGGGATTTCCTCCAAAGGTTGATCCATGAGTTCCAGGTGTCATTCCTGAAGCAACTTTTTTATTCATTAAAACTGCACCTATGGGAAATCCACCACCTATTCCCTTGGCGATAGGAACTATATCAGGCTTTACTTTAGATCTTTCAAAAGCAAGAAAATCTCCTGACCGCGAAATTCCACATTGCACTTCATCTAATATGAGTAATATTTTTTTTTTATTACATAGTTTTCTTAATTCTTTTAAACAAAAGTCAGGAATTACTTTTATACCTGACTCCCCTCCTATAGTTTCAATCATAATCGCTGCTGTATTTTTATTGATTTTTTTTTTTAAAGATTTGTGATCTCCAAATATAAAATGATCAAATCCTGGCACTTTTGGTCCAAAACCTTCAGTCATTTTTTTTGAACCACTAGCGAATATAGCTGCAATAGTTCTGCCATGAAAAGAATTTTTGATACATAAAATTCTATTTTTGTTAGGTTTTCCTATTGAAAAAAAATACCTTCTTGCAGCTTTGATAGCTGCTTCAGTGGCCTCAGTACCACTATTTTGAAAGATGACATAGTCAGCAAATGTTTTTTGACACAATTTTCTTGCTAATTTTTCCCCTTCTGGGATTTCGAAAGCATTTGACACATGCCAAAGTTTTTTTGATTGTTTTTTAATTGAGTTTATTAATTTTGGATGAGAATGACCAAGTGATAAAACTGCAATGCCGGAACAAAAATCTAAATATTTATTTCCATTTGTAGAATAAAGATAACTTCCTTTTCCAAACTTAAAAGAAATTTTTTTTCTGTTATAATTTTTTGCCAAATAACTCATATTAATTTTTATTATTAAAACTTTTTATTAATTTAACTGTTAAATACAAGTAAGGATTGAATGGAATTAATGATCGATATTAATTATGTTGATAAGTGCTAATAATTACTTGTTTATTTAAAATCTTTATCTGTATATTGTGTTATTAGATTAAATTTATACATTATGTAGTAATTTATGAGTTGGACAGAAGAAAAGGTAAATAAACTTAAAGAATTATGGGGTAAAGGAAAAACAGCAAGTCAAATAGCTGAAATTATTGGAGGTATCAGCAGAAATGCTGTTATAGGCAAAGCTCATAGATTAAATTTATCTGCTAAAATTAAAAATAGATCTCAAACTTATAAAAAAATTGATGAAAATATTGAAGTTGGCCAATATGAAAAACAAAAAAAAGGTAGAACGAATAGATTTAAATCTCTGATTATAGAAAAAGATTTTGAGCCTGAAAATCCTAAACAGCTTGAAGAACTTGACGAAAATTCTTGCAAATGGCCTATTGGGCATCCAAATGAAAAAACATTTTATTTTTGCGGCAGATCCTCACTTAAAGATTTCTCCTATTGCAAATTACATCTACTTTACGCTTATCAACCTAAAGGAAAAAAAGAAGATGCAGTTGAGAAAGACGAAATTCCAGAATTTATAGAGAAGAAAATAAAGTCTGCATAAAATCTTTAATCGAATGAAGTGTCCCTAGAAAATTGACCACCATCTCTCCACATATAACTATATTTTTTAATCTCATTCTCAAAATTTTTTTTTGCAGGCACTCCAACACTAGCGTTAGTTGCGTAATTATTTGAGACAATGTTGTCATACTTTAAAAGTCTCAATTGATCAGTAGTCAAAAGCGGATTGGGCATTAATTCAAAAATTCTGGCTGTTATTTTTGCAGCAATTAAAGGGAAAGGTAAAAAGAGCCTTTTCTTTCCAATTGAGTTTAAAATTATCAATAAAATTTCTTTAAATGATAAAACTTCAGGTCCAACACACTCTATAATTTTTGAATTCATATTTTTTTTTATAATATTGATCATTACATCCGTTAAATCAGAACAATGAATAGGGGTAAATTTTGTATTACCATTATAATATAGTGGAAAAAGAGGAAGTCTATTTAAAAGTGTCATAAACTTTGTAGAAAAGCTATCGTCTACAGAATAAACAATAGATGGTCTTAAAATTAACGCTTTATTAAAATTCTTAAAAACATTTTTTTCTCCGTTAAGTTTACTAATTGCGTATTCTGAGTCTATCGCTCTCTCTATCCCTAATGCAGAAACATGAATTAATTGTTTAATTTTATTTTGATGGGCTAGTTTTGACAACATTGTAGGAAAATTTGTATGAATATTCGCAAATGAATTTCTTTTACCTTTTTCAAATAGTATCCCTATTAAATTAATACAAATATCATTTTTTTTAAAAAAAGACTTTATCTCATTTTCATCAAAAGGGTTTGCTTCTACTATATCTATGTAGCCAGCATTTGCTTGAGTTTTAATAAAATTACCCTTAGTATGAATATTGCGAGTAATCACTGTTACTTTATAATTGTTTTTAGCTAACTTTCTTATTAAATTTCTCCCAATTTGACCTGTTCCACCAAATATTAGACAATTTTTTTCTTTCATATATATACTATTTAAAATGAATATTGATATTAAGCTTCACAAGAAGGATTTACCAGATGATTTGAAATTAGGCAACGTAATAGCGGTCGATGGTGAGTTTATGGGTCTGAATGTTAAAAGAGATCCCCTTTGTCTAGTTCAAATTTCTACAGGAAATTCTGACGCACATATTATTCAGCTTGATAGATCCAAATATGATGCCCCAAATCTTAGTAAAATTCTTGAAGATAATAAGATTAAAAAAATTTTTCACTATGGAAGAGCAGACATAGCACATATTAAATATTATTTAAAAACTGATACTAATAATATTGAAGATACAAAAATTGCTTCAAAACTTGCTAGATCTTACTCTGACAATCATTCTCTTAAAACTTTAATTAAAGAATTTAAGAATATTGATATTAGCAAACAATTTCAAAGTTCAGACTTTGGGGGGCAGTTAAATAATGCTCAACTTAAATATTGTGCCAATGACGTAATTTATCTTCACGAAATATATACTAAATTAGAGGAGATTCTTGTTAGAGAAAAAAGAATTAGTCTTTATAAAGATTGCATTAAATTTCTTAAGACAAGAGTTGATTTAGATCTTGCGCAGTTTAAAGATGATATATGGTCTCATTAGATGAATAAAAATTCTTTAAAAAGTGTTGCAACTGAAGTAATTAATTTAGAAATTAACGCTCTAAAAATTTTAAAAAAGTCTATTAATAAAAACTTTGACAAAGCCGTAAACACAATTGTGAATTGTCAGTCAAAAATTATATTATGTGGCGTAGGCAAAAGTGGTTTAATAGCTGCTAAAATTGCATCTACTTTGTCATCAGTCGGTAGTCCTGCTTTTTCACTATCAGCAAATGATTGTCTACACGGTGATTTAGGAAGTATAACCAAAAAAGACATTCTGATATTAATTAGTAACTCTGGAAAATCAGAGGAAATAATTCCTATTATTAAGTTTGCTAACAGGAACAAAATAAAATTAATAGGTATTGTGTCCAAAAAGAACTCTTTTTTATACAAAGGTTCAGATATTAAAATTTTATTACCCGAGGTTAAAGAGTCTGGACTTGGGGTTGTGCCAACGTCAAGCACAAGTATTCAGTTAGCTATTGGAGACGCTTTAGCAGTTGCAGCATTAAAGAAAAAACAATTTAGTAAGTATGATTTTTCAAGACTTCATCCAGGGGGGAATTTGGGGAAACAGCTTAAAACTGTTGGTGATATAATGGCTACTGGTGTCAGGATACCATTTATAAGTGAGAGCAAAAGTATGAAAGAAGCAATTAAAACTATTTCAAAAAAAAAACTAGGTGCGGTTATTGTAAGAAATAGGAATAAAATGACAACTGGTATCATAACTGATGGAAACATTAGAAAATTAAGGCAAAAAAATATCGATTTTCAAAAAACATTAGCAAAAGATGTAATGACAAAAAATCCAATCACAATCACATCAGACTCCTTGGCAATAAAAGCATTGAGAATAATGAACGAAAAGAAAATAACCTCATTATGCGTTATTAACGGAAAAAATTCTAATAAAACGACAGGGCTTATTCATATACATCATATACTTGAATCAAATATTGAGTAAATGAGAAAAGAAATTTTAATTCAAGTTTTTCTAATAATATTGGTTTTAACGATTTTGATATTTATTTATCAAAAATATTTCAAAGAGGAATTAAGTGATAATATAGACATAAAAAAAAATGAAATTACTAAAGCAGAAAATAATCTTATAAATATTGAATATGAGTCAATCGATAGGGAGGGTAGAAGGTATATCATAACAGCAGAAACAGGTAGTTTTAAAGAAGAAGAGTCGGAATTAATCTTCATGACAAATGTAAATGCTAAGATATTTCTCTTAGATGGAAGTGTAATATATGTAAGTTCTTTAAACGCGGAGTATAATACACTGATTTACGATACAAGATTTTATAAAGAGGTAAAGATGA
>CACPQC010000011.1 GCA_902635975.1 uncultured Pelagibacteraceae bacterium
CGAACTAATTGAGCATATGTAAAAATCATTAAGAGACATTTCGAATGCTTTATTTTCTATTCTTTTTCTGATCTCATAAATTTTCCTCTCTAATTCTTTATCAACCAAATTGCGATCGTTAGATTTAAATAATACCTGAATTATTTCAGGCATAGTTTGTAAAGCTTTTTCTCCTAAAACTTTTGGATTAACAGGCACTTGCCTCCATCCATAAATACTAAAATTATTTTTAGTTAGCTCACTTTCAACAATTGTTTTACAACTCTCTTGAGATGAGTAATCATTTCTTGGTAAGAAAATCATACCTACACAAATTTCTGAATTATCATAATCATGACCAGTAACTTGAATTTTTTCTATAAAAAAATCTTTTGGAATTTCCAAATGAATTCCAGCACCATCACCGGTTTTTCCGTCAGCATCCACTGCTCCTCGGTGCCAGACAGCTTTGAGTGCCTCAATTCCATATTCAACTACTGCTCTAGATTTTTTTCCTTCCGTTGAACAAATAAATCCAACTCCACATGAGTCATGTTCCATTTCTGAGGAATAAACATGGTTTTTAGTTAGTAATTCAAAATTTTTTTTATAATTTTCCATTAAGCAACTTTTATTTTTCCCAATTTATTATTTTCTAGATAAGTCTTAATTGAAGATGCAGCATCTCTTCCATCTTTAATAGCCCAAACAACTAAAGAGGCTCCTCTTACAATATCCCCTGCAGCAAAAACACCTTTTAGATTAGTTTCCATAGTATCAAAATCTGTTTTAATAGTTCCCCATCTAGTAACTTGTAATTCATGAGCATCAAAAAGAAGGGGTAAATTTTCTGGATCAAAACCTAGAGCTTTTATAACCATATCAGCTTTTATTTCAAATGCCGAACCCTCTTTAATTTCTGGTTTCCTTCTTCCAGATTCGTCTGGTTCACCTAATTTAATTTGATCAACTACTAAATTTTCAATTTTATTTTTGCCTTTAAATTCTTTAGGACTAGATAACCACACAAACTGTACACCTTCCTCTTCAGCATTTGCTACTTCTCTTGCTGATCCAGGCATATTTTCTTTATCTCTTCTATAAATACATTTTACTGACTTTGCATTTTGTCTAACTGATGTTCTTACACAATCCATAGCAGTATCACCGCCACCTATTACGACAACATCTTTTCCTTCAGCATTTAATATACCTTTGTCAAATAATTCTACTTTATCTCCTAAACCTTTTTTGTTTGATGCTGTCAAAAACTCCATTGCTGGAAAAATGTTTTCTAAATCATTTCCAGGTAATTCGATTTCTCTCGGTTTATAAACACCGGTTGCAATTAAAATTGCATCATGTTTTTTTCTTAATTGCTCTAAAGTCGCATCTTTTCCTACTTCAAAATTTTGAACAAATTTAATTCCACCATCCTTTAAGAGTTTTGTACGTCTTTCGACTACATATTTTTCTAATTTAAAATTTGGAATACCATAAATTAACAATCCTCCTGCACGATCATATCGATCATAGACGGTAATTTTATAACCATTTTGTCTGAGTTGCTCAGCTGCTGCTAATCCTGCGGGACCTGCTCCAATTATGCCAACACTTTGATCTTTTTCATATTTCACATCAACTGGCTTAACCCAACCCTTTTCCCATGCATTATCAGTTATATATTTTTCAACTGAACCTATCGTTACAGTTCCATGGCCTGATTGTTCTATTACACAATTTCCTTCACATAATCTGTCTTGTGGACAAATTCTTCCACAAACTTCTGGCATGTTGTTAGTACTTTGGGATAACTCGTAAGCTTCTTTAAGTCTTCCTTCTGCTGTTAATTTTAACCAATCTGGAATATTATTACTTAGTGGACAATGCACTTGGCAAAAAGGGACTCCACATTGCGAACATCTACTTGATTGATCTTTTGCTTTCTGATTAATAAAATCTCCATAAATCTCATTAAAATCTGATTTTCTTGTATCTACATCCCTTTTAGGTGGGTTTTGTTGACCTATTTTTACAAATTTTAGCATTTTATCTGACATAATAATTATAAATTTAAAGCAAAATATACTTTGTTTTTCAATGTAAAAGAAATATTTAGGTCAGTAAATATTACCTAATTTGATAAATATTGCCTTTGAATTCTAGGTTTTTGGATAAATGCATATCTAATATGAATAAATCGAATTGTTTGAAATCAATATTTTTTAAGTTACCACACTTAAATGTTTGACGAATTTTTAGAAATATTCATTCTTTCAGCAGTTCAAGGAATATCAGAATTCTTACCAATTAGCTCCTCAGCGCATTTAATTTTAATTTCTAGTTTTTTTGAATTAAAAACAAATTCTTTATTAATAGACATTAGTTTGCATTTAGGTTCGCTAATCGCAATAATATTTTATTTCAGAAAAGATTTATTTGACTTAAAAAATAATCAAAAATATCTAAATCTGATTCTATTTGGATCGATTCCGCTTTTAATATTTGGATATATATTGCATACATCCGAACTAATTTATCTTTTAAGGAATATAAAAATAATTGCATTTACATCTTTGTTTTTTGGAATAATTTTGTTTTTTTCAGACCAGGCTAAAACAGAAAAAAAAATATCTACAAATTTAGATTTCAAATCAATAATATTTATTGGTCTATTTCAAATTTTGGCATTAATACCAGGTGTTAGTCGAGCAGGTATAACTTTGACTGCAGCAAGATTTTTAAAATTTAATAGAGTCGATGCTGGCAAAATCTCTTTTTTGTTGTCTATTCCTGCTTTGGCTGGTGCTAGTTTTCTTGGTCTCAAAGACCTTATAGATCAACCAATAGAAATAAATTATTTAATTATTTTTGCTATAATCTTATCCTTTTTATTTTCTTTTATAACAGTAAAATTTTTTTTAAATTTTATTAATAAATTTTCGTTAAATATTTTTATAATTTACAGAATTTTATTATCACTTATTTTATTTGGAATTATTTATCTTTAAGAAGTCCTTTTTATTAAAGGAACCAATTGAGAAAACAAAACACCTGATAATATAAATAAACATCCTAACAAATTATTTATGTCTAGTATTTGATTTAGCAAAAACCATGCTGCTACTGTAGCAAAAACACCTTCCAGAGAAAATATTATAGCAGCGGGAGCAGGAGTAATATTTTTTTGAGCATATATCTGTAATACAAAAGCAAGTGCACCTGACAATATTCCAGCATATAAAATTGAGTCTATCTCGTTAATGATATTTTCAAAAATAAACTCCTCATAAACTGAGCCAATTAAAAAAGAAAATATAGCTACAATTAAAGTTTGAACAGCACCGATGGTTATAGGCAAATTGTATTTTGCAATAATCATTCCTGTAAAAATAATATGTGTACTCCAAAATAATGCTCCAAGAATAACCAATGTATCTCCAAGCCTAACTGTAGCATCATAAAAACTTGTTAATAAATACCCACCAATTAAGCATAAAATTACTGAAGGCCACACACTCCAATGTAATGAGTTCCTCTTAAATATAAAAAGAATAATTGGCACCATAGGAACATAAAAAATTGTAAAAAAGGCCGCATTTGCTACATCTGTATAAAGTAGAGCCATTTGCTGTAACGCTGAGCCTAAAAAAAGTGATAATCCAATTAAACAGGATAGAATAACAAAATATCTATAACCAATTTTAAACTCTATTTTAAATTTTTTGGTCTCAAATAATAATGCTACAGGAAGAATTGCTAAAAAACCTACAAAAAATCTAACTGCGTTAAATGTAAATGGACCTATATCATCCATACCAGTATCTTGAGCTATAAATGTAGTTCCCCAAATGAATGTGCATAACAAAGCACTTAACAATGAAACACTCTTGGACATTATTTATTTAAACAGCTAACTTATAGGCAAAATTTTTGCCCAAATTTTCTTTTAAATTATTATTAAATCGGGCTGCCTCCGCACCGTCGATAATTCTATGATCATAGGATAAAGAAAGTGGTAACATAGTACGTGTAACAAATTTTCCATCCATAAATACCTGTTTTTTTTCTGCTCTGCCTACTCCCAAGATAGCAACCTCAGGATAATTTATAATTGGAGTGAAGAAAGAACCACCAATTCCTCCAAGGCTAGTTATGGTCATTGAACCTCCGAATAACTCTTTTTTATCAATTTTAAGATCTCTGCATTGCTGACTTATTTTTTTTAATTCTGTGCTTATTAAAGAAATATTCTTATTATCAGCATTCCTCAATTTTGGAACCATCAAACCATGTGGAGTATCTACTGCTATACCAACATGATAATATTTTTTAACAGTCATTTTACCGTTTTCGATTTCATCGATTGAGGTATTAAAATTTGGGAATTTTTTCAATGATGTTGTTAATGCCTTTACGATGAAAGCTAATGGTGTAATTTTTTTTTTTTCACCAGTGTATATATCCGTTAGAGAAGTTCTGAATTCCTCTAATTCAGTTATATCGGCTTCATCATGATTAGTTACGTGAGGAATTTTTGTCCAAGAGTTCATCAAATATTTAGATGATAACTTTTTTACTCTGGGGATGTCTTTAATGTCTATTTCTCCGAAATCTGAATGTGAATATTCTAGTTCAATCTTTTTTTCAGTTGTATTTTGATCTTTGAAATTTTTATTAGATTTGGTTGCAACAAATAACTTCACATCGCTTTCGGTAACTCTCCCTTGTCTTTCACTACCAGGAACTTTATTAATGTTAACTCCTAGCTCTCTTGCAAATTTTCTTACTTTTGGTGATGCAGAAGCTTTTGCAGAAAAATCTTTGATTATTATATTTTTAGTTTCATTGCTTTTTTTTAATTCATTTTTTTTTATTTCTTTTGATAATTGATTTTTTGTTAATTCCTGGACACTTGTTTTTTTAATTTCTTTCTCACTTTCAATTTCAATAATTTTATCACCTTCCGATACTTTGTCTCCAATCTTAACTTTTACAGAAGTTACAGTACCATCATCAGATGATGGTATTTCCACACTAGATTTATCGCTTTCAATAGTTATTAGTGGATCATTCTTTTTAATTTTTTGACCTTTTTTAATTAAAACTTCAATGACTTCTACATCCTTGAATTCACCAATATTTGGAACTTTTATATCTTTATTTGACATTACAGTTTTGTCGGCATTAGTTTATCTTTATCAATTTTGTATTTCTTTATTGCCTCTTCAGCATATTTAGATGCAATTAATTGTTCTTTAGCTAAAACACTTAGTCCATAAGTAACAACATGCTCTTTATCAACTTCAAAAAACTTCCTTAAATTTTTTCGTGTATCACTTCTACCAAATCCATCTGTTCCTAGTGAATAAAAGCTCTTATTTATATAAGGTCGAATTTGGTCGGAGTTCATTCTCATATAATCTGATGCAGCTAGAATAGGACCTTCAGTTTTACCTAAACAAGTTTCAACATATGATTTTTTTGCTTCTTTTTCAGGATTTAACAAATTATACCTCTCGACCTCTAAACCATCCCTTCTTAATTCGTTAAAACTAGTCACGCTCCAAACCTCACTATCTATTTGATATTCAGTCTGTAAAACTTCTGCACCAGCTATCAGTTCTCTTAAAATTGTACCAGATCCTAAAAATTGAATTTTGGTTTTTTTATATTTGTTAAATTCTTTTATTTTATACATTCCTTTTAATATACCCTCTTCACATGATTTATCTGTTGGCATAGCAGGGTGAGGATAATTTTCATTCATTGTTGTAATGTAATAAAAAATATTTTCTTTATTCTCATGCATTCTTTTGAGCCCTTCTCTAAATATGGTCGCTAACTCATAATGAAATGTTGGATCATAGGACTTACAATTAGGAATTGTTGATGCCATTAAATGACTATGTCCATCTTGGTGTTGTAAACCTTCTCCTGCTAAAGTAGTTCTTCCAGCAGTAGCACCAATTAAAAATCCTCTTGATTGACTATCTGCTCCCGCCCAAGCAAAGTCACCTATTCTCTGAAAACCAAACATTGAATAAAATAAATAAATTGGGATCATTTCAATATCATGATTTGTGTAAGAAGTACCTGCAGCAATCCATGAAGACATAGCACCTGCCTCATTGATTCCCTCCTCCAAAACTTGTCCACTTTTTTCTTCTTTATATGAACTTAATTGTGCCGCATCCTCAGGTTCATATTTTTGTCCTTCATGAGCATAAATACCAATTTTTTGAAAAAAACCTTCCATACCAAATGTTCTCGCTTCATCAGGAATAATTGGCACCAGTCTTGGAGCAACATTTTTATCTCTTAAAAGATTTGTTAACATTCTGACTAATGCCATGGTAGTAGACATCTCTTTATCTCCTGTTGACTTTTTCATATTGTCAAAAATGTTTTTTGGAGGAGCTTTAATGGGTTTTGCATAAGTAGTTCTCTCTGGGATAAATCCTCCCAATTGAAGTCTTTTTTCTTTTATATACTTTATTTCTGGTGAATTTTGATCTGGTTTATAATATTCAATATTTTGTACCTGTTTGTCAGTTAGAGGAACATCAAACCTGTCTCTGTAATACATCAAATCATCTATATCTAATTTTTTAGTTTGATGTGTTGTATTTACACTTTCACCACTTTTACCCATGCCATAACCCTTTATAGTCTTGGCAATCACAACTGTTGGGCTTCCAATATTTTTTGAGGCTTTATCGTAAGCTGCAAAAACTTTGTGAGGATCGTGTCCACCTCTATTTAGTCTCCATATGTCTTTATCTGATAGGCTTGTGACTAATTCTTTAGTTTCAGGATATTTGCCAAAAAATTTTTCTCTAACATAAGCTCCATCTCTTGCTTTCATAGCTTGATATTCACCATCAACAGTTTCATTCATAACTTTAACTAAATGGCCAGTTTTATCATTAGCCAATAATGGATCCCAATAAGAACCCCAGATTACTTTTATAACATTCCATCCTGCTCCTCGAAAAATACCCTCTAATTCTTGTATAATTTTTCCATTTCCCCTTACTGGTCCATCCAATCTTTGAAGGTTACAGTTAATTACAAATATTAAATTATCTAATTTTTCTCTAGCTGCTAAACCAATGGCTCCTAAAGATTCTGGTTCATCCATTTCCCCATCTCCTAAAAAAGCCCATACTTTTCTTCCTTCATCTTTAATGAGACCTCTATTAATTAAATATTTCATATATCTTGCTTGATATATTGCTAGCATTGGTCCTAAACCCATTGAAACTGTAGGAAATTGCCAAAAATTTGGCATCAACCAAGGGTGTGGATAAGATGATAGACCTCCTGGATTGACTTCTTGTCTAAAACTATCTAATTGTTTTTCGTTAAGTCTTCCCTCAAGAAACGCTCTTGCGTACATACCTGGCGCGCTATGCCCTTGAAAGTAAATCAAATCCCCACCAAATTTATTATTTTTTGCTCTCCAAAAATGATTCATACCTACATCATAAAGTGTAGCAGCTGATGCAAATGTTCCAATATGTCCTCCTAGCTCTGGAAACTTTTTGTTCGCACGAACAACCATTGCTGCCGAATTCCATCTTATTAATGACCTAATTTTTCTCTCAATATTTTGATCACCATTTGATTTTTTCTCTTCATTTGCTGGAATTGTATTTATATAAGGCGTATTTTGTGTGTAAGGAATATTTGCACCTTCCATATAAGCTTTATTTATCAACTCCTTAATTAGATAATGAGCTCTCTGATTGCCATCTTTTTCAATTACTGCAGAAAGTGACTCTAGCCACTCATTAGTTTCTAATGGATCAATATCACCGTCATTAACTACTTGAATTATTTCTGGTTTTTTTCTCTCACTATTATTTATATGGATAGTTTGCTCTTGTTTTTTTTCTAACGATTTCTCTGCCTCTTTAATCAAGTTTTCAGTGTCTTTTGGAATAGTTTTTGATGGAGAATTTTTTTCGCTTGAACCTGAGACACTCAAAATTAAATCACCTTTCGAAACTTTATCACCCACTTTAACTTTAATTGTCTCGATTATACCTGACAATGTCGAAGGTATTTCAACACTTGATTTATCACTTTCAATAGTAACTACTGGATCGTTTTTGGCAATTTCTTCACCTTCTTTGACAAGTAATTCAATAACCTCTACATTTTCAAAGTCGCCTATATCAGGAACTAATAGTTTTTCACTCATTTGATAATAAGATCTTATACACTATAAAATTATACTGAATTGCTATTTTTAACACATTCTGCTCAATTTTTTGACACTCTTCTTATGTATCCTTTATAAAAATGATTAAAAAGTTATTAAATATGCTCTTACAACCAAAAGAAAGCAATTACATTGATGCTAAAATTTGGATACAAAAAATTTTGCTTGAAGAGAAATTTAAAAGAATTAATTCTTAAATTCTCTCAACACATAAGGCTATGCCCATTCCACCACCTATACATAGTGTAGCACAACCTTTGTTCTTTTTTTGTTTTATCATCTCATGAATAAGAGTAACTAATATTCTGGCACCTGATGCTCCAATAGGATGACCCAATGCTATAGCTCCTCCATTAACATTTACTTTATGCTCATCAATATTTAATTCACGTATCACTGCAATACTTTGAGCGGCAAAAGCTTCATTAATTTCAAAAAGATCTATGTCATTTAAATCCCATTTTGCTTTTTTTAATGCTTTACGCACTGCCTCAATTGGTCCAAGGCCCATTAGAGTTGGATCAACTCCGACCGAAGCCCATGATTTTATCTTTACTAAAGGTTGAATTGATTTTTTTTTAGCTTCTTCTAGGGTTGTTAATAATAAAGCAGCTGCACCATCATTAATTCCTGATGAATTTCCAGGTGTCACAGTTCCATTTTTTAAGAACACTGCTTTTAATTTCTCTAAATCCGATTTATTTAGCTCTTTTCTTGGATGCTCATCTTTATCAAGATTGATACCAGGTTGATTTATTTTGATTAGTTCTTCCTTAAATTTATTTGTGTTAATTGCAATTTCTGTTTTTTTTTGAGAATTTAGAGCAAAATCATCTTGGTCTGCTCTTGAAATATTAAATTTCTTTGCAACATTTTCAGCAGTCACACCCATATGATAATTATTAAATGCGTCTATCAATCCATCATTTATCATTGTATCTATCAAATGTTTCTTTGAAATTTTTTTATTATCACGATAAAAAATAGAATGTGGAGCTAATGACATATTTTCTTGGCCACCCGAAATTACATTTTTTGCCTCTCCTAATTTAATTGATTGATATCCTGAGATTACAGCTCTAAGTCCGGATCCACAAACTTGATTAACTATATGTGCTGGTTTAGAGATATTTATACCTGCGTTTATTGCTGCTTGTCTTGCAGGATTTTGACCACCACCAGCTGTAAGTACTTGGCCCATAATTATCTCATCAATATCATCTTTGTCCAATTTACTTTTTCTTAAAATTTCCTTGATAACAATTGATCCCAACTTATCAGCACTTAACTCTTTAAGAGATCCTTTATAAGCTCCAATCGGTGTTCTAACAGCTTCTATAATTACAACATCATTCAATGAATTATTCATAATAATTTAAATTTGTCTTAGCATTAAAATATACTAAAAAATGATATAGAATAATAAATAAAATTTAAAATGCGCCTGTAGCTCAATTGGATAGAGCGCTTGGCTACGGACCAGGAGGTTCTGGGTTCGACTCCTAGCAGGCGCACCATAAAGATAATGAATATGTTAAATTGGTTGTTGAAAACATCTCTTCAAAAATCCGTGATATATTTTTTTATCATTATCTTAATAATTCTATTAATTTTAACTTTTGTATTATAAAAATAAGATTATGTCTAAAGATTTCCAGCAAATTAGTATCCAACAAGGATTTATGAAACATAATGGTGGAGTTTTGTTTAGAAATATTTCCGAAACTGAATATGAATTTAAATCAACAATTAACCAAAATCATTTAAATGCAGCAGGTATAACTCATGGTGGTTATTTATCAGCTTTAGTAGATGCAGGAGCAGGAACTGCGGCACATAGATGTGCAGAAAATGCACCTTGCGTCACAATATCTTTAGATTTGAAGTTTATTGGGCCATCAAAAACTGGAGATGAAATAATAGGTAATGTCAAAATTCTTAAGAAGACAAAAACATTAGTTTTTTTATTTTGTGAATTAAAATGTAATGATAAAATTATTACCTCTGCTACTGGGGTTTGGAAAATTCTTAAGAAATCTTAAATAACTTTTTAATTATCGATAAAAATTAAGTATACTAAAAT
Source organism: uncultured Pelagibacteraceae bacterium (assembly GCA_902635975.1). Lineage (GTDB taxonomy): Bacteria > Pseudomonadota > Alphaproteobacteria > Pelagibacterales > Pelagibacteraceae > Pelagibacter. Next base: position 10,293 of record CACPQC010000011.1, read on the forward strand.
AAATAAAGTTATTAGTTAAAATGAGAACTTTTTATACTCCGATTCGGTCATGTTTTAGTCCATCTTTGTTCTTTAACACCAACTACATCTGGTAGATAAAAATTTAAACATACTAAAAATAGGAATGAACAAAAATAAAATTACAGCCGTGCTTGGCCCAACAAATACGGGCAAAACTCATTTAGCTATTGAAACTATGCTTTCTTTTGAAAATGGAATGATTGGATTCCCTCTTAGATTATTAGCAAGGGAGGTATATGATAAGGTAGTTCAAAAAACCGCCTTAGATAAGGTTGCTCTAATTACAGGTGAGGAAAAAATTATTCCTAATAATGCAAAATATTTTTTATGCACCGTTGAGTCAATGCCGATTGATAAACACTTAGATTTTGTTGGAGTTGATGAAATTCAAATGTGCGCAGATCATGAAAGAGGGCATATCTTTACTGACAGATTGTTAAATTTAAGGGGTAATAAGCTTACCATGTTTATGGGATCTAATACTATCAAAAATATCATTTCAAAATTGGATGATGATATTGAGTTTATTAATAGAAAAAGACTATCTAAACTTACATATGCTGGATATAAAAAGATTTCAAGAATAAATAGAAAAACTGCAATTATAGCTTTCTCAGCTGAAGAAGTTTATGCTATTGCGGAACTCATAAGAAGACAAAAGGGTGGAGCAGCAATTGTAATGGGCTCCTTAAGCCCAAAGACCAGAAATGCTCAAGTTGAGCTTTATCAATCAAATGATGTAGATTTTTTAGTTGCAACAGATGCTATTGGTATGGGAATAAATATGGATCTAGATCATATTTACTTTTCTAATTTAAAAAAATTTGATGGAAGAAAATTACGAAGATTAAATTTATCAGAAATTGGGCAAATTGCTGGAAGAGCAGGCAGATATTTAAATGATGGTAATTTTGGAATAACTGGTGATTGTAAAGAAATTGGTGCTGAAGAAGTTGAATTACTTGAAAATCATAAATTTGAAGAGATTCAGTTTCTATTTTGGCGTAATTCAGGCCTTAATTTTAATAATCCTACAGTATTTTTAAAATCTCTTGAAGAAAAACCTAGTAGAACATGGTTAAGAAAGATACGTGAATGTGAAGATGAAAAAGCTCTTAAATTTTTTTTGAGAGATAAAAATCTAGAGAATTTTGAATTTACTGAAAGAAAATTAAAACTTTTATGGGAATGTTGTCAAATACCAGACTTTGTCAAAAAAACTTACGGTAATCACTATGAGGTGATTTCAAATGTTTTTAAATATTTGAATAGTGAAAAAGGAAAAATTACAGATGAATATATGCGACTTCAGCTAATAAAACTTGATAAATTAGACGGAAATGTAGATTCTATATCAAATAGAATTGCAAATGTAAGAACTTGGTCTTATGTTTCGAATAAAAATAATTGGGTTGAGAATCAAAATTATTGGATAGAAAAAACGAAATTATTAGAGGATAAACTTTCAGACAGATTACATGAAGAACTTACAAAAACTTTTATCGATAAACGTGCAAGTGTTCTAGCAAGAGGTCTAAAACAAGATATGGAATTTGAGACCAAAATTTTAAAAAATAATGATGTTATGATTGACAATCAGTTCATTGGAAAAATTAATGGTCTTAAATTAGAGCTTGATTTAAAAAAAGGTGCATTAGAAACTGACATTAAATCTCTCAAAAAGGCTGCTCGTCAGACAGTAGGTCCTGAACTAGAGAAAAGAATCCAATCCATAGTTGAGACTGGGTTGGTTGAACTGAATAATGATTTTAGAATATATTGGCAAAAATTCAAAATTGGAAGGTTAATGCCAGGTAAAGACTACTTAAACCCAAAAATTGAATTAATAGTAGACGACATTTTAGAACAAGATCAAAGGCAGAAACTAACAAACTATTTAACGAAGTGGCTTGGGAATAAAATAAATACAACATTAAAAAGTCTCATTGATCTTAAATTTTTAAAAGAAAAAAATTCTTCTATAAAGGCACTTGCCTATCAACTCTATGAAAATAATGGTGTTCTAAAAAGAGATCAAGTCGCTGACTACTTAAAAAACTTAGAACAAAATGAGAGAAAAATTTTAAGAGATCTTGGGGTTAAGTTCGGAAGATATCATATTTTTTTACATAAATTAATTAAACCAGAACCAGTTTCACTAAGAACCTTGTTGTGGAAAAATTATCATCAAAAATATTTTAATCTCAACCCGCCGACATTTGGATTGAATTTTATAAATGATGATAAAATAAAAAATAAAAACTTCATGCTACTTTGTGGGTTTGAAAAATTTGATAACATTTATGTTAGAATCGACATTCTAGAAAGGCTATTTATGCAAATAATTAATTCTAACTCTGAAAAGGACAAAGAAATTAAAATGATACCAGAAATGTTAAACTTATTAGGATGTAATAAAGAAAGTTTTAAAAAGCTTCTCATAAGTATGAATTATAAGATTATTGATAGGGAGAACGATACATTTTTTAGATACAAGCCTAAAAAGAATTTTAAAAAACAAAATAAAAAAATTTTAAAAGAAACTCCTTTTGGAGTTTTAAAAGATTTGAATTTTAATTAGATAAATTATGTTTTTCAAAAAAAGTAATAATCAAAAAAATGATCTGTTAAAAATAGCTGCACTACTAATTCATGCTGCAAAAATTGATGAAAATTTTACTATTGAAGAAGAAAAAATTATAGAAGAAACTCTTTTAAACTTAGGAGCAAATAAAGATAATGTAAAACAAATTATTATTGAAAGCAAAAAAATTGAGGCCAAAGCTAATCAAATCTTAGAATTTACTAAAGAAGTAAAAAATATGGAAGAAAGTGACAAAATTAAAATTATAGAAACATTATGGCGAATTATCTACTCTAATAAAGATGCTGACATTTATGAAACAAGCTTAATGAGACGACTTGCTGGATTATTGTATATTGACAATAAATTGATGGGAGATATCAAAGAGAAAATAAAAAATAATTCCTGATGACATATATAGTTAATCAAAATTGCATTAAATGTAAACTAATGGATTGTGTTGATGTATGTCCTGTTGATTGTTTTTATGAGGGAAAAAATATGCTTGTAATTAAACCGGATGAGTGTATAGATTGTGGCGTTTGTGAACCAGAGTGCCCTGTTGATGCCATTAAAGCTGACACCGAGCCTGATAGTAAAAAATGGATAGAGATAAACAAAAAATATGCAGATATCTGGCCTAACATAAACGAAAAAAAAGATCCCCCCTTGGATCATGAAAAATATAAAGATGAGCAAAATAAGTTTGAAAAATATTTTAAAGAAAACCTTTAAAAAAAAAACTAAACCACAAACAAAAATAATAAAATCAATTAGCGCTAGTAAAGTTAAAAAGGTTAAAAAAATAAAAACAAAATCTAAACAAAAGAAGATTATTAAAATTGCTAAAGTTAAAAAAATTACAAAAATAAAAATAAAAAAAAAAAATGAAAAACCCGAGATTAAATCAGATACTTTAAGAATTCCAAAAAGCAATGAATTAAAACCAGAAATTAAAAAAGTAAAGAAACAAGAAACAGCAAAAAAAGAATATAAGATTAAAGATTATGTGGTTTACCCTAAACACGGAGTTGGTCAAATATCTGAATTTAAAAAAATTAATATTGGTGGAATTGATGTAGAGACATACATAATCAAATTTGAAAAAGATAAAGCTAATGGCATGGTTCCTGTTAACAAACAATCTCATTTAAGACCCCTCGCTACAATTAATCAAGTAAATAAGTGTATTTCGATTTTAAAAAGTAAACCTAAAATTAAAAGGTCGATGTGGAGTAGGCGTGCCCAAGAGTATGAAGCAAAAATTTCTTCCGGAAAGATTTATGAATTAGCTGAGGTAGTAAGAGATTTAAATAAAGGTGATGATTTAATGGTCGATCAATCTTATTCGGAAAGACAGCTATTTGAAAAAGCTTACGAGAGAATTCTAACAGAATTTCAAATAATACTTAATGTATCGTTAGAAGATACACAAAAAAAATTAGATAAAGCTTTAAAAAGAAATCTGAATCCTCAAAATAAAACTGAGATCAAAGAAGAAAAAAACGAAACTTCCAAAATTCAAAGTGAAGAACCTATATCTGATGAAGTCGAACAATTAGACGATTAAAAAAAAACGCCCCTCACACGTATATCGTTATGAGAAGCGTTTTTAATAAAGAATACTAAGTTATTATCTTCTTCTTCTTTTTTTAGCTTTTTTCTTAGCTTTTTTCTTAGCCTTCTTTGCTTTTTTTCTTCTCTTAGGCATCTTTAGCTCCCTTTTTAGTTAAACGAATCAAAATGATTCGTCATTAGGTTATTTTTATTTTTTTATACACGTTATGTCAATTATTTAATTAAAGTTAAAAATTAAATTGAAAAAATTAAAACCAAAAAAATTTTAAAATATTTTTCATGCAAAAAAAGTTAATGTTTATGCGCTTTATAACCTAATATTTAAACAATTTTAATAAAGTTTTTCTAAATCTTGTTTATATTTTTCTAAAATTTTTTTTCTCCTTAACTTTAAAGTTGGCGTCAACATTCCATTTTCAATTGTAAATTCTTCTTTAATTAACTTAAATTTTTTTACTTTTTCTATTAATGATAATTTTTTATTTAAATTTTCTAAATAAAATTCAATTTCTTTTTTATTTTCTTCACTTTCGGTTACAATTAATGCAACTAAATAAGTTTTTTTATCACCATATACAAAACTTTGTTTAATTTTATCATTAAGACATAATAAATTTTCAATTTTAGTTGGAGAAATGTTATCTCCACCAAGGTTAACTATAATTTCCTTTTTTCTATCAGTAATTTTTAAATTTCCTTCACTTGTAATTTCACCAATATCGCCTGTATGTAACCAACCGTCTTTTAAAATCTCATCAGTTTCTTTTTCCATACCCCAATAACCAAGCATTACATTTTCACCTTTAACCAAAATCTCACCATCCTTGGCAATTTTGACCTCATTAGTTCTAAAAGGTGGACCGACGGTTTCTATCTTTATTTTTCCAGGGATATTGCAGCTCACAACTGGTGATGTTTCTGTTAAACCATATCCTTGTAGTGTTGGCAAACCTATGGAATTTAAAAATTCTCCAATTTTTTGGTCCAAAGCACCTCCTCCAGAAACAAAAGCTTTTAGCTTACCACCAAACTGATTTTTGACTTTTCTTCTCACCAATATTTCGCATAAATAATTGACAATTTTTTCATTAAAATTAAGTTTTTTTTTATTTAAAGCTTTTATTCCAAGAAAAATAGTTTTATTTATTAATTTTTTTTTCAAACCTTTTTGCTTAGAAAAATTAAAGGAAATTTTGCTAAATAGATTTTGATAAAATCTTGGAACTGCTGTCATAATTGTGGGCTTCGCAGTAGCTATGTTTGGTAATAATTTTTCTAAACTTTCAGCGTAAAACACTTTTGCTCCCAATAAAATCTGAACATATTGTACTGTATGTTCGTATGAGTGAGATAATGGCAGCCAAGTCAAAAAAGTCGGTGTATCTTTCGTAACTAGTGATTTTAAGATCTCTTGAGCACCCTCACAATTCGATAAGATACCTCCATGACTAAGCATTACACCTTTAGGATTTCCAGTTGTTCCAGATGTATAAATTATACATGCAAGATTTTTCCTTTCTAAATTTTTGTTAAAGTCCAATTCAGATTTTGAATTATTTTTTTCCAGAATATTTTCAACACTTTCAATTTTATCACTAATATTTTCAATTGATAAAACTTTTATTTCATTCGTAACAAACTTTTTAATCTTATTTAATTGTGTGTTATTTGAAACAATACATATTTTTGGCTTACAATCATTTAAAATATACTCGTAATCTTTTTCTGCATAAGTCGTAAATAAAGGTACAGTAACACCTCCTGCGTTCATAACTGCAAGGTCTATGATTAACCACTCTGGACGATTTTCAGATAATAAGACACACCTATCACCTTTGGATAAATTATTTTTTAAGTATTCTGACAAAATCTGAATATTTTGTGTAACTTCTTTCCAAGATAAAAATCCTTTTTTATTATCTTTTAACCATCTTAAAAACGGTTTGTCAGACCGAGACTGTATTTGATGACTTTTTTTAAAAAAAAGCTCAACTAAACTATTTAATTTACTTAATTCCATAATATGGTGGGCGAAGAGAGAATTGAACTCTCACTTCTTGCGAAACACGATTTTGAGTCGTGCGCGTCTACCAATTCCGCCATTCGCCCCTAATTATTTAATAATTTATTAAATAGTATAAGAACTGAAATTATATTAAAACCAAAAAATGTTTAAAAGTCTCTACAAAAAATGTTTAGATTTAGCAGGTCATAAAAGTTCTAAATATTACTTAGCAGTTGTCTCATTTATTGAAAGTTCATTTTTTCCTATTCCTCCAGATGTAATGGTTATTCCAATGGTGATATCAAAAAAAAATGATTTCATTAAAATCTTTCTTATAACTACAATTTTTTCAGTTATGGGCGGTATGCTTGGCTATTTAATTGGAGCGTTCTTTTTTGAATTTGGTGCACACATTATGAATTTTTATGGTTATGAAAATAAATTATCAAATATTCAAGAAAATTTACTTAATAGTGAGGGTTTTTATGCCTGGTTAGGAATACTTTTTTTAGCTGGTTTTACCCCTCTTCCTTATAAAGTTTTTACCATTGCAAGCGGTCTGATAGGGTTTAATTTTTTAATCTTTATTTTTATAAGTTTAATTTCAAGAGGATTAAGATTTTTCATAGTGTCATATCTTTCTTATAAATTTGGAGATTTATTCAATGAATTTATGAATAAACATGGGTCAAAATGGTTTACAATAATTGGAATTTTGATTGTTATTATTGGATTAATAATTTATCTAATTTTTAAATCTCATGTTTAACCTAAATTCTGGAACTTACTTAAAAATAATTTTTCTGTTTAGTTTTGCTGCGCTAATTGGTGCATATTTTATTGAGTATGTTCTTGGCCATCAACCATGTAACCTATGTTTAATTGAGAGAATTCCTTATGGTTTAAGCATTATTTTAACATTAGTAATATTAATATTAAAAAAAAATGAAAAATTCTTCATTGTATTGTTATTACTTACTTTTGTTTTTTCTTTTACAATTTCTTTATATCATTTAGGTATTGAACATGGCATTTTTAAAGAATCTACTGTTTGTACGGCTAAAGACTTCTCAGAAAATATAACGAAGGAGGATTTGCTAAACCAATTAAGTAGAAGAGTGATTAGCTGTAAAGATGTGACATTTAGAATTTTTGGATTATCACTAACTACTATTAATATTGTAATTAGTTTATTATTTATTATAACACTTACAAAAATTTATACTAAATATGAAAAAAAAAAATAATAAAGTTGAAGAATTTATTAGAGTTGATCATGCTGGAGAGAGGGGTGCAGTCAAAATTTATGAAGGTCAACTATTAGCGTTGAATACAATCGTAAAAGATGAAAATCTAAAAAAAACAATTGAAGACATGAAGGTACATGAGGTTGAGCATTGTCAATTTTTTGAAAACGAGATTAAAAAAAGAGATATTGAGCCAACAAAATTTTTACCATTATGGGATCTTCTTGGATTAGGCTTAGGCTTTGGTTCAACAATTCTTGGAAAAAAAGCAGCTATGCTATGTACCGCTTCTGTTGAAGAAGTTATCGACGAACATTACCAAGATCAGATAAATCAACTTGGTCCTGAGGAAAAAAGTTTGAAGAAAAAAATTATTAAATTTAGGGAGGATGAACTACATCACAAAGATATAGCATACGAAAAAGGTGCTACAAAAAAAGGATTATATTCAATTATGGATAAAATAATAAAAACTGGGTCAAAGATCGCAATCCGTATTTCAGAAAAAGTTTAAATTTTAAGCTTCCAACTCTACATCCCAATATAAATAATCCATCCAACTTTTATGTAAGTAATTTGGGGGAAAATTTTTTCCGTTACGATGTAAATCTTCTGTCGTAGGTCGATAAGGATAGCTAGATAATTTCATTCCAGATTTTTTTAGTAATTTTCCACCTTTTTTTACGTTACACGCTGAACATGCTGTAACAACGTTATCCCAATTTGTCTCTCCGCCTTTAGATCTAGGCAATAAATGATCAAAGGTAAGCTCTTCACCACTTCCACAATATTGACATGAAAACTTATCTCTAAGGAAAACATTAAATCTTGTAAAACTTGGTTGTGATTGTGGCACAATATAATCTTTTAATGCAATAACGCTTGGCAATTGCATATTAAATGATGGACTTCTAACTACTCTGTCATAAGTGCTTACTATAATTACTCTATCTAAAAATACAGATTTAACAGTGTCCTGCCAAGACCATAAAGATAAAGGATAATAACTTAAAGGCCTATAATCGGCATTTAATACTAATGCTGGGCATTTTTCCAAAGAAACGTCTCTGTCAATAAAATTGTTCATTAAGAAAACATAGCTTATTAAAAAAAATATTTCAATCTTTAGGCAAGATTAAATTTTTTAAGAATATAATTTAATGCTATACTTGATGCCTGAATAGGAATATGATGGTCGCAGCCTTTGATTAAATGAGTTTCAATTTGAATGTTGTTCCTTATAAAAAAATCTTTTGCTTCAAGCAAAAAGTTAGCTGGAACTACTTGATCCAGATCACCATGGATCAATAATGTATTTGTAGAGGCCTTTTTTCTGTTTTTTAAATTTTCTTGATCTATAATTTTTCCTGAAAAACCAATAATGCTATTATATTCTTTGTCAGAGGTTAAGCCTAGATTAATAGCCATCATACAACCTTGGCTAAATCCTGATAAACAAATTTTATTATTTTCTAAATCAAATTCCTCTTTTATTTCAATTATAAATTTATTTAATACTTTTTCAGCTTTTATGGACTCATCTAAGATATAACTGGGATCATTTTTTGTTAAATCAAACCACTGGAAGCCTAATGGGTTAATTGGACATGTCTCATGGCCGTCTGGACAAATAAATATAGTATTTGGTAAATGTCTTTTCCAATTTAATGAGAGCGTACTTATATCTTTTCCATCTCCTCCATAACCGTGTAGTAAAATTATAGCATTTTTAATTTCCAAATTATTTTCTGGTCTAATAATTGTTGAATTTAGGCAAAATGTCATATCATATAATTTATGTTTTTTTATTTTAAAAACAGATTACAGTATTTCAATATATGATTTCTGGAGTATTAGTAAAAGTAATATCGTTAACTTTATTAATGGCAGTTGGAATAGTCCTTATCCTTGGAATTGGTACTTTATTCAAAGGAGGCAAAACAAGCAAAAAATATTCCAACAAATTAATGCAGTTAAGAGTTTTGTTACAATTTATTGCTGTTATAGCATTAGTGACTTTTGCTTACTTTTTTAAAAATTAATTAAAATTACTTAACCATCTTATAAATTCTTCATTTTCAAAATTTATTGATCCGACAATTCTTGCAAACTCAAGTCCATCTTTATTTAATAAAATTGTGGTAGGTATACCTCTTAAACCAAATTTTTTGGCCAGAGTTATTGGTGAGTCAAAATATATATCTAAATTTTTAATTTTAAGCTCATTAAAAAAATTTATGGCTTTTCCTTCACTCTCTTGACCAACATTTATAGGAAAAATCTTTAGATTATCTAAATTGGCTTTTTTATCTAATAAATCTAGAGAAGGCATTTCTTCTTTACAAGGGCCACACCAAGTCGCCCAAAAATTCAGTAAGATTAATTTTCCTTTAAAATCATTTAAGTTTATCTGTTCTTTTTTAGAGTTGAGGAATGTTAAATCTTCATATTTCTTTAATTCTTTGTTAATAACTAGATTTTTTATATTAGTTATCTCGTTTGCAACTGAATTAGAAATTAAAAAAATAAATATTATTAAAATTCTCATGCTAAAAAGGTATAATTAATTATCATGACAAAAAATAAAAACAACCAGGCAATATGGGGCGCTAGAATTAAGACAAATATCTCTCCAATTTTTCAAAAAGCTGGTAGTTCCATAAATATAGATAAAAGACTTTACAGAGAGGATATAGCTGCATCTATAGCACACGTAGAAATGTTATTCAGGCAAAAGATAATTTCTTTTAAAATTAAGAATAAAATTGTTTATGGCCTTAATAAGATTGAAAAAGAAATTACCAAAAAAAAATTTCAATTTAATGAGAGACACGAAGATATTCATCTAAATATTGAAAGAAGACTTTTTCAAATTATTGGGGATGATGCGGGTTATCTACATATAGCAAGATCAAGAAATGATCAGATAATTACGGATTTTAAAATTTGGATAAGATCTGCCTCAAAAAAAATTATGACTAGAATAGATAGCATAATTAAAAGTTCATTAAAGTTAGCCGAAAAAAATATAGATACTATCATGCCCGGTTTCACACATCTCAAAAATGCTCAGGCAATTTCATTTGCACATTACATAATGGCTTATATTGAAATGTTTGAGAGAGATAAAAAAAGATTTTCTAATAATTTAGAAAGTTTGAGTGAAAATCCATTAGGTGCTGCTGCACTTTCAGGAACATCTTTCAACATTGATAGAAATTACACCTCAAGAAAATTGGGCTTTAAAAGGCCAACAAAAAACTCGATTGATACAGTTTCTGACAGAGATTTCGTTTTAGATTTTTTATTTAGTGTATCTATCTGCTCTATGCATATTTCTAGAATTGCCGAGGAGCTAATTATATGGAACTCAGACGGTTTCAAGCTAATAAATTTATCTGATAAAGTAGTTACAGGTTCATCAATAATGCCTCAAAAGAAAAATCCAGATCTTTTAGAATTCATAAGAGGAAAATCAGGGCTTTCTTATGGAAATCTCATTGCTATGCTAACAATTTTGAAAGGCTTACCATTGTCCTATTTTAAAGATCTTCAAGATGATAAAGAAATAATTTTTAAATCTTTTGATACATTGTTAGATTGTTTAAAAATATTTGATGAAATTCTTAAAAACTTAAGCCCCAACAAAAAGAGAATGTTGGAACTTGCAAGCTATGGTTATATCACCGCTACAGATTTAGCTGATTATCTTGTTACAAATCACTCGATGCCTTTTAGGAAAGCTTATCAGAAAACTGCGAAAATAGTCAATTTTGCAGAAAAGAAAAAGAAGAGACTCAATCAATTAACTCTAGAAGAATTAAGAATGATTGAGCCAAAATTAACAAAAGATGTTTTAAAAGTATTTGATTTAAAAAACTCAGTAAAAACAAAAAAATCGTACGGTGGAACATCTTTTGTAAATATAAAAAAAATGATAATGAACTATAAAAAACAAAAATGAAAAAAAAATTATTTTTAACTTTAATTTTCATAACTTTTTTAATTTCATGTGGAAAAAAGGGTGACCCAGAATATAAAGGATTCTTAGATAGATCAATAATTCAAAATAAAATTATTAAGACATCCTAATGAAATATTTGAAAAAAAAGCTCATTATTGAAAATGTGAAAGTTGATTATATAGCTAAGAAATACGGAACACCCACATACTGTTATTCTTACTCAGAATTAAAAAAAAATATCAATAATTTCAAAAACAGTTTTAGATCTTTTTCTCCATTGATATGCTTTGCGGTTAAATCTAATACTAATGTTAATTTAATTAAAGAAATTAAGAAATTTGGTCTTGGAGCTGATGTGGTCTCTATGGGAGAATTAATGATGGCTATTAAAGCTGGAATTAGCCCAAGAAAAATAGTCTTTTCTGGAGTTGGCAAAACTTTTGATGAGATTAAATATGCTATTAATAAAAATATATTTTTGATTAATGCTGAGTCAGAGAGTGAAGTTAAACAAATTGAAAAAATTGCAAAATTAAAAAAAAAGAAAATACAAGTTGGTATTAGATTAAATCCCAATACTGATGCAAAAACTTTAAGTCAAATCTCCACTGGTAAAAAGGAAAATAAATTTGGAGTTAATAGCAAAATTTTTATTAAACTTATAAATAATTATAAAAATTCAAATAATATTGATTTAAAATGTTTAAGTGTTCATATTGGAAGTCAAATTCTTGATCACAAACCTTATGAAAAAATGCTTAAGTCTATTTCAAAAATACTTGAAAAAATTAAATATAGATTTGAGTTTATCGATCTAGGAGGTGGAATGGGCATTTCCTATGATAATAAACAAAAAAGTCTAGATTATAAAAAGTACCGCTTAGTAATTAAAAAATTTTTGAAAAAACACAAATCTAAAATAATATTTGAGCCTGGTAGGTCTATCATAGGAAACACTGGTACTTTAATTAGCAAAATAATTTATATTAAAAAAAGTGGAAAAAAAAAATTCATCATTTTAGACGCTGCAATGAATGATTTAATGAGGCCAGCTTTATACGGTGCAATTCATAGAATAATGCCCTCATTAAAGAACAATAAAATATCTAATGAAAATCACGAATTCGTTGGACCAATCTGCGAGAGCACAGATAGTTTTTTAAATTTAAAAAAATTTCAAGAATTAAGAGAAAATGAGATAGTTGTTATATGCGATGTGGGTGCATACGGTATGTCTCTAAGCTCAAATTATAACTTGAGGCCAAAACCAATTGAACTACTGATAAAGGGATCTAAAATTAAAGTTATTAAAAAGAGACAAAGGCATAAAGATTTTATTTAGCTTTTGAAAGATGATTAGAAACTTTTTATTTTCAACTTGCTTTTTCAGTGGAATATTAATTATCTCATTAATCTTTTTACCGTCATTTTTTTTTCCACAAAAAATTGCTTTATTTGGTGGCAAAATAATGGGTTATTGGACAAGTATTTGTCTAAGATTTTTTTTGAATACCAAAATTGAGGTAAAAGGTAAAGAAAATATTATCAGGAGTGAAAAGTTTTTTATAGCTGCATCTCATCAGTCTATGTTTGAAACTTTTTACTTACAGACTATATTTAATTCTCCAATTTTTATTCTCAAAAAAGAACTAACTTATATTCCAATTTTTGGTTGGTATTTAAAAAAAATTGGGTCTGTTTCAATCAAAAGAAACAAAATTTCTAAAGATAATTTAGATTTTTTTGGTAATATTTCTGAAAAATTAACAAATACTGAAAGACCATTAATAATCTTTCCACAAGGGACGAGGGTTTTACCAGATGAACGTCCGCCTTTTAAAAAAGGTGTATCTAGAATTTATGAGGAATTAAAAATTACATGCCAACCAGTTGCAATCAATTCGGGATATGTTTGGCCAAAGAGAGGAATTAAGAATAATAACAGAACAATAACAATTTCAATTTTAAAACCCATACACGCTGGTATGTCTAAAGATGAGTTTCTAAAAAATCTAGAAAACTGTATTTATGCTGAACTCGATTTACTGTGTTAACCTTTCATTGGCATAACGACAAATATACTATCAAAATCACCAGGATCTTTAATCAACGCAGGTGAGCCACTGTCATTAAAATATATTTCAACTTTTTCTCCATCTAATTGTGATGCAATATCAATTAAGTACCTCGAATTAAAACTAATTTCTAAGTCATGATCAAATTTTACCGATAATGTTTCTTTCCCATCTCCACTATTTGTATTATTTACTGATAAGTTTAAAATATCTTTTTCTAAACTAAATTTAACTCCATCTTTTTTATCTAGTGAAATTGAAGCTACTCTATCAACTGAATTTAAAAAAAGTTTTAAATCTATTTCTAACTTTTTTTGATTATTTTTTGGTATGACCTGTATATAATTAGGAAATTTTCCATCAATTAACTTTGATATTAAAACACTATTGTTTAATTCAAATTTAATTTTTGATTTAACGTTAGATATTTTTACATCGCCATCATAATTATCTAATAGAGAGCATAATTGAAAAATAGTTTTTTTTGGTAATATTATGGGTTCGAAAACTATATCTTTATCTAATCTAATTTTAGATATCGACATCCTGTGGCTGTCAGTTGCTGCTGCTGTTAAATAATTTTTATCTTCAAATTCAGTTTTATGGATATAAATGCCGCTTAAATAATGTCTAGTTTCATCATTTGAAATAGAAAATTTACATTTATTCAAAAGTTTAAGAAGTTGTTTAGATTTGATAACAAAAACATCTTGATTAAAGTTTTCCCCGGTTATAGGAAATTCCGAGGCACTCATACAATTAAGATTGAAATTAGATTTTTCTGACTGCAAGTGTAATTTACTCTGTTCATTAAGTGTTAGATTAATTTTTTTTCCAGAGGAAAGTTTTCTTACAATATCATACAATGTAGACGAAGTTGTTGTGGTTGTTCCTTCCTCTAAAACTTCGACATTTTTTATTTGATGAGTAAATATCAAATCTAAATCTGTAGCCGTTACCGTGAGATTTGAACTTTGAGCATTCAAAAGTATGTTAGACAAAATTGGAAGTGTACTCCTTTTTTCTATTACCCCTTGACAATAATTTAAAGCTTGTTGAAAATCTTGTTGATTTACATTAAATTTCATCTTCTGTATTATTATATAATATTTGATTTTTTAATTTATTTATATTTTCTACCATCGTTTGGTCTTTTTCCTTCAACTTTTCGATGGTCTTAACAGAGTGAATTATCGTTGTATGATCTCTATTTGAGAATTCTCTTCCAATCTCAGGAAGGGATTTTGATGTCAAAATTTTTGTTAAGTAAATTCCTATTTGTCTAGGTCTTACTAAATATCTAGATCTTCTGGATGATAACATTTCGTTCTTTCTAATTTTAAAAAATTTACAAACTAACGTCTGTATAAGATCTATTGTGACTTTGTTCTCATTGAGATTTAACAAGTCTTTTAAAACAACTTTAACCTCTGAAATATTTGGAGCTTTAGTATATATCCTTGAAAAAGAGAAAATTCTATTTATTGCCCCTACTAATTCTCTTATGCTAGCTGTAATTTCTTTGCTAATAAAATCCTCAATTTCTTTAGAAATTTTTACCTCATCCGAATATAAATTATTAAATTCCTGAATTTTTTTTGAAACAATTTTTTTTCTAAGCTCATAATCTGGTTTTTGTATATCAACCACTAACCCTCCAGAAAACCTAGATTTAATTCTCTCTTGAATTCTTGATAACCTGTTTGGTGGCCTATCTGCAGAAACAATAATTTTTGATCCCTTTTCTTTCAAAGCATTAAATGTGTGAAAAAACTCCTCTTGCATTGCTTCTTTACCATTCATAAACTGAATATCATCAATCAACAG
This sequence comes from uncultured Pelagibacteraceae bacterium, assembly GCA_902635975.1. Lineage (GTDB taxonomy): Bacteria > Pseudomonadota > Alphaproteobacteria > Pelagibacterales > Pelagibacteraceae > Pelagibacter. The sequence continues at coordinate 25,594 of CACPQC010000011.1, forward strand.
GACATTGGTATTTCTAAAATATTCCTTGAATTTTACCATATCATTAGATTTTATTGATTTAACAAATTGATACATAAACCTCTCTGCTGAAATGAACATTACTGTGTTATTTTTTTTTAATTCAAAACCAATAGAATTTAAAAGATGCGTTTTACCCATTCCAACACCTCCATAGATATAAAGAGGATTGTAGTTTGAAACATTCTCTGAAACTTTTAGTGAAGCTTCGAAAGCTAACTTATTACTAGATCCTGTTATAAAATTTTCAAATGTTTTATTTGGGTCAATTCTATTATATTGAAGGTAGGATTCTTTTATAAAAGAAATATTTTCGCTTTTTTTTAATTGATTAAAGTTTTCCTCTTTTTTTGGGTTTTTTAAATTTTGTGAGTCTATTTTAAACTCTATTCTTATGATTTCTTTTTTATGATTTTTTAATGACTGTAGAATCTGATCTAAATATCTAGAAGTAATCCAATCTCTTATAAATCTTGTAGGAACAGATAATAAAACGTAGTTATGAAATTCCTCTACAAAAACAATTTTTTTAAGCCAACTTTCATAAATATCCATACCTAATTTATTTTTCATATCCGCTTGAACCATTTCCCAATTTAATTTTTCAGATTTTAAATCAGGTAACTTATTTTCTGTAAACGTATTATTCATTTTTGAGGAAAGATTAGTTACAACTATTCATAAGTTTATTGCAACAAATAATTAAAAAAAAAACCAAAAAAATAAAATCTAGGATTGTGTTTTTTTTTATCTTTACGAAAATATTCTTTGACAAAAAAATTTTTTATGTATCAAAATTTACAAAATTAGTTCCTAAAAAAAATATATTAGAAATTTACTAAATCAAAATATTGTGAATTAATAAAATTAAAACATACATAGGGTGTATGCCTTAAGTTGAATCAACCAGCAATATACAAATTAAATTGAATTAATTTTTTTTGAAATTCTCGAGACGTTTCTTGAAGCGTTTTGTTTTTTTATTATGCCAGTTTTAGCAATTTTCATTAATTCTGAATTCAACTTGGGTAAGAATTTGAGTGCTTCTGTTTTTTTTTTACTATCAATTAAAAGATTCATCTTTTTTAAAGCATTTTTATATCTGCTTTTTCTAGCTCTGTTAACTGCGGTTTGTCTTGATATTCTTCTAATTCTTTTAATCGCTGATTTTGTGTTAGCCATAAGCGCAGGGGTATAGCTTGAGAATTAATTTTGGTCAATGAAATAATTATAATTTTTGACAGATATTACAAAAAAAAGAGGACCTATTAGAAATTTTCTTTTTCTGAATTACCCCTTTACAATAAGATCGCTTACACCTTAAACCATTTCTTTCATAAACTTTAAAATTTTTTTGAAAATTTCCTGATTTACCATCTGTGTTTTTAAAATCCCTTATACTTGATCCCCCTTGCTCAATCGCATTAATCAAAACTTTTTTAGAGTTTAATATTAGTTTTTCACAATCCTTTTTATTTAATGAAGATACTTTTTTCTCTGGATTTATATTACTTAAAAATAAAATTTCACTTGCATAAATATTTCCTATACCGGACACAAAAAATTGATCCAATAAAAAATTCTTAATATTCTTTTTTTTTCCCTTAAAAAAAGAA
>CACPQC010000012.1 GCA_902635975.1 uncultured Pelagibacteraceae bacterium
ACCCCTGTTAGCAATGGTGACTTAGAAGTAAATAAAATTATATCTCAAAAGATATCAAAACTTACTCCAGATATTCCTATAATTTCTGAAGAAACATCAGATAATAAATCAATAAAAAGCCTTAAAAATTTTTGGTTAATAGATCCAATAGATGGAACTTATGATTATATAAATAATAAAGATGAATTTACTATTAACGCTGGTTTAATAATTGATAAAAGGCCAGTAGCTGGATTAATTTATGCGCCTGCAAAAAATAGAATGTTTTACTCTTATGGGATGAATTATGCATTTGAATTAATTAATGGAAAACCTGTTAAACTTAATGGAAAAAAAAATTTTAATAAAAATGAAATTAAATTTGTTTCTTATTCTAATAAAATAAAACCAGAAATTGAGAAAATTCATAAAGAATTAAATGTTAAAAAATATGTAAGAATGAAAAGTTCGTTAAAATTTTGTGTGATAGCTGCTGGTGAATTTGATGGGTATGTTGCAGAGCCTAGAGCTTGTGAGTGGGATATAGCAGCAGGTCACGCAATTCTAAAGCATACAGGGGGAAACGTTACTGATTTTAATGGTAATGAAATTTTGTATGGTAAGGAAGATTTTAAAAATCCAAGTTTAATTTTAAAAAGTAAAGGAATTTTATAATGGATGATCAATTAAGAATTATACTTATCATTTTAGTATCAGTCTCAATTTTCGGATTATTAGTATTCGTTTTTGTCAAAAATTATATTAAAAATAAAATTAACTACTTGGTAAAAATCGAAAAAAATAAAAAGTTAAAGTAATTTTGTAATTTTTAGATAATCTTCTTTTTTTAAATCCATTACCTTTTTCGAAGTTTCGAAATCAAAGCCATTCCTTGCTAATAAAGAAATATCTTTTTTATAAAATAAAGTTCTATTATCATCTATTCTAGCTGGTCCTATTCTTTTTTTTTTACAAACTTTGATTGCTGAAAAAAAATCTTGATCTGAATTCTCATCTTGAATTTTATTTACTGTTTCTTTGATAAAATTATCTTCTATACCTTTGCCTATTAAATAACTTCTTATTTTATTTATTGAATTTCCTCGTCGAATCATACTCTTAGCTTTAGTTTCAGAATAAAATTTGTCATTAATAAATCTGTTTTTTTCTAAATCCGACAAAACGATATCGATTAAATTATTAACATCTTGTTTTTTTACATTCGGCACAGAAATCTTTAAATATTTCTTTAATAAGTATGTTTTAAGCTGCTGTTTTGATGGTGCATATTTTTCAACATAAGCAAATGCAAAATTTCTCATTTCCTCAACAGTAACTTGAAGAGTTTTTTTTTTATTTCTTATGGGAATCATCAAAAGATTTAATATAATATATTTGTAAATGATCGAACAAATTTATACCTATTTTACAGTTGAAATGCTCTATTATTGGGTAAATTTAGGAGTTTTGCCCTTTTGGTTAGTATTAATTTTTTTTCCTCAATCTTATTTTTGTAGGTATTTTGTAACCTCAATTTTTCCGATTTTTATTTTAAGTGGGGTTTATATTTTTATTCTATATAAAGCTTATTTAAATACTTATCCTTTTAATAATAATTTTAGTCTTTATCTGAGTATAGATAATATCTCCGACTTATTTTCTAATAAAACTTTTCTTATGATGTTTTGGACACATTTTATTTGTATCAATCTCTTTACAGGTGGCTGGATTGTCAAAGACTCACAGAAATTTTCTATTAATAAAATATTAATGATTTTTCCTCTATTAATTACATATTTAATAGGGCCATTAGGTTTATTTATTTATTGGTTGATTAGAATATTTCACGCAAAAAGCATCAGTTTATATGACTAAAAATTTGGACTTTTATTTTGATTTTATAAGTCCATATTCTTATCTAGCTTATAAGAGATTAAGTTCATTAAATAAAGATAACATACTTAATATTAATTATAAGCCTATATTGCTTGGCGGTCTACATAACCTTGGAAAGATAACTCCACCTGCTTTTAATGAACGCAAACTAAAAAATATGAAAAATGATTGTGAATTAATTGCTGATAAAAATAATATTGAATTTAAATGGAATTTAAAATTTCCAATAAATTCTTTATATCTAATGAGGGGATATCTTGTTGTTGATAAAAATCTTAAAAAAAAATTCTTTGAAAATTGTTTTGATGCTTATTGGAAAGATAATTTAGATATTTCTAATGAGGAAATTGTTGAGAATATAATTGAAAAATCAAACTTAAATAAAAAAAAATTTCTAGATGATATTGAAAGAAATGATATTAAAGAAATGCTAAAAAACCTAACCAGTAATGCCTTTGAAAAAGATATTTTTGGTGCACCAACATTTGTTGTTAATAACAAAATTTTTTGGGGACAAGACCGTCTTGATTATGCTTTAGATGAATACAATTCTTAAACAATTTTAAATTTACTTTGCTTAATTGCACCAAAACCACCGTCTATATGAGAAACTTTTTTAAAACCCATATCTTTTAATGATTTTGCTGCTAATGCAGATCTTAAACCCCCAGCACAAAATAAAACCATTTCTTTATTTAAATCTAGTTTTCCTTTTTTAAAATATATGCTGTCAGGATCTAACCAGAATTCAAGCATACCCCTAGGGATATGATTGGCATTTTCTACTCTACCCTCTTTTTCAAGTTCTCTGATATCCCTAATATCAATTAAATTACATTGGTTATTACTTGACATTTCATGAGCTTCATCAGTTGAAATAGTTTTTATCTCTTTAAGTGCTTCAGATACAAGAGTTTGAGATGATTTAATTGTCATAATCAGATAAATATCTATACCATATATTTTATATTAATGAAAAAAATTTTTATAAAACTTGCAAGATTGTTAGGTTACGAAATTATTGATCAAAATAATTTTGTATCACCTTCATTAGAAAAAGAACTTAATGATCAACTTTCAGTTATTAATCAAAAATCGATAATATTACCTCTTGGAAATGTTAAAATTACAAAAAAAGTTAAGTCGTTATTAATTGTGTTACGCATGAATACAGTGGTAGAAATATGGGATCAAAAAAAGAAAAGATTGTTTGAGCAACCAAAAATTGAGTACTCAATAAGGTCTATTAATTCATTAATCAAAGCAATAACTGTTTGTCGCAATAAATATCCTGTTATAAAAATCAAGACAATTATTGTTGATGATCAATCAAAAAAAGATAACTTAGATAAAATTAGAAAATTAATTCAAGATCAAAATATTGAAATTATTCCATTAGATCATGAAAAATATAAATCCATAATTAAAAAACAGGAAAAAACAGAAACTTTTTCTAACTTAGCGAGCTTACTCCAAAGTTTTGAAATTGGTAAAAACCAAAGTGATGATCTAATTTTTTTTATCGAGGATGATTATATTCACTCTGAAACAATGCTAGATGAAATGATTACATCATATGAAAGAATAGCTTCACAAGTTAAAAAAGACATAATTATGTGCCCAGCAGACTACCCTTATCTTTATATGAATAATGAAAAAACAAATATCTTGATTGGTAGCAATAGACATTGGAGAACAATTAATAAGACCCTATGTACATTTATGTTAAGTAAAAATTTACTGAGTAAATATTGGGAAAATTTTTACAAAACTTGCTTAGATCGCCATGATCCTTTTGAAAAATACATTAATGAAATTTATGAAAATGAAGTTTGTATTTCACCAATCATAAGCCTATCTCTTCATTTAACCAACATTAATTCAAGTTACGGTTTGTCTCCTTTCTTAGACTATAAAAAATTGTGGGAGGACAACAAATAAAAAGCCCCCTTTTGCAAGGGGACTTTTTTTTAACTAACTAGAGAGAGATTTAAGGGGTCCTCCGATGAGTAATCGCGGAGATACAGAGAGCGAAGAACCCCATAATTGTTATTGTTAACAATTAGTCACGAATTGAGTAAGCTATAACTCCAGTCTCTGATACATCAGTTCCTTTAGTCTCAGCTTCTTTACTCAATCTGATACCCATTGTAGCTTTCATCAATGACCAAACTATAAACGCAGTAACAAACACAAATGCATTTATTGAAATTACACCTAGTAACTGAGTGCCGAAATTCGCACCCGAGTTTGTAGCAGGAACTATTAAAGTTCCCCAGATACCTGCAAACAAGTGAGCAGGTACGGCTCCGACTACGTCATCGATTTTTAAAGCAAACAACATCTTCGTACCATAAACAACTATTATACCTCCTACAGCACCAATTAAAATTGAAGCAAAAGGTGAAGGCATTAACGGTTCTGCTGTGATAGCAACTAAGCCACCAATACATCCATTAAGCATTTGCACTACGTCTGTTTTACCAGATAATCTAGTGACAGCTGCAGCGGCCATTACACCACCTGCACCAGCTAATAGAGTGTTTATAAATATTTTTGAAACAGCAATTGCATCAGGTGCAGTACCAATTGCTAACTGTGAACCACCATTAAATCCAAACCAACCTAACCAAAGGATGAATACACCAAGTGTAACTAATGGAATTGATGATGCTGCAAAAGGTTTAAGTGGTGCCGGAGCTCCAGACTTAGTAAATCTTCCTAATCTAGGGCCAATAATTATAGCACCAGCTAAAGCAGCTGCTCCACCTGTTGAGTGAACTAATGTTGAACCAGCAAAGTCTGAGAAACCAGCTTTAGCTAACCAGCCGCCTCCCCATTGCCAACCCATTACAATTGGATAAATAACACCAGCTAAAATTGCTGCGAATAAAAAGAATGGCCATAATTTAATTCTTTCAGCCATTGTTCCAGAAACAATTGAAACTGTTGTTACACAAAATACCATTTGGAAATACCAATCTGATCCATCTGCATAACCAGTATCTATTTTACTAGCGTCGCTCCATGGGATGAATTTTCCAATGTATCCTCCTTCTGGAATACCATATGCTAGGTTGTATCCAACTAACCAGAACATAATTGCTCCAATAGATACCAAACCTATATTTTTTGCACAGATTACAGATACACTTTTCGATGTAACCATACCTGACTCTAACATTGCAAATCCACAAGCCATAAAAAAGACCAGGAACCCACACATTAAAAATAGTAGAGTATTAAAAATAAACCCTACTTCTGCAGAAACAGTTGAATCTGCATATCCTGCACTACTCATGTTTAATAAAAAAATTAAACTAATAAGTGGCACACTTATCTTATTTAAAAATTTAGTCATTAAGACCTCCCTGTTAAATTTGATGTATATTTTTTAAAATTAGGAAAAACTAACGTTGATTATGAGGATTGGATATGCAGATTCTGCATATAGAAACAGCCTCAACGAGAAAATCGTTAAGGCTGTTATTTAGAATTATTTATTAAATACTTCTTTTAGAGCTTTTGCAGGCAAGAATTTTACCTTTTGAGATGCAGCGATTTGTATTTGCTCACCTGTTCTAGGGTTTCTTCCAACTCTTGCTTTTCTCTTGGCCACTTTATAAGTACCAAATCCTGCAATTTTTACAGGATCATCACCTTTTAAAGCATCTAAAATAGTGTTGGTAATTGTGTCAAAAGTTCTTTCAGCATCAGCTTTACTTAAATTTAAAGCTCCTGAAAGCTTGACTATTAGTTGTTTTTTATTCATTTTAGCTCCGGTTTATGGTTAGGTACATTCTTATCAAAAGTGTTGATAAATCAAGCTTTTTTTTAGTGTTATTTTTAAAATTATACACAACATATAGTAAAATAGCTAAAAAGTATTGATTTTATTGGGTTTTAAATCAATTAATAAATTTAATTAACTCAACAAACCTAAGTCTTTTAAGTCATTAAATGTTGTGAAAAACATCAAAGATAGCAGTAAAAATAGGCCGATTCGAAAAAAACCCTCCTGAGTTTTTTGTGATAAAGGGCGGCCTAAAATCTTTTCGAAAGCGTATAACATCAAATGACCACCATCTAACATTGGTATTGGAAATAAATTTACCAAGCCAAGACTTATGGAAATATATGCCATCATACTTATAAATGCCAAGATACCAAACTCAGCAACCTGACCAGAAATTTTTGCTATTCTAATTGGGCCACCTAGTTGAGAAGTATCAGCCTTACCCATAATCATTCCACCAACATATTTTAAAGATGAAATGCTCACGTAATACACTTCATGTACAGCGTGATATATAGCCTGAGCGGGACCTAATTTTACATGATTTATTTCATTATTATAAGCACCAAGCTTTATTCCAACTATACGTTTATTGATTTTATTTCCAAGATTGTCCTCACTTAAAATCATTTTAGGTTTTATTTTAAGTAATAATTCATCATAAGACCGCTTTACCTTAAAATCTATAACATCTGCAGTGGACATTGTAATAAATTTAGAAACATCCATAATGCTTTCAACTTTATTACCATCTATCTCTAAAATGATATCATTTTGCTTTAATCCACCTACCATTGCTGGACTATCTTTTTGAACTTCGTTTATTGCTGCTGGAGTAAAATCTTTTCCTACAAAAGTGTAAATTGAAAAAAAAATAACTAAAGCTAGTAAAAAATTAGCTAATGGTCCCCCGAAAACAATTAATGCCCTTTGATACAATGGTTTTAGAACAAATAACTTTTGGCGGTCATCTTCATTATATTTTTCAAGAATTTTCTCCTGATCAGCTTGAGAAAAAACATTTCTATCTCCAAAAAATTTTACATAACCACCTAGAGGTATCCAACAAATCTTCCATCTCGTACCAGATTTATCTTTCCAGCCGAATATTTCTTTTCCAAAACCAATTGAAAAATCTGTTACACCTACTCCATATTTTTTTGCAAAATAATAATGTCCATATTCATGAATAAAAACAACAACTAAAATTAAAAATAAAAAAGGTAATATATAACTAAGCATAATTTTTTCTAATTAAATTTATAAACATAATAGATCAAAAATATAACAATGCAAAAATGACTCCTAAAATTAATATTGATAATATTAAAATTATATAATTGATTTTTATATTGAATTTTTTATAAATTACTTCGTTTATTTTTTCCCAAAATAAAACAACAAGAAAAATAACTACTGCTGGAACAATAAACTTAACCATTATTATTAACTTTTATCTCCAACATAGACTGATACACCTCTCGAATTAATATCAACATCAAATTTTTTATGTAAAGGAGGAAAAGCTCTTTGGGAACAGTCTAATCTATCGCATGTTCTACATGATACACCTATTGGTATTTCGGTAGATTTATCGTTAATGTTTATATTTTCAGTGTAAATAAAATCTTTTGCATATTTTGCTTCACATCCAAGGCCAATTGATAGAATACTTTTTGATTGACCAAATCTACCGATACCTTTTTCGACGGTCCTGGCAATACAAACGTATTTTTCCCCATTACTCATTTTACTAACAGCTGCTTGAATTACACCAGGTCTAGTTAATGCTGAATAAACATTCCATCTAGGACACGCTCCACCATACCTTGGAATTTCAATTCCTGATAAAGAGAATCTTTTAGAAATATTTCCAGCCATATCTACCCTCAGAAAATGAAATGGAATACCAGGTAATTTTGGATCCTGTAAACACGTTACTCTGTGAGCCACTTGCTCAAAGGAAGTTGCAAAAGTATTTTGTAATAGCTCTAAATCATATTTAAGTTTTTTACATTGAGAATGGAACTGTTTATATGGCATCAGAATTGCTGCACCACAATAGTTTAGTAAAGCTACTTTAGTCAATTTTTTTGATTCTTCAGATGGAAAAGTAAATTTTTTTAAGTATTCCTCTATTTCTTTAATTGCACCCTCTTGAGCTATCTGAGCAGCTGCATGAAGTTTTTTTGTCTCTAAAGAACTATAATCACTTAACAAAAGCTCTTTTTTATTTTTGTTAAAAATCTTAGAAAACGGTTTATTTTCCTCAGGTATAACGTCTTTCACTTTTATATTATATTCTGAGTTTAAGTACTCACAAAGTGCTATATATCTTGTTCGATTGTTTTTTTGAACTTTATCAAAAACCTTATTCGCAAAATCTTCTAGTTTTGGGAAATAATTTTTATTTTCTTGTAAAAAATCTGATATAACCTCTCCAGGGAAAGAATTTTTTCTATTATCTACAATCTTCCCAGATATTTTCTCTATTTTGTTTACAAGTTCGTGATCTTTCTTTTTAAGGATATCCCCCAATCTAACTATTGCCTTTCCTATTTTTGGATTTGTACCAACAAGATCTTTTACCTCTGGTCCTAAAATGTCTAAATCCTCAAATAATTCATCATCTAGAATTTCAGACAAAGTGTTTTCTAAATTTAAGTCAGTTTTTGTGGTAAGCTGAGAAAGCTCAATATTTAGTTTTTCACAAATTTTTAATAGTAAATCTCCATCTATTTTCCTTTTTCCCCCCTCGATCAAATTTAAATAACTAGGGGAAATATTTAATTCTTCAGCTAATTTGTTGGCCTGAAGACCAAGTTGTCTTCTAAAAGCCTTAATTTTTGGACCAATTTTTAAATTAATTTGACTCATATTTACCATTTGTAAATTTTGTAAATTTATTTTTACAATTTTTTTCTATCATTTACAATACTTTTACACTTTTTTGTAGATTTTGTAAATCCTGTAAATTATAAGATTTACATGGACGAAAAACTAAAAAACACTGAAAATGAAGCTCAAATTATAAGACATGAGGATCTTGCTCGACATAATAGAAGAGGGATTTACATGAGAGATGATCATTGTGATTGGGGTTCTAGTGGAATGAACGATTTAAACGACTCTACAAGAGACTCGAATTAAATCTTTAAGTTTCACTAAATTCATTTCTTAAAATAACTTTAAAATCAAAGGATTCCTCTAATGAGTGCAGAAAATATTTCGTATGACTTAAAAAGATTTGCAGGAATAAAAAGGGACTACACTCCACAAGAAGTTGAAAGGCTGAGGGGCTCAATTAAAATAGAATACTCTTTATGCAGACAACAATCTGTTAAATTATGGAAGCTTCTAAATACAGAAAATTATGTTAACACTTTAGGATCTTTGTCAGGTAACCACGCTGTTCAACATGCTAAGGCAGGTTTAAAGGCAATCTATTTAAGTGGATGGCAAGTTGCTGCCGATGCAAACAGTGCTGGGGAAATGTACCCAGATCAATCGTTATATCCATACGACAGTGCTCCAAAATTAGTTGAATCAATGAACAATGCTTTGATTAGAGCTGATCAAATTCAACACATGGAACTTTTAGATGGAGATATGAAAAAAGAAAAAAGAATAGATTACATGCTTCCAATCATAGCTGATGGTGAGGCAGGTTTTGGAGGGCCATTAAATGTATTTGAATTAGCAAAAAAATTTATTAAAGCTGGAGCTGCGGGTGTTCACTTTGAAGATCAGTTGGCAAGTGAAAAAAAGTGTGGTCATATGGGTGGAAAAGTACTTGTGCCAACAAGCACTATGATTAAAAATTTGAAAGCCGCTAGATTAGCTGCAGATATTGCTGATGTTCCTCTTATTATATTAGCAAGAACAGATGCTAATGCTGCAAAACTTATTACAAATGATCATGATGATAATGATAAACCTTTTATGACCGGTGAAAGATCACCAGAAGGATTTTATTATGTTAAAGCCGGAATTGAACAAGCAATTTCTCGAGGATTAGCTTATGCGCCGTATTCGGATTTAATCTGGTGTGAAACTGCTACCCCAAACCTGCAAGAAGCAAAAAAATTTGCAGATGCAATACATGAAAAGTTTCCTGGTAAACTTTTAGCATATAATTGTTCACCATCATTTAATTGGAAAAAGCACTTGTCAGATTCAGAAATTGCCTCTTTTCAAAAAGAAATTAGTGCTATGGGTTATAAATTCCAATTTATTACTCTTGCTGGATTTCACACTCAAAATATTGCGATTTTTGAGCTTGCAGAAAAATATAAAAAAGAAGGTATGTCCGCATATTCAAAAATTCAAGAACAAGAATTTGCTCGTGAAAAAGATGGTTACACAAGTGTAAAACATCAAAGAGAGGTTGGTACCTCTTACTTTGATGCTGTATCTAATACGATTAGCAGTGGAAAAAGCTCGACTACGGCAATGGCTGGTTCTACTGAGTCGGAACAATTCTAAAACAATTTTATTCCTCTAAAAAACTGTTTTCAAGGCCCTCGATTTGGGCCTTTTTTTTAATTAATTTTTTTTGCGAGAATATTTTCTTTATCAATTTTAATAATTTCAAATCCATGTAATGTTAATTTTTCTTTAACAATCTCAAGTTTTGGACCTTTAAAAAAAGTTCCATCAAAATGTTTGGCCTCAAATTCTAATGTTTCAATATCTATTTTATCAAAATCAATTGTCTTTAAGATTTCAAATTCAGCTCCTTCAACATCTATTTGTAAATTTTTAATAGATTTAATCTGATATTTTTCAATTAATTTATCAAAATCAATGAATTCTATTTCTATATCTTCAATATCTTCGTCAGTGATTAAAAATCTTTTACTTCTATGATTTAAAATATGTTGTTTATCAAAGGAGCCTATACCACTTGCCCAATGTTTGCCTAATTTATGTATTGATTTTTCTTTAACAAAAAAAAATTTTTTAGTTGTGTTTTCAGAAAAAATTGCATTTTCACAGATAAAAATATTTTTTTTATCTGAAAAATTTTTTTTTAGAATTCTATTATTGTACGGAACAGGTTCTACTAAAAGTATGTTGTCATTTTCGCATTCATTTATCTTATCCTTTAGCCAAACACCAAAATGTGCCCCAATAACTACTAGTCCAAAATCTTTCACTTAGAAAATTAACTAAATGCTTCTACCCATGTCCCTTGTGTTGATGCTTTAGAATACTCTGTCGCACGACCCTCAAAGAAATTCATATGCTCTACTGCATTTAGCATTGTATCGAGCCATCCTAGAGGATTCTTCTGTACATCATAAATCGGTTCTAAGCCTAATTGAACTAATCTTCTGTTACCTATAAATCTAATATAATCTTTAACTTCCTGTGCTGTTAGACCCTCCATAGGACCCATTTCAAAAGCTAAATCTATAAAAGCATCTTCGTGTTCAATAATAGTCCTACAAGCCTCGTAAAGTTCTTTCTTTAATTTGGGCGTCCAAATCTCTGGATTTTCTTTTATGAATTCTTTAAAAATTCTTATCATTGAATTACAGTGAAGAGTTTCATCTCTCACAGACCAAGTAACTATCTGACCCATTCCTTTCATCTTATTGTGTCTTGGAAAATTTAAAAGAATTGCAAAACTTGCAAATAATTGTAAGCCCTCAGTAAATGCACTAAATACTGCAACTGTTTTTGCAATATCTTCCTTAGAATTTACATTAAAGCCCTGCATATAGTCGTATTTATCTTTCATTTCTTTATATTTCATAAAAGCTGAATACTCTGACTCGGGCATGCCGATTGTATCTAATAGATGAGAGTAAGCAGCAACATGAACTGTTTCCATCGCAGCAAAAGCTGTCATCATCATAAGAACTTCTGTAGGTTTAAATACAGTTGTGTAATGTCTTAGATAACAATTATTAACTTCTACATCAGCTTGAGTAAAAAATCTGAAAATTTGAGTAAGAAGATTTTTTTCCGGTTGTGATAAATTTTTTTGCCAGTCTCTTACGTCATCTCCAAGAGGTACTTCCTCTGGTAACCAATGAATTCTTTGTTGAGTTAACCAGGCATCGTAACACCATGGATATCTAAATGGTTTGTACACTGGATTCTCAACTAGTAATCCCATTTTCTTTGGTTGAATTATCTCTTTCTTTTTATCTCCTATTTTTTCTACTATTGACATGATAGACACTCCTCGTATTCTAGTTGTTCATTGGTTTGTTGATTTTTTGATTTATATACATTGGCTGTTATGTCAGTCGATTGAGCGTTATTGACATTTTCGGCTCTTTGAATTGATTTTGATCTACAATAATAAAGGCTTTTTAAGCCTTTTTTCCATGCATCAAAATGAATCCTATGTAATTCTTTTTTGTGAACGTCTGCTGGTAAAAATAAATTAACTGATTGTGCTTGTGAAATAAAGGGCGTTCTATCTCCACTTAATTCAATTATCCATTTTTGATTTAATTCAAAAGCAGTCTTGAATACATCCTTTTCTAGGTCTGATAAAAAATCTAAGTGTGAAACCGAGCCTTGATTAGTTGTGATTGTAGACCAAGTCTCATCATCATTTTTATTGTGACTTTCTAAGATTTCTTCCAAATATCTGTTTCTAACATTAAAAGATCCAGACAAGGTTTTATGAGTGTAGCTATTAGCTGCAACTGGCTCAACTCCTGGTGAAGCACCTCCACAAATAATTGAAATAGAAGCGGTTGGAGCTATAGCTGTTTTATTTGAAAATCTTTCTTTATATCCATACTCGGCTGCATCAGGACATGCACCTCTTTCTTCAGCCAGATCTTTTGATGCTTGATTAACTTTTTCGTGGATATTTTTAAATATTTTTTTATTCCAAGCTTTCGCCATCACTGACTCTAGAGGGATTCTATTTTTTTGTAAAAACGAGTGGAAACCCATTACTCCCAAACCAACACTTCTTTCTCTTTCAGCAGAATATTTTGCATCTTTAAATTGATCAGGAGCTTTATTAATGAAATCAGACAAAACATTATCTAAAAATCTCATAACATCATTAATCATATTTGGATCATCTTTCCATTCATCATATTTTTCTAAGTTTAAAGACGATAAACAACAAACAGCAGTTCTATCTCTACCATCTTTATCAATTCCTGTTGGTAAAGTTATTTCACTACACAAATTAGAGGTTTTCACAGTTAAATTTGCCAACTTATGATGTTGAGGTATTTGTCTATTAACAGTATCTATATAAATTATGTAAGGTTCGCCTGTTTCAATTCTTGCAGTTAATAGTCTTATCCATAAATTTCTTGCAGATATAGTTTGTTGAATAGATCCGTCAGCAGGACTTTTTAGTGCCCATTGATCATCATTTTCAACTGCTCTCATAAATGCATCTGAAACTAAAACACCATGATGTAAATTAAGAGCTTTTCTATTTGGGTCACCGCCTGTTGGTCTTCTCATTTCCATAAACTCTTCAATTTCAGGATGATCGACTGGCAAGTAGCAAGCTGCAGAGCCTCTTCTTAATGAACCTTGACTAATTGCCATTGTTAAAGAGTCCATTACTTTTATGAATGGAATAATCCCCGAGGTTTTTCCTACTTTACCAATTTTCTCACCTATGGATCTCAAGTTTCCCCAATAACTACCTATACCTCCTCCTTTAGCTGCTAGCCAAACATTCTCACTCCATAAATCTAAAATTCCTCCAAGACTGTCTGATGCCTCATTCAAAAAACATGAAATCGGTAAACCTCTTTTTGTTCCACCATTAGATAATACGGGAGTCGCTGGCATGAACCAGAGGTTACTTATATAATTATAAATTCTCTGAGCATGTAAATTATCATCAGAATAAGTACTTGCTACTCTTGCAAACAAATCTTGAAAAGACTCGTTGTGACCAAGATATCTATCTTTTAAAGTTGCTTTACCAAAATCTGTTAGGTTTTTATCTCTTGATCGGTCTATTTTGATAATTATACCTTTATTGTTCTGATATAATTCTGTTTCATTGTTTAATGAAAAAAGATCAGGTCTTTTATCTTTAATAGTGTCTTTTATTTCTGGGCTATATTCAGAGACAGCTTTCTTTAATGCCTGCGATAGTATTCTATTCATAAAATATTATTATAAATTGTTATTTTGGCTAAAACAACTAGATGTTGTATGCACAAATCATTGATATACTATATAATCAGTAAATCAATAGAACATTTATAGAACATAGAAAAAAAAAATCAACAATTAAATTACATAAAATTAACAAATAAAGTAAGTCAATATTAAAATTGAAGCCCTAAACGACTATTAAGTGATAAATAAAATAATATATGAAGATTTTTGATTGCACTACATTCTATTCTGAGCATTTAATGATGGATTTAAGATTTAATATATTAAATGATTATGTTGAGAAATTCATTGTTTGCGAATCAACTATTTCCCATAGTGGTAAAAAGAAAAAGCTTAATTTTGATATAAACAACTATCCTAAATTTAAAGATAAAATTTCTTATATAATCATAGATGAAGAACCTGGTGATATAATAGGATTAAAAAATGGTTTAGCCAAACCGCATGAAAAAAGATCAGATAGCTTAAAAAGAATAAATCTTTCATATGACTACATGATCAAAGAAATAGATAAAGCCTCTGATAATGACCTAATAATACTAAGTGATAATGATGAAATACCAAATCTAAAATCAAAACAATTCAAAAATTCGAACAAAAATATAATAATTTTTAAACAATTATTCTTTTATTATAAGTTAAATTTATTATATGATTTAATCCCATGGTATGGCTCTAAAGCGGCAAAAAAAAAGAACCTAGTTTCTATGTCGTGGCTTAGGAATTTAAAAAATAAGAAGTATCCTTTTTGGAGAATTGATACACTTTTTTCGAATACAAGATATATAAATTTAGAAATAATAAACGACGGGGGTTGGCACTTTACAAATATAATGACTGCTGAAAAACTCTACGAAAAATTGACTAATTTTGGACATCATGATGAATTTGAGTTGAGCGGTATGACCGTTAATGATCTTCAAAAAAAAATTGATAATAAAGAAGTTTTTTTTAATCACTTTGTTGATAAGGAAAAATATAAAGAAAGATGGAATTTTAATTATAAATTAAAAAAGATTGATAATCATCATTTACCAGATTATTTAAATTCTGCTGATAACCAAGTAAAATTTAAAGAATGGTTTGACTAAAACGAATACTGACAACTAAAATATATGAATGATAAAGTTTTAATAGATAAATTTGGTTTTCGAGAATATGATGCTAGGTGGATATATAAAAAAGATATCAACAAATCAGGTATTAAAAATTTAGGAAAAGGCTTAGGATCCCAAATCATTAAACACACGAAAAAAAATAATCCAAGAATTGTTGTTGGTCATGATTATAGATCTTACAGTGAAGAAATTAAAAATGCTCTCAAAGAGGGTTTAAAATCAACAGGCTGCAACGTGGAAGATGTTGGATTATCATTATCTCCAATGGTTTATTTTGCACAATTTGAGTTAAATACTGATGCGGTTGCGATGGTAACAGCTAGTCATAATGAAAATGGTTGGACAGGTGTAAAAATGGGAATTCAAAAAGGATTAACACATGCACCAGATGAAATGAGGGAATTAAAAGAAATTACTCTAAATGAAAAATTCCTAAGTGGAAGTGGAAACGAAAAACAAATTAAAAATTTTGATAAAATCTATAAACAAGATTTAATTGAAAAAAATCAGATACGAAAAAAAATCAAGACTGTTGTTGCGTGTGGAAATGGTACAGCTGGAGTTTTTGCTCCTGATATTTTAAGAGGGATCGGTTGTGAAGTAATAGAACTTGATTGTGAATTAGATTGGACTTTTCCAAAATACAATCCAAATCCAGAAGATTTGGAAATGTTACATGCTATTGCAAAAGCAGTAAAAGATAATAATGCTGATATTGGATTTGGTTTTGATGGAGATGGTGATAGAGTTGGGGTAATTGATGATCAAGGAAACGAGATTTTTTCAGATAAAATAGGGTTATTAATTGCAAGAAATTTAGCACCTAACCATAAAAATTCTAAATTTGTAGTTGATGTAAAATCGACTGGTCTTTATTCAACGGATGAAGTTTTAAAGGATAACAATTGTGAGACAATATATTGGAAAACAGGACATTCACACATCAAAAGAAAAGTAAATCATGAAAAAGCGCTTGCTGGATTTGAAAAAAGTGGTCATTTCTTTTTTAATAAACCCTTAGGATATGGGTATGATGATGGGATAAATTCTGCGATCCAAGTTTGTCATTTATTAAATAATCAAAATAAAAAGATGAATGAAATTATAAGTGAATTACCAAAAACTTACCAAACACCAACAATGGCTCCTTTCTGTAAAGATGAAGAAAAATATAAAGTTGTTGAGGATCTTGTAAGAGAAGTCCAGAAAATTAAAGAGGATAAAATTCTTATTGATAGTCAAGAAATTAATGAGGTATTAACAGTTAATGGAGTAAGGTTTTCTTTCTCAGATGGCTCATGGGGTTTAATTAGAGCCTCTTCAAACAAACCTTCATTGGTCGTCGTTACTGAAAGTCCTACATCAGATGAAAGAAAGAAAAAAATATTTGATTTCATTGATGGTTTACTTCAAAAGACTGGTAAAATTGGTGAATACGACCAAAAAATTTAGTTTTTAAGTTAAACAGATTTATTTAATTTTTGTATTAAGTTTGGAATTTTTTTTAGGATTTCAAAACCTTACAATATTTAAGGCTCAAAACAACTTCTTATGTTTAAAGTAAGTTTAATAAACTTCAAATACAACTAATAAGTGTTAAAAAAAATTTTGAGAATCATTTAAATAATTAGTTGAGGTGATGGAGGGAGACTAAAGTCACCTCTTTTTTTTGGAATTGAAATTTAATTAATCAAAAAATCTTTCAATGGCTGATAAAAAAATTAGATCAGTAGCGAAAACTTTTTCGTGGAGATTTTTAATTTTTACTTATTGGATGATGTTTGGCTATGTTTTTACTGGTTCAATAAAAGTCGCTGGAATTCTTGGAATTGGATCAATAATTCCTTTATTTTTTTATTATTTCCACGAAAGAATTTGGAATAAAATAAAATGGGGCACAGATTTAGATAAAGAATAAAATTTATAACTTTTTTTTTAATTTTTCTGAAATAATTATCTTTTTATTGTTTATGTAGTCTTCATGATTTTTTTCTATATTTTTAAGCTCATAAAGATAATTTACCATGACTCCAAATGATCTATTAAAACCTACATCTGATACATTTGCATTAATAACTATATCTTCTATCATAGCTCCATTGCCTAAATGGAATCTACAAACATCGTTTATTGGAAGATTTTTTTTATTTTTTTCATTTATTAAATAATGAGCTACTAATTTTATAATAGCATCTTTATTATCTATAATTCTTTTATCACCAATTTTTAAATTAGATGATCTTAAAAAAACTACATTTTCAAAAAATTTTTGACCAACAATATTTTTAATTTTATTATCATCTAAATAAGAAAACCAATTCCTAAATCCAATTATTGGTGAAAGGGTACCGAAATTTTTAATATTTGGCAATTCTTCCTGAATTTCAAAAACAACTCTTTTGATTAAAAAGTTTCCAAGAGTTACTCTTTCAAGACCCTGTTGACAATTGCTTATTGAATAAAAAGTTGCTGTGTCATATTTCTTTTCTCCTTCTGTTCTTGGTTTCATTATTTCTTGAATAGATTTACCCAATCCATTAGTTAAAGCTACTTGTACAAATATTATAGGCTCATCCTCTAGTGCTGGATGAAAATAAGAAAAAAATCTCCTATCTTCACCCAGTCTTCGTTTAAGCTCATCCATATTCTTTATTTCATGAACTCTTTCATATTTCATAATTTTTTCTAAAACCGCAGCTTTAGTATTCCATGTCACTTTATGCAGCTTAAGGAAGCCTGGGTTAAACCAAGATTTAAATAATTCGCGCAAATCATCATCAAGAGGTTTTAACTCTAGATTGTCTTTTAAAATTTTTAACAAATCTTCTCTTAAAGTAACAATTGTTGAAATCCCGTTAGGTGACATATTCATTCTTCTAAAAAGTTCTCTTCTTCTGCCCTCAGTAACTACAAATAAATTAAAAAGATTTTTATCATCTTGTTTTTCTTTATATACATTTATAGCTTCAGATACCTTAGTATGATTAGGTTTATATTTTTCGTTTATCTTTTTAAAAAATAATAATTTATTTTCAGGAGTTAAAGTGTGGTATAAATCAGTAATATCTCTTGCTACAGTAATCCCAAATGCTGCACCTTTATTCGAAATCAAATCATCACACAGGGAAATAATTGAGTCTAAATTATTTTTTTTTACTACACTTTTTTTGAATAATTTTTGCCCTGCATCAGCAATTGATGAAATTATTTCTTTTAAATTAAACATGATATACTCGAATCTATCATTGCCTTGTATTTTTAATTTATTGTTAAATATTCCACGAATGATCTAATAGAGACAATAATTAAAAATGTTCCAAAGATTTTACTTAACAAATTTTTGTTGATTTTATACACGGCTTTTGCTCCAATTCTAGCCATTATCATCGTCACAGGAACAAACACAATAAAACCTAATATATTTATATATCCTAAACTAAATGGGGTGTTAACATTATCAATTATATTTCCACCTATTATCATTGTGATAGTACCACTTAAAGCAATTAAAAAACCTACTGCGGCTGCTGTGCCTATAGATTTTCTTATATCATAACCAAAAGTTCTCATAAAAGGTACCATCAAAGATCCTCCCCCAATTCCGAGTGGTACAGATATGAAGCCAATTATTATGCCAGATATATTTTTTACAAAATTTGAAATTTTCTTTGGATTTTCCATAATTTTTTCTCTAATAAAAATAAAAAATAATCCTACAATAAATGCAAATATTGAGAAAAATAAAACTAAAGCTGGGGTTTTTAAATTTACAGCTAAAAATGTTCCAGCGATGACACCTAAAAGAATAAAAATTCCAAATGATTTTACCATTTTAAAGTCAACAGCATTATATTCCATGTGAGTTCTAGTGGATATTATAGATGTTGGAATAATTATTGCTAAAGATGTCCCAACGGATAAATGCATTCTTGTAACAATATCAAAGTCTAAAACTGTGAAAGCATAATATAAAGCTGGAACCATGATGATGCCACCACCGACGCCTAACAAACCTGCTATAAATCCAGCCACAGCTGCGGCTCCAGCTAAGACTATTAACAGATTTAGTAATTCTCCTGAATTAACAGCTTCCATTATGGGCTCATTTGATTGGCTTTTTCATTATTCTGAACAATAGTCATAATATGCTTAGTTTTCTGAAAATCAGAGTCTCTTGCCATCATATTATCACTTAAATATCTTTTCCATTTTTTTGAACCAATTTGTCCATGATATAAACCCACAGTATGTCTCATAATATGATTCACTTTAGTTCCTAATTTTACTTCCTTATCAACATACTCTAAAAGTTTTTCTACGACTTGTTCTCTTGTGGGATTTTTTTTTGTTTTAAAAATTTCTTTTTCAATTTCTATTAAAGAATAAGGATTTTGATAAATTGATCTTCCAATCATTACGCCATCACAATATTTTAAATGACTCTTAATCTCCTCAATTTTCGTAATTCCACCATTTATGATGATTTCTAAGTTAGAATTTTCTTTTTTAATATCATAAACCATTTTGTAATTTAATTTGGGAATATTCAAATTTTGCTTTGGCGATAAACCAGTTAATATTGCTTTTCTAGCATGTAATATAAAAGTTTTTGTACCGGCATCTCTCATCTTATGAATAAAACTATTTAAATAGTCAAACTCTTCGGTGTCATCAAAACCAATTCGAGTTTTAGCTGTGACAGGTATTTTACAAGCATTGACCATTGAATTGATGCATTCTGCAACTAAATCAGGTTCCTTCATTAAACATGCTCCAAACTTATTTTTTTGAACTTTTTTACTTGGACAACCCAAATTGATATTTATTTCGTCATAGCCCATATCCTCAGCTATTTTAGCCACTTCTGCCAATTCTTCTTTATTAGATCCACCAACTTGTAAAGCTAAAGGTTTTTCCTCGGGACTATAAGATAAAATTTTTTTTCTATCTCCATGAATTGCTGATTTTGTAGCAACCATCTCAGTATAGAGCATTACGTTTTGACTCATCAATCTTAAAAAGAAACGATCATGTCTATCTGTGCAATCCATCATTGGAGCAACAGATATTTTTCTATTTATTTTTTTTTTAAAATCCAAGATCTTTACCCATTATTTTATCAGGCAACCATGTAACAATCTCAGGAAAAATACATAGGATTACTATGGCTAAAGCCATAATTATCATAAATGGTATAGATCCTTTTAAAATTTCTGACAAACTAACATCTGGGGTAATTCCTTTAATAATATAAAGATTTAATCCAACTGGCGGTGTTATCAAACCAATCTCCATATTAATTGTAAATACGATTGCAAACCAGTATGGGTCAAAACCTAAAGTAGTAATTACTGGTAATAATATAGCTGAAGTCATTACAATAACTGCAACTGGCGGTAAAAAGAAACCAGCTATTAAAAGAAATATGTTTATTAGAATGAACACAACCCATTTGTTAGAGCTTAATTCGACCATGCTCTGTGCTAATGACTGAGTTACATACAGTTGTGATAGAGTGAATGCAAAAAGATATGATGCAGCAATGATAAACATTATCATCACACTTTCTTTCATCGAAACTTTAACAATGTTCCAAATTTTACTTGGCTGATAAATTTTATATACTACGGCAATCAATACAAAAACTAAGAACGCTCCCACTCCGGATGCCTCAGAGGGTGTAGCAACGCCTCCATAGAGCACATATAAAACACCAGCTATAATCGCCAAGAAAGGAAGTATTCTTGGTAATACTTCAAGTTTTTCTTTTAGGGTTGGTCTAACTCTATTTCTCAAAGCTTTTGCTGCATCTTTATCAATGAAATAACTATGAATAAGTGCCCAAATTGCAAACATTCCTGCCAACATGAAGCCTGGTACAAGACCACATAAAAATAATCTACCGATTGAAGTCCCTGTTGCAATTCCGTAAACTATTAAAACAATACTTGGAGGAATTAAAACTCCTAAAGTTCCGCCAGCTGCGATAGTACCTGTTGCGATCTGGTCAGAATAACCTCTTTTCCTCATTTCTGGTATTCCCATTGTTCCAATTGCTGCACAAGTTGCTGGGCTAGATCCACTTAATGCTGCGAAGATTGAACAAGCTCCAATATTAGAAATTACTAATCCACCTGGTACTCTCCAAAGCCATCTATCTAATCCTGTATATAAATCTTTGCCCGCAGGTGAGTTAGCAACAGCCATACCCATTAAAATAAACATTGGTATAGAAAGTAAAACAAATGAGTTTAATCCAGCAAAAAATGTTTCAGCGAATACATCAAGCATTTGAAAACCCTCAAATGTTACTAACAAAGCTATCGAAACAAAACTCAAACCAAAGGCGATTGGAATTCCTGAAAAAAGTACCAATAAAGTAAAAACTGCAACAATTAACGCTATAATAAGTGGATCCATTTATTTAAAATCCTCTTCATCAGTTAATTTTATAATTTCTGCGATATACTGTAATATCATTAATAGAGCCCCTAACATCATTGATGAATATGGTATCCATAGAGGTGGATCCCAAACAGTTCCTGTTGAATAATTTTTAGTAAATGCTTCTTCGAACATTAAGAATCCAAAATAAAATAAAATTAGAAAAAATAATAAACTTATAGAAGATGTAAATATTTTTAATCTAATTATATTTTTTTTTGATAAAAAATCGTAAATCCATTCCATGCTAACATGAGCTTTTTCACTTAAAACGTACACACTTCCTATAAAAGTTGAGGCAACTAATAACATTGTGACAAGTTCTGTTTGCCATGTAATTGCTCTTTGAAAAAAATATCTTTCAAATACAAGCTCAACGATTACTAAGATTGACAAAAGTAACGCCAATACTGCAAAAGCACCACAAGCTTTAGCTATATAATCACAAAGTTGTAGATATTTTTTTTTCATCAAAAAAACCCCTATTTAAAAGAATAAATAGGGGTTCTTTATATATTATTTTATTTAACTGCTAAAGCCATTTCCATCAGCTTATCGCCACCTGGAACTTTATCAGCAAATGCTTTGTGAGAAGATTTTTTAGCAATCTCTACCCATGCAGCATGGTCTTTTGCATCCATGTATACTAATTTCACACCTGCAGCTTTATAAGCATCTTCAAACTTTTTGTCTAAGTTTTCTACTTGAGCTGTCATGTATTTCTCAGCAACTTTACCAGCTTTCATCAAAGCTTTTTGTTGCTTGGAACTTAAAGCATCATAAGATTTTTTCGACATTAAGATTGGTTCATACATAAACCATAGTCCAAATTTTCCTGGAGGAGTTGCGCATGAAACTTGCTCATAAATTTTGTAACTTACAAAACTTCCTGAACTAGTGTTTGCACCTGTAAGTACACCGGTTTGCAGACCAGTGTAAATTTCAGATGATGGCATACTTTGTATACCAGCTCCTGCTGCTTCTAACATTTGGTTAAATGCTTTACCTGCAGCTCTCATAACTTGACCTTTTGCATCGCTAGGATTTTTTATACATTTTGTTTTTGAAGCAAAACCACCTCCTAACCAAGCATCAGATAAAACTACAACACCAGCGTCATTAATGATTTTTTTAATCTCAGTCATCATTGGACCTTTATTAAATCTTAACGCATGGTCATGATTTTTCACAGTTCCTGGCATTAAAGTTGCGTCAAATTCTGGATGGAATTTTGATGCATATGCTAATGGGAAAGCTGAAATATCCAACTGACCTGTTGTCATTGGTTTCCACTGCTCTTTTGGTTTATATAATGATTTAGCTGGATAAATTCTGATATCTATTCCAACGTTTGCTTTTTTGACTTCGTCAGCAATGATTTGAACCATTTCATGACGTGGGTCAAAAGATCCATCAGCTCTTGGTGTTCCTGGCCACTGGTGACTTGCTTTTAGCGTAACAGCATAAGCAGAACCAATAGTAGTAAATACAAAAACTAATGAAGTAAAATATAAAGATATTTTTTTTAGCATTATTTTTTCCCTCTATTGTTATTTTTTATATATCAATTAAAGTGAACTTATTAATAAGAGTCAAGTCATCAAAAACTCATGAGAGATTATAGTGAAATATGAATGGACCATTAAAAAACCTACTTGTAGTTGATTTAACAAGGGTATTGGTAGGCCCCTACTGCACAATGATACTATCAGACTTGGGAGCAAGAGTAATTAAAGTCGAAGCTCCGGAAATTGGAGACGATTCTAGAAAATTTGGGCCATTTATCAAAGATTATTCCGCTTATTTTATGTCTTTGAACAGAGGTAAAGAAAGTATCGCTTTAAACCTAAAAAATAACGAAGATAAAAAAATTTTTGAAAAAATTTTATCTAAAGCGGATATTTTAGTTGAAAATTTTAAACCAGGAACTTTGGAAAAATGGGGGTATGGATGGAAAGATGTATGTAAAAAATATCCTAAACTAATCTATGCATCTGCCTCAGGTTTTGGTCAGACAGGCCCATTAAAAGAATTGCCAGCATACGACATGGTGGTTCAAGGTATGGGTGGATTAATGAGTGTTACTGGTCAACCAAATTCTGAACCAACCAGAGTTGGTACATCCATTGGAGATATAACTGCTGGACTTTTTACAGCGATTGGAATTAACGCTGCTCTTTATGATAGACAAAAAACAGGTAAGGGAATGTTCATAGATGTTTCAATGCTTGATTGTCAAATTGCTATTTTAGAAAATGCTATAGCTCGTTATCTATCTAAAAATGAAATTCCAAAACCAATGGGATCACGTCATCCATCGATTGCACCGTTTGAAGCTTTTAAGACACAAGATAGCTATATAATAATTGCGGCTGGAAATGATACACTTTTTGAAAAACTTTGTAATCTTCTAAAAATTCAAGAATTAATAAACGATCCAAAATTTTCAAACAATTCATCTAGAGCAAAAAATATGGATGAACTTAAAAAAATTTTAGAGGAAAAATTATCAAGTAAAAAAACAAGTCATTGGGTTAATGAAATGGAAAAAGATAGAATTCCATGTGGGCCTATTTTTAATATCAAAGAGGCTGTTGAAAACCCTCAGGTAGAATCTAGAAACATGATTGTTAAAGCGTTTCACAAAGTTGTTGGGGATTTTAAATTAGCAGGTAACCCAATTAAGATGTCTTCTTATAAAGATGAAAAAACAAGGGGCGACATACCTGATCTAGATGAACATCGACAAAAAATTATAGAAGAGTTTAGTAATTAGTTATTCTAGGAACTTGAAGTATCAGTATCGTCAACTGCTTTGTCTTCGCTTTCAGAAACTTGTTCTAATGACACATCTGCTTGATCTGACTCTGCATCGTCAGATAATGTTTCATCTAACACCTCTGGTTTAGCTGTCTCTGACAATTCTGCTAAGTCATCTTTTGATACTTGGATTTTCTCAGGAGTTTTCCGTGCTCGTTTAGATGGTAAAATCGGAGCACCACTTTTTGAGATTTCACCTTTATATAAATTTTCAAAATCATCGCCAATATCCTCGTCATCTTCTGCACCTTCATCAATTTGCTCTACATGTTTACGTAGTTTATATACTGCAGCTTCCGTCAGATCTTGGACTTTAACATTTTCGCTAGCTATTTCTCTTAAAGCAATGACTGTGTTTTTATCATTGTCTTTATCAAGAGTTGGTTCAACACCAGAACTTAGTTGCGCAGCTCTTTCTTTTGCAACTAAAACCAATTCATAAGGACTATCAACTTTATCAACACAATCTTCAACAGTAACTCTAGCCATGCGAAGTATCTACACAGTGAACTTTAAAAAATCAAGGAGAATTTTATAAATACTTAGGATTCAGCTTATTTCTGACAAAAAACAATAAGATGGCAGATAAAGTAATATAAATGAATGATACTAAAGCAACCTGTTCTATTGAAAATCCTGTATCAATTAAAAGACCAAACAATGCAGTGCCAAATGCTGTTGAAAAAACCATTAATGCTGTAGTTAAAGCTTTTATGGAACCAATGTATCTAACACCATAAATTTCTGCCCATGTAGAGGAACCTAATACGTTTGCAAGTCCATTGGATATTCCTATTAAACCTAAAAATAAGAAAGCTGAAAATGAAATATTAAAATACATCAAAACTATGGTTGAAATTAATAATGGTATATTCATAAAAATTAGTAATTTTCTGCTTGTAAATTTATCAATCAAAAACCCTGCAGCTAGTAAAGTTATTACTGATAAAACAGAATAAACCATAAAAGATTGGGCAATAACATAAGTGCCCCACCCTTTAGACTCAGT
>CACPQC010000013.1 GCA_902635975.1 uncultured Pelagibacteraceae bacterium
TATTTAGTTGTTCTTATATTAAGTTTGTTTATAAAATCTTTTTCAGTCAGCCTGTGTTGAATTAGTTTATTTATAGATGGCTTAGGTATAACTTTTTTAATTTTATTAATCTCATTTAAAGTTTCGAAAGGTATATTTTCAAATTCATAGGTAATTAAATCCACTTTATTTACAAATTCTTGTATCTTATTTTTATCTTTATAATCACCGTAAATGAATTGTTCACAAAAGTTTTGTGCTGGTGCATCGATATCATCACAGTAAATAATTGAATTTATATTCAATTTTTTTGCTGCTTCAGATAGCATACTTCCTAATTGACCTCCGCCAATAATACCCAAATTTATTTCTGACATTTTTAATTTTTAGGTTTTTTTTTTACTGATTTTGTTTGTAATAATCGCCAATTTGCTAATCTTTTTTTAACCGCAGGATTAGTGTTTGCGATAATCGATGCGGCTAATAAACCGGCATTAATTGCTCCACTATCTCCTATAGCCAAAGTTCCCACAGGAATTCCTTTTGGCATTTGTACAATTGATAGTAAGCTATCAAGTCCTTTAAGTTTCTTGCTTTCGATCGGAACACCTAAAACCGGGATAGATGTTAAAGCAGAAATCATACCTGGCAAATGTGCTGAACCTCCAGCTCCTGCAATTATAACTCCATAATTTTTTTTTTCAGCAGATTGAGCAAATTCATACATTCTTTTTGGGGTTCGATGGGCTGATATAATTTTTGTCTCAAATTTTATACCGACACTTTTTAATATTTTAGTAGATAGCTTCATGGTTTTGAAGTCAGATTGACTACCCATTATAACTGCAACTTTTAAGTCTTTTGTCTTTTTCATGATTTAAATAGTATAAACTTTATTTCAAAATTAGATAAAAATTTCAATAAAATTAGTGTTTTTGGAAAAATTGTTATAAATTCACTGGTTGTGATTGAAGATAAACATATTGATAAAACATATAATAAAGAATTAGATAATATTTGTGATGAATGTAAAAGTGAGGATGAGAGTGTTTCTCAAAATTTAATTCTTACAGGTTTTAAAATTTGCAAATCTTGTAGAGTGTCAAAAACAATTTTTCCTATTTAGATAGAATTTACTGGGATCATATTCATTCTGCTCATAACGAATGAGATCGATAAAAAAACAATAGTTAGGAATGATAAAAAAACTATTCCAAAAGATTTTAAATTTGATTTAAGACTAAGGATTTGTTTTGTTGAAATGATTAAAGCAGCAAAAATCCAGAATTGAGTTAATAATATTATAGGTATCATTAAATCTGGAGTAACTGCAAAAAATCTTAATAAGCCAGGTGCATGAGCAAATCCAACTGCTGTTAAAACTTTTTTAAAAGGTGTTTTAGTTTGTTTATCTGGGAATAGTTTTACACCAATGACAAAAATTAAAATTGCCCATATAAACCAGGTGATTATCGCTGTTAATCCAGACATTGCAACTGCGGTTTTAATTATATTATTTGCTGCAACTGCACCCGCGATACCATCTAGTATCATTATTAAGCCAGCAAAATATATTGAAGCCTCCCCAAAATTTTTACTATCGGTGTAAAGAGATTTATCTAATTTAATAGATTTAAAGATTATATTAAGAAACTCTCCAAACATTTAATTTTTTTTATTTTTTTGTTCTTTATATGAAACGATTAATGGGAAAAGTATTAAAACAATTGTGATAGTAATGCAAACTACAATTAAGAAACCTTTTGTCATAAGTAACTTAAACTGATTATATCCTCAAATTTTTTAGCCTTTAGATACTTCTCTTGTATTAGCGTTATATGACTCTTTAAATGGTATATCTGTAACCACTGCATTTACTGGTTTGCCGGGAGTGCTAGAATATTTTTCAGGTAAATGAACTTTATATTTTGTGCCCACTTTTCCTTTTGGAAAACCATTTGCATTAAGAGTTCCATCAAAAGGTACATATCCCATTGCGATATTTGTCTTTTTTTCTGGATGATACCAAGGGGAAGTAATAAATCCAACTGGATCTCCACCTTTTTCATTTGATATTAACCAAAAATCAGGGGCGTAGTCATCAATCGGTTTTCCGCCCATTTCAAGCCCAACCAATTGTAACTTATAAGGTTTTTTTCCAGCTTTGAGTTCTGCTCCCATTTTTTCTAAAACTGCCTTACCCACATAATCAGATTTTTTATTCCACTCACCTTTACCTGATAAAGAAACCTGATAACCTAAATTACATTGAAAAGGGTTGTGTTGTTGATCCATATCCTGTCCCCAAGATAGTATACCTGCTTGTATTCTTCTGTGATGAGCAGGAGCAATAACCATCAAATTATGTTTCTTTCCGACTTTAAGAACAGCATTCCACATTTCATCGGCATATAAGGTTGCATCTCTTAAATAAATTTCATATCCAGCCTCACCTGAAAAACCTGACTGAGAAATAACACAACTTCTTCCAGCTACTTTAACTTCGGCTAATCCATAAAAAGGCATATTTTCTAAATCAACTTGATCTCCTAATAAGTCTTTCATAAGTGCTTTAGATTTAGGACCTTGTATTTGTACAGGACATGCATCTATTTCTTCTATAGTGCAATTAAATCTTCCATCTGCATTTACACCTTGTAAATACATCCCAATATCAGAGTCTGATAATGAAAACCAAAATTCATCTTTTGAAATTCTAAGAAGAATTGGATCATTCAAAACTCCACCATATGCATTACATAAAATTACATATCTTGCTCTCATTGGTGAGATCTTAGTTGCGTCTCTTGTGATTACGTAATCAACGAATTTTTCTGCATCAGGACCTTTAACTTGTATTTGTCTTTCAACAGCAACATTCCACATTGTAACATGGTTTACAATAGCATCATATTCCACCATAGCCCCACCATGTTCTGGTTTTACGTATCCTCTTGGATGATAAATACGATTATAAACAGTTGCTCTCCAACATCCAGCTTGCATTGATAAATGCCAATAAGGTGATTTTCTTACCCTTGTAGAAATCAACATTTCAACTTTTGTTGGACCACTTTGTCTTAAATTGTATGGTACTTTTCGATCTGATTGATCTACTGAAGTAAAATGCTTTAATTTTGTATAGTCAAATTCTTTAGGCATAACTATTCTCCTTCAACCACTTGTTAGTTTCCTTCAAGCCGCCGAATGTATAAATGTGAAAGAAATCAGTATGTGATTTAAGTTTCCCAATTAAATCATTAGGGTCTTTAGGTTTCAATAAATCTAAAGCCTTAGTAAAATTAGATTTA
This sequence comes from uncultured Pelagibacteraceae bacterium, assembly GCA_902635975.1. Taxonomy (GTDB): domain Bacteria; phylum Pseudomonadota; class Alphaproteobacteria; order Pelagibacterales; family Pelagibacteraceae; genus Pelagibacter. Next base: position 3,291 of record CACPQC010000013.1, read on the forward strand.
AGAAAATTTAAGGAATTTTTTGCTCCTACAATGTTTGCAAACTTAATCAAGCTTGATATTTTAAGAGGGCCAGTAATTCCTACATGGACTGGTACGCTTTGTTTAGATACAAAATCTATAATAGGCTGGGGATCTAACAACCACTGTGTTACTATATAATCAGCATATGGCTTTTTATCTATCATAGCTTTTTCTAAATCTGAATCGGATATATCAGGACTCCCCTCTGGGTGTCCAGCAATTCCTATTGTCATCTTCTCAAAATAACCAGTCTCCAAAAGTTGAAAAGAGCTATCAAATTTTCCCATTGGCTCTCTTCCACCACCAATTACTAGGACTTGTTTAACTCCACCGTCTTTACACCTTGAAACATAATCTTTTAGTTGCTTTTCATTCTGCATTGATCTTGCTGGAAAGTGAGGAACAGGATTGAAACCTTTTTTAACTAACTCAACTGCTTGTTGTGCTGTCTCTTTATAGTCCCCACCAGGTAACATTGTTATGTAAATATCTTTAACTGGAGGAACAGTATCTAGGTCAGTAGTAGGGCCTATTTCTAAAGAAAAGTTCATTTAATAGGATGATTATCCTTTTTAAAAAAGCTGTCAAAGAAATTCAGCTTGATAGAATCGATTTTTATTGTCACAAAACAACTATGAAAATTATTTTAATAATGGGTCTGCCTGGGTCAGGAAAAACAACCTTGGCTAATGAGTTGGCTCCATTACTTGATGCCAAAAGATTAAACGCTGACGAGGTTAGAAAAGAGGCAAATGACTGGGATTTTTCAGAGGAAGGAAGAAAAAGACAATCAAAAAGAATGGCTGATTTTGCCTTAAAGCTAAAAGAAGATGGAAGTTTTGTTGTAGCTGATTTCATATGCCCAACACCTGAGGCTAGAAAATTATTTCCTGCGGATTTTATCATTTGGGTTGATACAATTAAAGAAGGTAGATTTGAAGATACTAATAAAATGTTCGTAAAGCCTGACAAGTATAACTTTCATGTTACTTCACAAGATGCTAAAAATTGGGCTCCAAAAATACTTAAGGAGATTAAAAATGACCTATAAGTGGGACAATAAAAAACCAACTGCTCAGATGCTAGGCAGGTGGCAACCTTTTCACGATGGTCATTATGCATTATTTAAAGAAATTTTAAAAAAGACAGGTCAAGTTTATATACAGATTAGAGACGTTCAAGGGGTTGATGATAATCCATTTGATTTTGAAACTGTAAAAAAAAATATAGAGGATAGACTTAAACCTGAATTTGAAGGGCGATACAAAATTGTGTTAGTACCAAATATAACAAATATTTGTTATGGTAGGGGTGTTGGTTATCAAATTGAAGAAATTGAGCTTTCAAAAGAAATTCAAGAAATCTCTGCAACTAAAATAAGAGCCAAGATGAGAGAAGAAGGCAAATTAAAATAATAATTAATGAATATTAAAGTTGTAAAATTAAATGATATTTCACGAGTAATTATTAATGAACCGGAAACATATAATTCGTTATCATTTAAAAATTTAAATGATCTAATCAAAGTCTTTAAAAAATTAGATGACGATAGAAAAATAAAAGTAATAATTCTTGAGGGAGCAGGAAAAGGGTTTAGTGCAGGTCATAATTTAAAAGAAGTAAAGAATTTGAAAAGCAAAAAAAAATATCAAAAATTGTTTAATTTGTGCTCAAAACTAATGCTGCGGATAGTTGAGGGTAGAAAACCAGTGATTGCGAAAGTGCATGGAGCAGCTTATGCAGCAGGATGTCAATTAGTTGCCAGTTGTGATTTGGCTTATAGCACTAAAGAAGCATTATTTGCCACTCCAGGGGTTAACATCGGTTTATTTTGTAGTACACCCATGGTTGCTGTTAGTCGAAAAGTTAACAGAAAACCAATGATGAAAATGTTATTAACTGGAGAACCAATTAGAGCAAATTATGCAAAAGAAATTGGATTGATTAATGATTATTTTCCAAAATCAAAGTTAAACAAGGAAGTTTTAAAAATTGCAAAAAAAATTGCATCTAAATCTAATCTCACAATTAAAATTGGAAAACAAACTTTTTATAAGCAATTAGAAATGCCACTCAAAAAAGCTTACGCACACACAAGTAAGATGATGACAATAAATATGATGGCAATGGATGCAAAAGAAGGAATTTCTGCTTTTATAGAAAAAAGAAAACCTGTTTGGAAAAATAAATAAAAATAAGATGGCAGAGACTAAAGATATTTTAGCTAGATATAAAAATATTGCTTTAGTCGGTGCAAGTAAAGACTTAGAAAAAACTTCATCAATTGTAATGAAATACCTTCAAAATAATGGTTACAAAGTCTATCCAGTCAATCCAACGATTAGAGGTGAAAAAATTCTAGGTGAGAAAGTGTATGCAAAAGTTTCTGAAATTGACGGACAAGTAGATATAATTGATGTTTTTAGGCCATCAAATGAAGCTGCTGAAATTGCCAACGAAGCAGTCAAAATAAGAGCAAAAGTCTTGTGGTTACAGCTGGATATCAAAAGTCCTGAAGCTAGAAAAATAGCTGAGGCAAATAATATAATTTATGTTGAGAATAAATGTACTAAAATCGAAATCGAGAAATACTTCAATTAAAAGAATTCTTAAAAAATGCTCAATAAATCTTTACAATTATTAATTATTTTTTTCATTTCAACTTCAATTTCAAAAGCCGAGCTAATTAAGCCTAATAGTTCTATTCAACCAGCTGAAGTTGTTAAGATACAATTACTCGGTTTACAAAAAAATAACGAAAAATTTAAGGACAGTGGTATAGAACAAACCTGGAATTTTGCTCACCCTAATAATAAACGAGCTACAGGACCCCTAGATAGGTTTAAGAAGATGATCAAAGGTAATAATTATCAAATGATGATAAATCATTTAAGTCATACTATTACTCAAACTAGATCTGGAGATAGCTGGGTTCAATTTGAGGTTATTTTATTAGATAAAGAAAAGACTTATCATAAGTTCAATTGGCAAGTTGAAAAATACTCGGGGGATGGACCTCTAAATAACTGTTGGTTGACAACAATGGTGTCAAGTCCCGAACCATTAGGAAGTTCAATTTGAGATCATTTATACAATTTTGTTTCGAAATGAATAAAAATTTAGTAGGAATCATTTTATGAAAACTAAAACAAAAGTAGTTGTAGTTGGCGGAGGAGTTGTAGGCGTTAGTGCGCTTTATCATTTAGCTAAAAAAGGTTGGTCAGATGTTGTTTTGGTTGAGCGTAAAGAACTAACTTCAGGTTCAACTTGGCATGCTGCTGGACTATTGCCTCTATTCAATATGAGTTATTCAGTTGGTCAACTTCACAAATACGCCGTTAATCTTTATAAAACATTAGAAGAAGAAACAGGAAAAAATGTTGGGTTTAGTGTTGTTTCAAATATACGTCTCGCAAGTACGAAAGACAGGATGGATGAATATCACCAGTATGCAGGAGTAGCAAAAACTATAGGAGTTGATGTAAAATTTTTAAAACCTCAACAAGTAAAAGAAATTTGGCCCTTGTGTAATACAGGTGATTTAATTGGAGCAATTCAACATCCAGAGGATGGATATATTCAACCAGCAGATTTAACACAAGCTCTTGCAACAGGAGCAAGAAATAGAGGAGCTGAAATTTATCGTAATACTACTGTATTATCAATGAGACAAACAAAAGATGGGTGGATTGTAGAAACTGATAAAGGATCAATTGAGTGTGAACATGTTATTTCTTGTTCAGGTAATTTTGCGAGACAAACAGGAGAAATGGTAGGACTAGATATTCCAGTTATACCTGTAGAGCATCAATACATTGTTACTGAACCTCACCCTGAAATTCAAAAAAGAAAAAAAGCAGGTCTTCCTGAGATGGGCGTATTAAGAGATAGTGATAGCAGATGGTATATGAGAGAAGAAGCTGGTGGATTAATTCTTGGTCCATATGAAGATGGTGCTCCCGCTTGTTATGTCGAAGGACCATCAAAGAATTCAGAGTATGAATTATTTCAGGAAGATTTAGATAGACTTGCTCCACATATTGAAGGCGCAATACATCGTGTTCCTGCTTTTGGTGAAGTTGGTGTTAAAAAAGTTTACAACGGGGCGATTTGTTATACTCCAGATGGAAACCCGATTGTTGGTCCTGCTTGGGGATTAAAAAACTTTTGGATTAATGAAGGTCATAGTTTTGGAATTACTGCTGCAGGTGGGGCAGGTTGGCAATTGGCAGAATGGATCATTGATGGTGAACCAACAATTGATATGCTTGGCGTTGAGCCAAGACGTTATGGTAATTATGCAACTAAGTCATATTTAAAAGCAAAAAACGAGGAAGCTTACAGCCACGTTTTTATCGTTCATTATCCCGACGAAGAGAGACCAGCTGCAAGACCACTCAGAACATCACCTTGTTACGAGAGAATGAAAGAACTTGGAGCAGTTTTTGGTCAAAAATTTGGTTGGGAAAGACCAAATTTTTTTGCAACTGATGGTATGGAGCAAAAAGATGATTGGTCGTTTAGAAGATCCAAGTGGTTTGATGCAATTAAGAAAGAATGTGAAAACGTGAAAAAAAATGTTGGGCTTTTAGATATGACTGCATTCGCAAAATGTAGAATTAGGGGTCCAAAAGCAGAGGAGTTTTTAGATTATTTAGTTGCAAATAAACTGCCAAAGAAGATCGGTAGAATAAATTTATGCCACGCCCTTAACACAAAAGGTGGCGTGCATTCAGAATTTACAATTATGAAAGAAGCAGAAAATAGTTATTATCTTGTATCAGCGGGCGCAAATTTAAGATTAGATCACGATTGGATACAAAAATGGATGCCAACAGATGGATCAGTTATATTTGAGGATCTTACAAACAGCACTGGAGTTCTTGTAGTTGCTGGACCAAAAGCAAGAGAACTGATGGAGAAAGTTTCAACAGATGATTTTTCAAATGAAAACTTTAAATGGCTTACCGCTAAAAATGTCAATGTTGGATATGCACCAGTAAATGCAATGCGAGTAAATTTTGTTGGAGAGTTAGGATGGGAGCTCCATCATCCAATTGAATATCAAAATCATATTTTTGATAAGTTGATGGAATCCGGTAAAGACTTAGGACTGAAACCTTTTGGTATACGAGCGATGAACAGTTTAAGAATTGAGAAATCCTACAAACTTGTAGGTACAGAATTGTCAATCGAATATTCTCCATATGAGTCAGGTTTAGATAGATTTGTTCACCCAAATAAAGGCAACTTTATTGGTTTAGAAGCGCTTAATAAATGGAGAGAAAAAGGTTTTGATAATAAGTTAGTAACTCTTGAAGTTCATAATACAACAGACTCGGATGTTTTAGGAAACAATCCAATTTATAAAGATAATGAAGTAGTTGGAAGAGCTACAGGTGGTGAGTATGGTTTTAGATTAGATAAATCAATCGCACTAGCAATGGTCAAACCTGATTTAGCTAATGTTGGTGAAAAACTAAAAGTTGATATACTGGGAAAAATGTATGAGGCAACAATTTTGGAAGAAAGCCCTTATGATAATGAAAATAAATTATTGAGAGCATAATGAAAATCCTAGTCGCAGTCAAAAGAGTTATTGATTATAACGTACAAATAAGAGTCAAAGAGGATAACTCTGGGGTAGTTACTGACAATGTTAAGATGTCTACAAATCCTCCAGATGATAATGCAATAGAGGAAGCAGTAAAAATTAAAGAATCAGGCAAGGCTAAAGAAGTTGTAGCAGTTTCGGTAGGAGAAGAAAAGGCTCAAGAGACTGTAAGAAAAGCATTAGCTGTTGGAGCTGATAGAGGTATTTTAGTAAAAGTTGATAGGGTAATAGAGCCTTTGGCAGTTTCCAAAATTTTAAAAAAGATTGTTGAAAAAGAAAAGCCAGATCTAGTTTTTATGGGTAAACAAGCTATTGATGATGATTGTAATCAAACCGGTCAAATGTTAGCTGCGTTATTAAATTGGCCACAAGCAACATTTGCATCAAAAATAGAAGTAAAAGAAAAATCATTGGAGGTCACTAGGGAGGTCGATGAAGGACTAGAGACCATTGAGGTAAACATACCTGCTATAGTTACTTGTGACTTAAGATTAAATGAACCAAGATATGCATCTTTACCTAATATAATGAAAGCTAAGAAGAAACCTATAGAGCAAATAAGTACTGGTGATCTTGGAGTCGACGTAAAATCAAGAATAGAACAAATTAAAGTAGAAGAGCCCCCAAAAAGAAAGGCTGGGATTAAAGTCGCAAGTGTTGAAGAATTAGTTCAAAAATTAAAAAATGAGGCTAAAGTAATATAATGTCAGTTTTATTAATAGCAGAACATAACAATAAAGAAATTAAACCTTTTACTTTAAATGCAATTTCTGCTGCATCGCAAATTAATGAAGATGTTCATGTTTTAGTAATTGGATTAAATTCTGAAGAAGTAGCAAAATCAATTTCTCAGGTTCCTAATGTTAAAAAGGTTATAAATATAAATAATCCAATTTATGAAAATTATTTAGCAGAAAATTACACATCAGTTATTATAAAACTTTCTGGAAATTATTCTCATATAGTATGTTCAGCGAATACTTTTGGAAAGAACTTAATGCCAAGAGTTGCAGCGCTATTAGATGTTTCTCAGATTAGTGACATTACGAAAGTAATATCTGAAGATACATTTCAAAGACCAATTTATGCAGGTAATGCATTTGCTACGGTAAAAAGCAATGATAAAATAAAGTGTGTAACAATCAGACCCACATCTTTTGACCCCGCTCCAACATCAGGTGGGTCAGCTGAAATACAAAATGGTGATGCTGCTGAAGCAACAGAAATTACTAAATTTATAAAAAAAGAGGAAATCAAATCAGATAGACCAGAATTGGGAACTGCTAGAGTAGTCGTTTCTGGTGGCAGAGGTATGCAAAGTGGTGAAAATTTTAAATTAATTACTGCTGTTGCGGATAAACTTAATGCTGCTATTGGTGCTTCGAGAGCTGCAGTCGATGCAGGCTATATAACAAATGATCATCAAGTTGGACAAACTGGCAAAGTCGTTGTGCCAGACCTATACATTGCTGTAGGAATTTCTGGTGCTATTCAGCATTTAGCTGGAATGAAAGAGAGCAAAGTAATTGTTGCCATAAATAAGGACGGCGAAGCTCCAATTTTTAGTGTTGCAGATTATGGTTTAGAGGCAGATTTATTCGATGCACTACCAAAATTTTTAGAAGAACTGAACAAATTAAACACTATACAAAAATAATATAATCTGTAAAAAATTAGTTTATGTCCAGAGAGAAAATGGAATATGATGTTGTTATTGTAGGTGGTGGTCCATCTGGATTAACAACTGCAATTAAATTAAAACAACTTAACTCAGATTTAAACGTTTGTATTCTAGAAAAGGCTTCGGAGATTGGTGCTCATATATTAAGTGGAAATGTTTTTGAAACTAGAGCTCTGGATGAATTGTTTCCAAACTGGAAAGAATTAAATGCGCCAATCAAAACTAAAGTTACTAAAGAAAAATTTTTATTTTTAAGTAAAACAAAATCATTAAGTTGGCCAACTTGGTTATTACCGTCTGTTCAACAAAACCATAAAAACTATATAATTAGTCTTGCTAATTTGTGTAGATGGTTAGCAGAACAAGCGGAGAGTTTAGGTGTCGAAATTTTTCCAGGTTTTCCGGCTAGTGAAATTTTATATAATGAAGATGGTTCAGTTAAAGGTGTGGCTACTCAAGATATGGGAGTAGACAAAGACGGAAATAAAAAAGATAGTTATGAACCTGGGATAGAGTTGTTAGGGAAGGTTACTGTATTTGCTGAAGGATGCAGAGGACATTTAGGAAAACAATTAATTAAAAAGTTTGAACTTGATAAAGGAAAAGATCCTCAACAGTATGGAATTGGTTTTAAAGAAATTTGGGAAATAGATGATAAAAATCATCATGAAGGACTGGTTATACATAGTGCTGGTTGGCCATTGGATAACAGCACTTACGGTGGAAGTTTTATCTATCATGCTGAAAACAAACAAATTTTTTTAGGATATGTAATTGGATTAGATTATAAAAATCCCTATTTATCACCATTCGATGAATTTCAGAGGTTTAAAACTCATCCAGCTATAAAAAAAATGATAGAAGGAGGAAAAAGAATTTCCTATGGTGCAAGAGCATTGATTGAAGGTGGTTTCCAAAGTTTACCAAAAATGTTTATGCCTGGTGCATTACTTATTGGATGTGATGCTGGAACATTAAACATGCCAAAAATAAAAGGCTCTCATACTGCTATGAAAAGTGGAATAATAGCTGCTGAAGCAATTAATGAACATATTAAAAATGATAAGGATTTATCTAACTTTGAGGAAAAGTTCAAACAAAGTTGGTTATATGATGAGTTATATAAAGCTAGAAATGTAAAACCTAGTTTTGGCTGGGGTTTAATATTGGGGATTATTTTTACTGGAATTGACCAAATTCTGTTTAGAGGCAAACTTCCATTCACATTAAAACATAAACATGCAGATCATCAGACATTAAAATCAGCTAAAGAGATGCCCAAAATAGATTATCCTAAACCAGATAATATTCTTACTTTTGATAAAACAAGCTCTGTCTATCTGACAGGGACTAACCATGCCGATAATCAACCAGTTCACTTAAAGTTAAAGGATCCAAATTTACCCATTAGTTATACTTTAGAAGAATATGATGAGCCTGCCCAGAGATATTGTCCTGCGGGTGTTTATGAGGTTCAAAGAGAAAATAATATTAATAAATTTGTAATTAATTCTCAAAATTGTATTCACTGTAAAACTTGTGATATTAAAGAACCATCACAAAACATTACTTGGGTTACTCCTGAAGGTGGAGGTGGACCAAGATATGGAAACATGTAATTAAGACAAATCTATTGCAAATTTTTTTAATGTTTCAATCGGAAGCAACTTTAAAGTATTTTCATGAGTACTTTTTAAATAAATAGGACAACCTTTTCCAGCTTCTACAGCTCTTGCGTACCAAGTTGCACAAACACACCAACCATCACCATCTTTAAGTCCAGGAAAACCAAATTCAGGGTGAGGTGTAATTAAATCATTACCAGCATCTTTACACCATTCTAAAAATTCTGTAGTCACTTTTGCACAAACGGTGTGTAAACCATGATCATTTTCATCGGTATTGCAACATCCATCTCTATACCAGCCGGTTAAAGGGTTATTAGAACAAAGCTCTAAATCTTCACCTAAAACGTTTTTTTGAATTTTATCCATTAAAAATATCAAATGTTTTTTTATCAATATCCACATTAAAAGAAAAAGATCTTCGTTCTCCCTCTCTTTTAAAAGGGTAAGCGGTATGCATTAAATTGTTTGGAAATAAAATCATATCACCAACTTTTGGATTATGATTAAATAAACTATCACTTAAAAATGATTTTGAGCCATGGATAAAATCTATAGTTCCATTTGTTTTAAGTCTTTTTTTACTTTTGGTAATATTTTTGGGTATTTTTAAATAACCAACACCTGAAATATTACCACTATGAAAATGAATTGGATTATACTCATTTTTAAATTGTCTAACTACCCAAAGACTTCTAAGACTTATCTTTTTTACTTTTTTTTTAGAACTTTGTTTTATATATTTCTTGATATTATCTTTAACAAATTTTAAAAGATTTTTTTTGATAAATTTATTATCTAATCTTATTTCTTGCATTACTTGACCAACCAATTTTTTTGAGTAATCACTTTTTTTTAATCTCTTTTTATCACCTATAATTTTATCTACTTCCAAATTGATATTATTTATAATTTTTTTTGGAATTTTGACTATAGCAATCTTAGGGCCAAAAGGGCTTAACACTTTCATAAGTCTTATATCTTAGTGGGATTTGGTTGACCTTTATAAACTTTTTCTGGATCAAACTTTTTTTCTTTTTCTAAAAATTTCATTTCAACTTTACGTCCATTATCGATAGGTCCTAAAGGAATTGATCTATAAAAACATGATCTATAACCGACATGACAACTTGAACCATCACCAATATCTACTGTTAACCAGATAGAATCTTGATCATCATCAATTCTTATTTCATTTACTTTTTGAGTAAAACCGCTTGTTTTTCCTTTAAGCCAGATAGCATTTCTTGATCGACTAAAATAATGAGCCTCTTTTGTTTCAATTGTTTTTTTTAGCGCCTCAACATTCATATAGCCGTGCATTAAAATCTCTTTTGTTTTTGCACACATTGTAATAACTGGAATAAGTCCATCATTATCAAATTTTGGAGATAGAAGATTGCCTTCTTCGATTTCGACTACATTTTCTCTTTTTTTGAACATATACAGTTATTATGTAGCACATATTGCTATATTTTAAATATTTTAAAATTAACAAAATATAGGTATAAAACTCTGCATGAAACTTGTTAAAGATACAGATATCAATAAACAAAAAAATAAAATCTCAGATAAAGAAGCTGAGGACGCTTTTAAAACAATCTTAGCTTGGATGGGTGAAGATCCAAACAGAGAGGGCTTATTGGAAACTCCAAAAAGAGTAGTTAAAGCCTTTAAGGAGTACTTTAGAGGATACAACGAGGATCCTAATCAAATTTTAGATAAAACATTTGGAGATGTTGATGGTTATGATGATATGGTCATCCAAAAAAATATTTCCGTGCAAAGTCATTGTGAACACCATATGGCACCTATCATAGGAAAAGCACATGTTGCATACATTCCTAAGGATAGAGTAGTTGGCTTAAGTAAATTGGCTAGAGTTGTTGAAGTATTCTCTAAAAGACTTCAAACACAAGAGAGACTTACTATGCAAATTGCGAATACCCTTATGCAGTCTTTAGATGCCAAGGGAGTAGCTGTTACAATAGATTCAACTCATCAATGTATGACCATGAGAGGTATTAAGAAAGAGCAAGCTACAACTGTTACAAATTATTATTTAGGTCAATTTAAAGATGATCTAAGTTATCAAAATAGATATCTAAGATTTATAAGTATATCAAAAGAGTAAAGTGTCAGATCAATTTAAAGCATTAGTTTTAGATCAAAAAGGTGAAGAATTTATAAGAGAGGTAAAATCTATCGATAAAAATTTCTTAAAACATGGGGATGTTACAGTCAAAGTAGATTTTTCAGACTTAAATTTTAAAGATGGTATGATTTTAAAAAATGGTGGGCGGTTAGTAAAAGAGTTTCCCCACATCCCTGGTATCGATTTCTCAGGAACTGTAATTGAAAGTCAAAATTTAAAATTTAAGGAAGGTGATGAGATAATTTTGACAGGATTTAGGGTTGGAGAAATATTTTATGGTGGATACTCACAAATTGCAAAAGTCAATGGAGATTTCTTAGTAAAAAAACCAAAAAACTTAACAAGTAAACAAGCTATGACTTTAGGTACTGCAGGTTTCACATCTTTAATGGCAGCATTCGCTATAAAAGCAAGAGAAGAGTTGTTACTTGGTGAAAAAGTAAAAAATGTTTTAGTCACAGGAGCAACAGGCGGTGTAGGAAGTGTTGCTGTGATGATTTTAAATAAAATGGGTTATGAGGTTACAGCTGTTTCTGGAAAAGATTCAAAAACAGAGTATTTGAAATCACTTGGTGCAAAAAACGTTATAAATCGGGCTGAATTTGATAAAGATCCAAAATTAATTGATAAAGGCTTATGGGATGGGGTCGTTGATACTGTTGGTGGAAAAATTTTAGCCAACGCAATAGTGCAAACAAATCCAACAGGTATTATAGCAGTTTGTGGTAATGCAAGTACAAATGAACTTAACACCAATGTTATTCCGTTTATGTTAAGAGGTATAAAACTTTGGGGCATGGACTCTGCAAACTGCAGTATTAAAAGAAGAGAATTTATTTGGGGAGAAGCAGCTAATTTAATTGATTTTGATTTATTAGAAAAGTCTATTCAAACAATAAGTTTAGAGGAATTGATTGAAACTTATCCTAAAATACTTAAAGGTGAGATCACTGGAAGGGTTTTAATTGATTTAAACAAATAATGGATTGGGATAAATTAAAAATCTTTCATGCTGTTGCAGAAGCTGGTAGTTTTACTAGTGCAACTGTCAATTTAAATCTAAGTCAGTCAGCTATAAGCAGACAAATACAATCCCTTGAACAAGATTTGAAAGTTCAATTATTTGAAAGGCACGCAAGGGGATTAACACTTACTGAAAATGGTGAGTATGTTTTCAAAACTGCACATGAGGTAATTAGCAAGTTAAAAGAGGTAGAAACTTCATTAGGTGATCAAAAAAATAAACCTACTGGTAAATTAACTATCACCACTGTTAGAAGTTTTGGTACACATTGGTTAACTCCTAGAATACAAGAATTTATGAGACTTCATCCAGAAATAGAGATCGAACTTGTATTTGATGATAAAGAATTAGATTTGAGCACAAGACAAGCAGATATAGGTATTTTTATGAGAAGACCTAAACAGCTTAATTACATTCAAAAAAAATTAGTTGATATTAAATACTATATTTATGGTTCAAATAAATACCTTGAAAAAAATGGAATGCCTAAAACTATAGGAGATTTGAACAAGCATAAGTTTATCTCATTTGGTAAAGGAGCACCATCTCCAGTTTATAATCCAGATTGGGCTTTAAAACTTGGTATGCACGATGGCAAAAAAAGAAAAACTATAATGAAAGTTAACAGTGTTATGGGTTTACTCTTAGCTGTTGAATCTGGAGTTGGTTTAGCAGCATTACCTGAGTATTTAGTTAGTGATTCGAATAAAGTTATTAAAGTGTTACCTAAATCTGAAGGCCCAATTACAGAAGCTCATTTTGTTTATCCTCAATCCTTAAAAAATACAGCTAGAGTTCAAGCATTTAGAAACTTTTTATTCAGTAAAATAGGCGACTGGGAAGCTTAATCTCACAATTTTTGAGATAATTCTCTAATTACTTATGTGCGACATTGTTGCGATTGATTATCATTATCATTGAGAATAGTTATCATTTTCAACTAAATAATGCGGAGAAATAGAGAACGAATGAAAAAAGTAACGATTTTTGCAATAATCACATCTTTATTTGTATCAACTTTTTCTATCGCAAATGAAGTTAACGTTTTTAATGCAAGACATTACAAAGCAGACGCAGAACTTTATTCCAAGTTTACAAATTTGACTGGAATAAAAGTAAATTTAATTAATGGAAAATCAGGTGCCTTAGAGAAAAGAATAATTAGTGAAGGCGCAGATTCTTCGGCTGATCTTTATATAACAGCAGATGCTGGAAGATGTGGTGCTATGGATGCAAAAGGCACACTTCAAGGGGGTTTAACATCTCCTGCTATTAAGTCAGCTGTTCCAAAAACTTTCAGAACAAGCAAGTGGGTTGGAATCGCAAAAAGAGCAAGAATAATTTATTATTCACCTGAAAGAGTAACCGGCGCTGAGTTATCTGGAATGACTTACGAAGGTCTAGCTGATCCTAAATGGAAAGGTAGATTAGTAATTAGAAAATCTAGCAACATTTACAACAAATCTCTTGTAGCATCATTGATAAAAAACAATGGTAAAGCTGCTACAGCTGCATGGGCTGAAGGAGTTGTTGCTAACATGGCTAGAACACCAACAGGTAATGACAGAGCTCAAATAATGGCAGTGGCTGCTGGCGAAGCTGACATTGCAGTAGCTAACACATACTACTTAGCTCTAATGTTATCTGGAAAAAAAGGTGCAGAACAACAAGAAGCTGCTAAAAAAGTTAAAGCTTTTTTCCCTAATCAAAATGATAGAGGAACACACATGAATGTTAGTTGTGCAGCTTTAGTAAAAGGTGCGCCAAATAAAGCTAACGCGATCAAACTTGTAGAGTTTTTATTAACTCCAGACTCTCAGGAGCATTTTACAAATAATACTTTTGAGTTTCCAATGATTGATGGTGTTTCACCAAGTCTATTAGTAGTTAATAACCTAGGATTAGATTTCAAACAAGATATGAAAACTAAACTAGCTTCTTATGGAAAAAATCAAGCTGCTGCAGTAGAGGTAATGACAGCTGCTGGTTGGAAGTAACTATGGTGAAAGAAAAAAAAAAATTTATTTCTGAAATTGATTTAAATAAATCTTCCGTTGCATGTTCCCCATGTTTAAAGGAGTGTAAAAAAATCAATGAAAGGGTAAATAATAGAAAAATGTCAGAGATTAAGACTGAGGAGGTTCCGCATATCTTAAAAGTATTTAATTTTTGATTTTCTTAAATAGTGTCCACTGTTAGCGAAAGTTAATTGTGGACACTTTACTTTTTTCATGTCCATAAGGCGGATTATAATATGAAATTCAATAGTTGGTTTGTTTCGTCTTTTTTAATTTCTTTTATAGTACTAATTCCAGTAATAACTGTGTTTGCAAGTTTTTTTGAAACCACCTCTAATTATTATGAAATATTAAAGAATACTTTTCTAGTTGAATATATTTTTAACTCACTCAACCTTTTGTTATCAGTTTTATTACTTACATTTATTATCGGTACTGGTGCAGCTTACTTAGTCTCTTTCTATAGATTTCCAGGAAGTGAATTTTTTAAATGGGCATTGATATTATCCTTTGCAGTCCCACCTTACATTTATGCTTATTCTTTAACTGCTTTCTTTGAAAATTATGGAACTGCATTTACAATTTTAAAAAACTTATTTGGTGAGGCAAATTATAATAAAAATATTCCTAAATTTGATGGTATGTTTGGAGCTATATTATCAATATCTTTCTCTTTATATGTATATGTATATATACTTGCTAGAGCATCATTTTTATATCAGTCACAAAATTTAATTGATCTTGGTAAAAACCTAGGCTTTTCAAGATTTAAATCTTTTTTTAAAGTAATATTGCCCGCAGCAAGACCGGCCATAGTTGCGGGTTTATCTTTGGTAGCAATGGAAACTTTAGCAGAGTTCGGCGCAGTTGACTTTTTCTCAATAAATACTTTGACTACAGGTATTTATAACTCTTGGATTTATTTTGATGATTTAGCTTTTGCTAATCGTATATCTTTTTTTTTATTATTATTTATATTTTCATTATTTATTTTAGAAAATCTATCTAGAAGACGAGCTAAATATCATTTTAATTCGAAAGGTGGATTTAAACAAAAAGTAAAAATAAAACTCTTTGGAATTAATGCTTTTTTAGCTTTTATCTTTTGTTTTATTATTTTTTTTGTGAGTTTTTTATTTCCACTAAGTCAAATGCTTTACTGGACAATAAAATTTCCTGAAAATTTGTTTGATTTAGAAATAACTAATTTAGTTTTGAATACTTTGTACTTAGTTTTATTATCTAGTTTAGTTTTAATAATATTTTCTTTAATATCAAATTATGGCAATAGAGTTTCAAATAATAAAACTCTCAATTTTTTATCTACATTATCAATTTCAGGCTATGCTATACCTGGAGTGATTTTAGCAATTGCTTTCATTACTTTTATAGCTTGGTTCGATGATAGTATAATTAAATCATTTGGATTTTCTTCAATCAAAAAAATATTTATAGGATCTGTGTTTGGATTAGTTTTAGTTTACTTCATCAGATTTTATTCATTAGCTTTTAATGGAATAAAATCAGGATATGAAAAGATGAATATTTCTGTCGATGAGAGTGCTTACCTGCTTGGCTATTCTAAAAGAAAAACTTTTACAAATATTCACATACCTTTTTTAAGAAATTCCCTTTTGTTTATTATCATACTTATCTCTTTAGAAATAATTAGAGAATTACCAATAACTCTAATTTTAAGACCTTTTAATTTTGAAACCTTTGCTACCACTGCATATATCTCTGCATCTGAAGATTTATTAGAAGCTGCAGCAGTACCTTCCTTATTTTTAATTTTAATTGCTAGTTTATTTATTATAGTAACATCAAAATATATTTTAAGAGAAAATAATGAGTGATAATTTTTTTGAAATTAAAAACGTTGACTTTAAGATCGGAAATAAAGTTAAGGTAAAGAATGTTTCCTTTTCTATAGAAAAAGAAGGGGACATCATATGTTTATTGGGACCCTCAGGTATTGGCAAAACGACAATTTTAAGAACTATTGCAGGTTTGGAAAATATAAATAAAGGTTCAATCACGCTCAAAGGAAAAACCTTGTCCTCAGAAAATATTAATATCGAACCAGAGAAAAGAAACATATCCTTGGCTTTTCAGGAAAACAGTTTATTTCCACACTACACAGTTAAAAAGAATATATTATTAGGAGCTGAAAGAAATGAGATCAAAAAAGACAAATCAATAAATTTTGAGGAATTAATTAACTTATTAGATATTTCTCACATACTGAATAAATTTCCCCATGAAATAAGTGCTGGCGAAGCTCAAAGAGCTTCACTCGCAAGATCTCTTATAACTAAGCCTGAATTGTTACTTTTAGATGAACCATTGTCGAATGTAGATCAAAGTTTTAAAGAGGAGATACAAGAAAAGTTAAAAAAAATACTTAAAAATTCAAAGATAACAACAATTATAGTTACCCATGATTCTTATGAAGCATTTTACTTGGGATCAAAATGTGGAATAATTTTAAATCAAGAGCTTAAACAATTTGATGATCCTTATAATGTTTACCATTTACCAAATTCTGTAGAGGTAGTTAATTTTTTAAATAGAGGAATTTTAATTCCTGCAGAAGTTACAAGCCCCAAAAGTCTTGAAAATAAAGATCTTGGAACAATCACTGGTAATTTTGTTAAACCATTCCCGATAGGATCTAGTGTAAAGCTTTTAATTCAGCCAGAAGACTTACATCATGATGATACAAGCAATTTAAAATTTGAGGTGATCGATAGAAAATTTAGAGGTACTAACTTTATTTACACCCTCAAAACTCCCACTAACACTCTAATTCCTGTATTTGTTCACTCTCATCATATTCATCAACATGAAGTAGATGAAAAATTTGGCATAAAAAGACCAATTCATATTGATCATATAGTTTGCTTCTAATAAAAGCCTCTTTAATAAAATGAATGGTAAGTTAAAGATATTTTTAAAAGGCGTGATTGATGTAAGTCCCCTAATGATCCCTGTGGTGCCTTTTGGTTTAATATTTGGTGTTCTAGCTATTGATGTTGGATTTACACCTCTGGAAACAATGGGTATGTCTTTAATTATATTTGGAGGAGCATCTCAAATAGTTCTTTTACAATTATTTTCAGGGGGCGCCTCTTCTTTGGTGATTATAAGCTCAGTAGGAGCGGTGAACTCAAGACACTTACTTTATGGGGCTGTTGTTTCTGAACATTTGTCAGATTTAAAATTAATTTGGAAAATTATTATCTCGTATTTTTTAATTGACCAGGCATTTGCCAGATCAAATGAATACTTCAAAAAAAATAAAGATGAAAATAAATATTTTCATTTAGTTGGTGGTGGCGCAACTTGTTGGATAATATGGCAATCAACAACCTTTTTAGGAATTATACTAGGTGCCGCTATTCCAGAAAAACTTGGATTAAGTTTTGCAATCCCATTAACTTTTTTAGCATTACTAATTAACGACTTTAGAAAATTTGTAAATGTATTTGTAATAATTGTTTCAGGACTTGTTGCTACTCTTGGCTATAATATAATTCCATTTAAAGCTTATGTAATTGTTGCTGCATTAATCGGACTACTTTCAGCAATTATTTTAACGAAAATGATTAAAACAAATGAGTAATTGGGTTTTGATAATATATTGTGGACTAATTACTTATTTCACAAGATTTACTATGATTGCTTTAATTAAAAAAGAAATGTTTAATGATAGAATTAGAGAGATATTGTCTTTTGTACCGTCCGCGATATTTCCTGCAATCATTTTTCCAGCAATCTTCATAAATGATGCAGGACTATTTCAAATCCAGGATAATCCAAAGATAATCGCAGCTATAATTGCTGTGGTAATTGGGATTTTTTCAAGAAGTATCATTGCGACAATATTTTCAGGTCTAGCTTCTTATTGGTTTTTAATTTTTGTTGTATAAGATCGCTATGAAAAAACTTTTATTTATTATTATTTGTTTATTTTCAATAAACGCCAATGCAATAGAGAAAGAAACGACTTTTGATAAAAAATTATTCGATAAAGCACAATCCGAAGGTAAAGTTGTAATTGTAAGTTCTTGGATTAAATATTGTTCGTCTTGTGCAGGACAAATGAAAATTTTAAAAACCGCCAAAAAAGAAGGTGGATTATCAGATATTAAATTTGATAATATTGAATACTTCTCTTTTGACGTCACAAATAGAGAAATTGCTGAATTATTAAAAGTTCAGTTTCAAACTACACTTTTGATTTTTAAAGATAATAAAGAAATATATAGAAGCGTAGGTGAAACAACCAAAGATTTGCTATACGAAGCGATCAAATCTTCGATTAAAACCTAAATTCCTAATTTAAGATTACTCGTAACGTTATAATCAATTTTTTCTGGTTTCTTAAGGTCTAGATTATTCATAATTTCGATATATTCATCTACATTTCTGACTTGTAGCCTTGGGTTAGATCTTTTTTCTTTACCAATAGTGCTGACAGTTTCTCCCTTATAATCATGAGCAGGGTATAAAAGTGTATCATCAGGAAGTTTTAAGAGCCTATTAAAAATTGAGTTATATGCATCTGTAGAGCTACCATTTTGAAAATCAGTTCTGCCGGTACCATTGATAAGTAATGTGTCCCCAGAAAATAAATATTTATCCATTAAAAAGCAAAAACTATCAGAGGTATGTCCTGGAGTATAAATTGCTCTAAAATTAAGTTTATCTAACTTAATTATTTCATCATCTTTAACTTTTACTTCTACAGCATCAGTTGGGGTATGCTCACCCATAATAGTTACGCATTTTGTTTTGTCTCTTAATTTTCCCGCACCAGTTACATGGTCAGCATGTATGTGAGTATCTATCACCTTTACTAATTTTAGATTTAATTGATTGAGTATTTTTATATAGTCCTCAACATTTTCTAAAACAGGGTCTATGATCAAAGCCTCTCTTCCTTTTGCTGAGGCAATTATGTAAGTGTAGGTACTAGATTTTTTATCGAAAACTTGTTTAAAAATCATAAATAAATATTATCACATAAATATGGAATCCACTACATTTGACTGGCGTTGCCCAAAAACTTGGAAACAAAGTGCTAAAAATACTGCATGGTGTTTGCTGGGTTGTGCTATCGGAGATTTTGGTACGATTTTATATTTTCAATTAACAAAAATACCATTTCCAGTATTAGGGATAATGATTTTAGCAATTATTAATGGTTTAATCACTAGTATAATTCTTGAGACAATAATTTTGATTAAGCAAAATTTTAGTTTTAGTAATGCGCTCAGAACAGCACTTGGTATGAGTTTTATTTCAATGATAAGCATGGAAGTTGCAATGAATTTAACAGATTATCTTTTAACAGGTGGTGCAATATTAACTTGGTGGGTTGTGCCATTAATGCTTATAGTTGGATTTCTAACACCTTGGCCATATAATTATTGGAGACTTAAAAAATTTGGTGTTGCTTGCCATTAATCAAAAAATACAAATTAAGTTGATTAAATGCAAAAATCTTCAATATCTTACATCTTAAAATTATCTATTCCTATTTTCTTTGCAAATTTAGCAATTCCATTGGTTGCAATTATTGATACAGCTCTAATGGGAAATCTTGGAAATCTTTCTTATTTAACAGCAACATCGGTTGCAGCAAATTTATTCTCTATGTTGTTTTGGAGTTTTGGCTTTTTAAGAATGGGAACTGTGGGTATGGTTTCACAAGCTTTTGGGCAAAACAGTTATCTAGAAATTTTAAACATAGTTTTAAGAAATTTATTCTTTGTATTGATAGTATCAGCTCTAATTTTTGTATCTCAAACGTTTATTCTAAATTTAAGCTTAAAAATATTTAATTTATCTGAGTTAACAAAAGAATTTTACATTCAGTATTTTAACATAAGAATTTACTCAGCTCCTGGTGAGTTAACTTTGTATATTATTACAGGCTTATTTGTCGGTTTACAAAAAACTAAAATTTCTAGTTTAGTGGTAGGTTTTTTTTCTATTCTAAATATATTTTTAAGTGTTGTTTTAGTTACAAAATTTGATTTAAATATTAAAGGAGTTGCATATGGCACTTTGTTTTCTGCATTAATTACATCTCTAATATTTTTGATTTATACTTTTAATTATCTAAATAAATTTACTATTATTAAAATCGATGTATTAAATTTATTTAATCTAAAAAAGATGAAAGATATTTTTAATATAAATTTTGATATCTTTATTAGAACCATTTTATTAACATTTTCCTTTTTATGGTTTACTTATTTAGGAACTCAAATAGGAGAAGATTATGTTGCAGTTAATGCCATTTTAATAAATTTAGTTTTCTTATCAGCATTTATTTTAGATGCTTATGCGTTTTCTACTGAAGGAATGGTTGGGTTCTCTCTTGGAAAAAAAGATTTAAAACTTTTTAAAACAATTATTAAAAATTCTTTTTTACTAAGTTCGATAACAGGTCTGTTTATTTCAATTATTTATTTTTTTATTAATGAACATGTAATTAATTTAATGTCTGATATTGAAAATATCAGAAAGTTAAGTTCATCTTATGTAATTTGGTTAATCTTATTACCATTTATTGCATCGTTCTGTTATCAATTTGATGGTATTT
>CACPQC010000014.1 GCA_902635975.1 uncultured Pelagibacteraceae bacterium
CATTAACAGTTATGATTGGTGGTGATCAAGCTGACTTTGATAAATCAAAAGATAAAATTAATTGTTACAGCAAAAAAATGAAACTACTCGGTAAAGCAGGTTGTGGACAATTAGCTAAGATGGTTAATCAAATTTGTATAGCAGGATTAGTTCAAGGATTATCTGAGGGAATCAACTTTGGAATGAAAGCTGGATTGAATATGGAAGATGTAATTGAGGTAATTTCAAAAGGTGCAGCACAGTCTTGGCAAATGGAAAACAGGTACAAAACAATGATTGATGATAAATTTGATTTTGGTTTTGCAGTAGACTGGATGAGAAAAGATTTAAAAATTGCAATGGATGAAGCCAAAAATAATGGTTCATTATTGCCTGTTACAGAACTTGTGGATAAATTTTATGAGGAAGTTCAAGGTTTAGGTGGAAATCGTTGGGATACATCAAGTTTAATTAAAAGATTTAGAAAGTAAAGTATGCAACCAGCATACTATGAAGATTTAGCTGAGATTCAAAATAAGTATTGGTCTATGCTTGATGATGCTGTAACTAACAGGAGTTCTCCTTTTAGAATTCCTGTTTTCATTTGTTCTCATCAAGATGAAGTTGATGGCAGAATTGTTGTTCTTAGAAAATCAGATAGAGCAAATAATTTGTTACAATTTCATACTGATTTAAGATCACCAAAAGTAAATATTCTAAAAAAAAATAATAAAGCTTCACTAGTTTTTTATGATAGAGAAGAAAAGATACAATTGAGAGTAAAAGTTGAATGTGAAATGAATAATCAAAATTCCACAACAGAAGAGTCTTGGAAAAAAACTCAACATATAAGTCGAAGATGTTATTTAACTGATAGTCCCCCTGGGACTACATCGGAAAATCCAACATCTGGGATGATATCTAAATTAGAGGATTTCGATTTCACAATGGAGCAAAGTGAGGAAGGTTATAAAAATTTTACAGTGATTAAATGTAAAATAAAATCCATTGAATGGTTATATCTTGCTGCAAAAGGACATCGCAGAGCAAAATTTGACTTAATTACAAAAAAAAATTTTTGGCTAGTTCCTTAAATTAACTTTCGATAGCTGATAATTTTTTCTTTAATTTTGATGGTAAGCTCGTAAACCACTCATTTTCTTTTCCCGACTCCGGTAAAACTGCACCGTACTCAATCATCTGAGATGGAGGTAGGTCATTAATATAAACCCAAACTTGAGTTTCATCTAATTTTGAATTTTTTACTAATATATCTTTTAAATCTGAAATTAATTTGTCTTTCACTGCTTTTGATCTCCCGGCTCTTATTTGACCAAACAAAAAAATCGATGGTTCTTTAACTTTTTTTCCACCCATGAAATGATTATTCTTTTTTGTTTTGTTGAATATCACTTGGGCAAAATATGTATTAGCACCTGTTACAACATTATGAACTTTAGTGATACCTTCAGCTAATTTTTTTTGTTGTTTTGATGAAATACTAAAGTTTGAGCTTGTAACTGTATAAGTTGGCATAAAAATTAAAATATAGATTTAGAATATTTTTTCCAATTATCTTGATAGTGCTTTGTGTTTTCAAATACGGCTTTTTTTTCTTCCTCAGTCACTTCTCTTACTACTTTTCCTGGAGAACCAACAACCAATGAATTATCTGGGATTACTTTATTTTCGGTAATTAAAGCTTTTGCACCAATAATACAATTTTTACCAATTTTTGCATTATTCAGAATTACTGCACCTATGCCAATTAAACTATTGTCTCCTACTGTGCATCCATGAAGCATAACAAGATGTCCAACGGTTACATCTTTTCCAACTTTTAAAGGGCAGCCTGGGTCTGTATGCAAAACACATCCATCTTGTACGTTTGATCCTTCCCCAATATGAATATTTTCAATATCTCCTCTTAACGTTGCATTAAACCAAATGCTAGTATTTTTTTCTAAAGTAACATCGCCGATTACTACTGCGTTTGGGGCAACCCAATTTTCCCCTGAGTTTTTTGGTTTTTTATCTTTCAAATCGTAAAACATAATTTATATATTATTACATTATGCCAATACAAACTCCAATATGTGATTTCGGTCAAAAGGCTTATGACTTCAGGCTTAAATCTACTGAAAATGAAATAATTTCTCTCAATGATATTAAAGGCGATAATGGGACTTTGATAATGTTCATTTGTAACCACTGTCCATATGTAAAAGCCGTTACTAAAGATATAGTTGAGGATTGTAATAAATTGAAAAAAATTGGTGTTAATTCAGTTGCAATATGCTCAAATGATGCAGAAAATTATCCAGAAGACTCTTTTGAAAACATGATCGAATTTGCAAAAAGAAACCAATTTAGCTTTCCATATTTAAGTGATGAGTCTCAAAAGATCGCTAAAACCTATGATGCAGTATGTACACCTGATTTTTTTGGTTATAATAAAAATTTAGAGCTTCAATATAGAGGTAGGCTAAGAGAATTAAAAAATTTAATTCCACAAAGAGATGGTGATAGTGACTTATTAAGAGCAATGAGACAAATAGCTGAAACTGGTAAAGGACCAGAGAATCAAGTCCCGAGTGCTGGTTGTGGTATTAAGTGGAAAAATAATTAATGTATATAATCGCTACAAGATCTTTTCCACCAGAAGTAGGGGGTATGCAAAGTTTAATGTGGGGTCTATCAAAAGAGATGTCAAAAAACTTTATGATTAAAGTCTTTGCCGATTATCATGAAAATCACAAAGAATTTGACTGCAATGTAAATTTTTCTATTGAAAGAGTGGGTGGAATTAAATTTTTAAGAAAAATAAGAAAAGCTCAATTAATTAATGAGTTTCTTAAAAATAGTAAAGTTAAAGGAATTATCGCTGATCATTGGAAGAGTTTAGAATTAATCAAATCTAGTATAAAGAAATATTGTCTTATTCATGGTAAAGAAATTAATCATCCAAAAGATAGCTCACAGAATAAAAGGATTATAAAAGTATTAGACAAAGTTGATAAAGTAATTGCGAATTCTGAGTATACCAAGGACCTAGCTATTAGTATTGGTATTAATCCTGCTAAAGTTGTTGTTATTAACCCTGGAGTAAACCCTCCTAAAGAACTCGACAAAAAATCTTTGGATAAAGTTGAAAGTTTATTAAAAATAAAAACTCCACGTCTCATTACTGTTTCGAGATTTGACAAACGAAAAAATCATGAAAAAATATTAATGGCTTTAAGAAACTTAAAGCAAATTTATTCAAATATAGTTTATATTTGTATAGGTTATGGTGAAGAGGAAAAAAATATTAAGAACTTAGTAAAAGAACTTGATTTAGGTTCACAGGTAATGTTTTTTAAAGAAATTAGCGATGATTTAAAAAATGCTTTAATAGCAAAGTCAAATATATTTGTAATGCCTTCGATTGTTCACAAAAAGTCCGTCGAGGGTTTTGGAATAGCATATATAGAAGCTGGTCAATACGGTGTTACTTCGCTAGGTGGTAAAGATGGAGGTGCATCTGATGCTATCAAACATAATGCAACAGGATTAATTTGTGATGGAAATGAGCTTGAAGATATTTATTCATCTTTAAGTTTAATGTTAGAGAATAAAAAATATTCAGAGTTAGGTAAAAATGCTAAAGAATATTCTTCTAAATTTAGCTGGTCTAACACTATAGAAAGCTACAAAAAAATATTACAATAAATCTAATAACCTTTCAAAAACTTTATTTGCACTTAGATTATTCAAATCTGTCACTTGTATTGATTTAAAATTTTCTCTTTCAATACTTACTTTATGAGCAGTAGTGTGTTTTCCGAACAAAGTTAAACCTTTTGCTGTGACATGTGCGGCTATGTGTGCTGGACCAGTATCATTAGCAACGACAAAAGAGCTTTCCTTGATTAGAGATGTTAATTGAGACACGTTTAAGGCTTTATCATTATCCAAAATAATTTTTGCATCAAATTTTTTAGCTTCATCTATTTCTTTGGGACCGGGTGCTATAATAACTTTATAATCTGTTTCAAACTTATCTTTAATCAATTTAATAAGCTCATCGAAGTAAGGCCATTTTTTAACTGATAGATGTGGAGAACAAAAAGGAAATAATATAATATATTTTTGTAAATCATATTTTCTTTTTATTTCATCAATTTCTGTGCAAGCCCAACTAAAATTAGGTTTAAGTGTATTAATTGTATTTAATCCAGAATCTTTTAATTGATGGTTAAATCTATCTAGTACTGAGCCTTTATCAAATTTTTCTTTATCTGTGTCCTCTGGTAAAGTTGTTTTGGTACTAGACCAAATATCTTTATTGGCTTTTGGGAAAAGTATATTTTTATAAAAAGAGGTCCTTGAGGAATTTTGAAGATCAAAAACTTTTGAGAAATTATACTTCTTAAGCTCTCGCATTAAAAAATATAAGTAGATCAAATTATATTTTGGTAATCTTTTGTCTAAGATCACCTCATTTACGTAAGGATTTTTCTTGAATAATTCAAAGTAAGGTTTTGTTGTCATTAAATATATTTTACTATTTTTGTGATTCTCAGATATGTCTTGAATAGCACCACTTGCTTGAGCTATATCTCCTAATGATCCGTGTTTTATAATTAAAATATTAGACATATTTATAACAAGATAGCACAGTATTAAATTTTATGAATAAAATTATAGTAGAAGTTTCAATTGGAGAACTTTTAGATAAAATTTCAATTTTAGAGATTAAAAAGGAAAAGATAAAAGATACTGAAAAATTAAAATTTATTAATAACGAGCATTCTATTTTAAAAGATCAATTAGAGAATAATATAAAGTATGATGATAAACTTAAAAAACTTTATCAATCACTTAAAGAAATAAACTCTAAACTTTGGTTAATTGAAGATGAAAAAAGGTTATGTGAAAAAAAAAAAGATTTTGGAGAAAAATTCATTGAACTATCAAGAGATGTTCATTTTTTAAATGATGACCGTGCAAAAATAAAATTAGAAATCAATAATCATACTGGTTCAAAAATAAAAGAAATCAAAGAATATACAAAATATTAATAACTATATTTTTTTTCTAAGAACTTTATTACATTGTGAATTATAAAAGTCATTAATAGGTAAATGCCCCCAGCAACTATAAAAACTTCGATTGGTTTAAAAGTGGTTGATATTATATATTTTGCAACACCTGTAAGATCCATTATTGTGACTGTGCTGGCTAAAGAAGTTCCTTTCATCATTAGAATAATTTCGTTTCCATAGGCTGGTAAAGATTGTCTGATAGCGATAGGTATCTGAATTTTAAAAAAGATTACTTTATTTGAGATACCTAAACTTTTACCTGCCTCTATTATTCCAGGTTTAATCGTTTGAAATGCTGATCTTAATATCTCTGAAGTGTAAGCACCTGTGTTTAAAGCAAAAGCAATAATTGCACACCAATATGGTTCTTTCAAGATTACCCATAGAATTGTCGATCTTAAATATTCAATCTGACCTAATCCAAAATAAATTATAAAAATTTGTACTAAAAGTGGTGTGCCTCTAAAGACATACGAATATCCATATGCCAATTTACTTATAAGTTTATTCTTATTTATTCTAAGAATTGCAAAAAATAGTCCAATAAATAATCCTATTATTAAAGAAACTGATAGAAGTTTTAAAGTTATAGCTGCTGCACTTAATAATTTAGGGAAACTATTAATCATTAATTCAAGATCCATTAATAGCCCCTACTATATCTAACTTCTAATCTATTGATTAATTTCATGCTCACAAAGGTAAGTAATAAATATAAAACTGCAGCAAATGAATAAAAGAATAATGGATCTCTTGTTGATCCAGCAGCAATATAAGATTGTCTCATTATTTCAACTAAACCAGTAACTGAAATTAATGAGGTATCTTTAAGAGTTATTTGCCAAACATTACTAAGATTTGGAATAGCTAATCTTAATGTTTGAGGTAAAATAATTTTAAAAAATTTTCTAAATTTATTAAGACCCAAAACATTGGCAGCTTCGAACTGGCCTTTATCAATTGATTGAATTGCTCCTCTAAAAACCTCAGTTGAATAAGCGCCAGAGATTATTCCAATAGCAAATGCTCCTGTAATAAATGCATTTATCTCAATGTATTCATTATATCCAAATATTGAAGCAACAAACATAACTGCGCCAGTTCCACCAAAAAAGAAAAGGTAAATTACTAATAGCTCTGGGACCCCTCTTATTATAGTCGTGTAGGAGTTTGCTATAAAATTTAAAAACTTGTTTTTAGATAATTTTAATGGAGTAAAGATTAATGCAAAAAGAAAACCTATAAACATTGCTGTTATCGAAACAGCTATTGTCATCAGGGTTGCATAAAATAATTCATCACCCCAACCAGTATCTCCAAATGCTAGAATTTCCATACAGATTGGCGACTATACATTATAGTCGCCAAATCTAAAATTTAATTACATAGAAGCGTCGAAACCAAACCACTTAGTAGCTATTCTACTAATGTCTCCGTTTTTTCTTGCTTTATTGATAGCGGCATTAAACTTTTTCAAAAGTTCAGTATCATCTTTTCTAATACCTACTCCAACACCATTTCCAAATGCACCACCTGAGAAAGTTGGTCCAGTTAAAACAACTGGCTTACCAGATTTTTCTGCATAATCACTGAATGCAACAGCAGCAGCTAATGCAGCATCACATCTTCCTGATGCTAAATCTAGGTTAACTTCGTCTTGTGTTTTGTAAGTTCTTACATTTACTTTTCCTACATCACCAGAGTCTAAAAAGTTTTGGTGAATAGTGGCAGTTTGCACACAAACAGTTTTACCTGCTAATGCAGCAGTAAGTGTTTTAAGATCTTTTTTAGCTGCAGCATTTGGTTTAGTAAGATTTATTCCAGCAGATGTATCTAAACCTTCTAGGCTAGATCCTTTCATGACTGCTAAAGATGCAACTTCATCTGCGTATCCTTGAGAAAAGCTAATAGCTTTTTGTCTTTCTGCAGTAATTGACATACCTGCCATTATTGCATCAAACTTTCTCATGATTAACGCAGGGATCATTCCATCCCAATCTTGCTCAACTATTACACATTGTTGTCCAATGTATCTGCATAGCGTGTAAGCTAACTCAACTTCAAAACCTATTAACTTGCCTGCTTCATTTTTTGAGTTCCATGGAGGATAAGCACCCTCTGTTCCAATTCTTATTTTATCAGCATTAACGTTTCCTATTACTAATAGAGAGAGTAAAACTGAAAAAATAGTTTTTTTGAATATATTCATTGTTATCTCCTTTAATAAAAAAAATAGTATTTCACAGATTATGGATATTAAAAAGAAAAAATTAGTGATTTATCGATGATGAGAAATTCCAGGAACAATCAAAACTAGGTATGTAAACTCTAGATAAACTAGTATTTCCAAAATGATGATTAAATACATTTAACCAATTTTCAACTTGAAGAGGTTTTTTATCTTGGCTGCCAACTTGAGCGGTAATAACTCCTTTAGGTTTGAGTATTCTTACCAAAGAGTCCATATTTTTTGCAGCGAGATCAATGCAAAACTGGTCATCATTTAAATCAACAAAAATATGATCATATGTATCTTCGTTCACTGTTTTTATGCTTTCAAAAGCATCACCCCAGACACATTTTACAGAATTTTTTTCTGTAGCTTTTTTTCCTATATCACCAAGATGTTTGTTACAAACTTCAACAACTTCTGGATCTAATTCATACCAATCTATAAAGTTAAACTTTTTTGAAATACATTCTCTTGCAACACCACCATCCCCACCACCAATTATTGCAGCTCTCTCGTTTTTTTTGTTTAATTTTAAACCAGCACCAACAAAAGTTGAGCTATACAAATGTTCATCTGAAGCAGCTACTTGAATTTCACCATCAATAAATAAAGATATTCCAAACTGCTCCAATTCTAAAATTTCTATATGTTGACCAACTTTTGATTTAAAATCTTCTAAAACTTCATTTACAACATACGATTTTTGTAATCCCGGTGAACTATAGATATCGTGGTAAAGAGATCTTGTATCTCTATTAAATTCTTTTTTAACTATACGCCTATGTTCAAATTCTTTTTTAACAATATCTATTGCCACTGATGGATTTATTTTTCCACAAGTAAAAAAATCAAAACTAATTATTCCTTTTTCTGGAAATGTATGAAAGCTGATGTGACTTTCAGCTAATAAAGCTAAAATTGTAAAGCCCTGAGGTTCAAATTTATACTTAGAAATATTAAGGATAGTTACATCTGCTGCTTTAGCAATTTTATTTATGACTTTTTCAAAAACTGAAGGATCATACTCTTTTGTAGTGCCTATAATATCTAAAATAATATGCTCCCCTACTTTAATCATTTTACCCTTTTTTATAGTTTTTAGTCTTATCTAAAACTTTTTTCATTTCTTCAAATGAAAGTATCTTAGGTTGGCCTAATTTTAAAGCAATAGAGTATTGATGACAAATATTTTCTATCTCTTGTGCAAGTTCAAATGCATCCTCTAAATTTTTTCCAAAAGCAACCTGGCCGTGATTAGACATTAGACAAGCAGATCTATTTTCTAAAGCTTTGATAACATTTTTAGATAACTCTTCTGTTCCAAAAGTAGCGTATTCTGCACATTTAATGTCATCTCCGCCTGCAAGAGCAACCATATAATGAAATGGTGGAATTGGTTTTCCATGTGAGGATACAGCTGTTGCGTGTGGAGAGTGAGCATGAACAATAGCCTGTGCCTCTTTTTTATTTACATAAATATCTCGATGAAATCTCCATTCTGATGATGGCTTGTTGGTTGAATCATTTTTCTCCTCTACTTCATTTAAACCCATGAAAACGATATCATTAGCTTTTAGATTTTCATATTTTTTTCCTGAAGGAGTAATTAAATATCCCTCTATATCATCTTCTATTCCCCTTAATGATATATTGCCCGACCTAAGAGGTGAGAGATTTGTAGAATTTAATTTTAATGAATATTCAATAATCTGATTTCTTTGATCTAAGTTCTTCATTTGAACAATTCTTTAAGTCCTTTTTCTGAAGCTTCACATACTCCTTTTTCGGTAATTAATCCCGTTACATATTTTGCTGGCGTCACATCAAAAGCTAAATTCATAGCTTTACTTTTTTTTGGATAAATTTGTATTTTTTTTATATCTCCTTTTTCATCTAAACCTTTAACAGAAGATAATTCATCTGAATTTCTCTCCTCTATTGGAATATCTTTATGATTTTTTATATTCCAATCAATTGTTGAACTTGGTAGTGCAACATAAAAAGGAATATTATTATCATGAGCTGCCAGTGCTTTAAGATAGGTTCCAACTTTATTACAAACATCTCCATTGGCTAGAGTTCTATCTGTTCCAACAATACACATATCAACTTCACCTCTTTGCATTAATATGCCACCTGTATTATCTGCAATGATTGTGTTTTGAATTCCTTCCTCATTTAATTCATAAGAAGTTAGATTTGCTCCTTGATTTCTTGGCCTAGTTTCATCTGCCCAAACATGAACTGGAATTCCTTTTTTATGTGCATGATAAATTGGAGAAGTTGCTGTTCCCCAATTAATTGTTGCAAGCCAACCTGCATTACAATGAGTTAATATATTTACTGTATCTTTTTTTTTATTATAGATTTCCTCTATGATTTTAAGGCCATTTAACCCTATATTTTCACAAAATTTTATATCCTCTTCACAAATATTTTTTGCTTCATTCAAAGCTATTTCTAAGATTTTATCACTATTAACGCCTGATAATTTTTTCATCATTCTATCAACAGACCACTTTAAATTTATTGCTGTTGGTCTTGAACTAATTAAATCTTCTGCAGATTTCTCTAAAAATGATTGATCATTATTTTCAATAATTGCTAAAACCAAACCATAAGCAGCAGTCGCTCCTATAAGAGGTGCACCTCTTACTTCCATTACCTTAATTGCATTTATTGCATTATTAACGGTTTTGATATCTTTTATTATAAATTGGTGAGGAAGTTTTGTTTGATCAATAATTTTTACAATATTATTTTCAAACCAGATAGTACGGTATTCTTTTCCCTCTATTCTCATTTATCTAAAACTCTACCTGCAACTGTTTTGAGCTTATCTATTGTTTTTTTAGTTCTTTTTTCAGGAGATGTTATTATTGCTACGTCTAAACAATTATTAGTTGGATCGTTTGGATCAATATGATTTTCAAAATTTTCTATTAAATTTTTTATCATGTTTTTAGCTTTTGCTGCGTTTCCTAAAAGAACTTTTATTACTTGTTGAACATCAACAATTGCATGATCTGGATGCCAACAATCATAATCCGTAACCATCGAAACAGACGCATATCTTATCTCTGCTTCTCTTGCCAGTTTTGCTTCAGGCATGTTAGTCATACCAATTACATCTGCCTTCCACGATCTATATAAACTTGACTCTGCTAATGTTGAAAATTGTGGCCCTTCCATAACAACATATGTTCCATTTCTTTGATACTCAATTTTTTCTTTTTTAATTGCCTCCTCACAAGCATTCATTAAACCATTAGATGTTGGATGTGCCATCGAGACATGAGCAACAATTTCATTATCAAAAAATGTTTTATCTCTGGCAAAAGTACGATCAATAAACTGATCAACTATAACAAATTTTCCTGGTGGCAAATTCTCTTTTAAAGAACCAACAGCAGAAACTGATACAATATCTGTGACGCCTAATTGTTTAAGAGCATCTATATTAGCTCTAAAATTAATTTTTGAAGGAGATATATAATGTCCTCTTCCATGCCTTGGTAAAAAATACACCTCTTTATTGTTATAATTAGTTTTTAAAATATGATCTGACGGTTTCCCCCAAGGTGTATTTAAATCCAATAATTCTCTTTTTTTAAACTCCTCAACATCATAAAGTCCACTACCACCTATAATTGCTAATTTATTTATTGTCATGTCTAAAAATTAACTTATTTATACTTTTTATAAATAACAATTATGAATTTAAAAGATTTTATTAGATCAATCCCAGATTATCCAAAAAAAGGTATATTATTTAGGGATATCACTACACTAATTAAGGATGAGAAAGCATTTTCAGAAACTATAAATCAAATTGTAGAAAGATCAAAAAAAATTGAATTTAACAAAATTGCAGCAGTAGAGTCTAGAGGCTTTGTTTTTGCCTCAGCTATTTCTTATATTTTAAAAAAACCTTTTATTATGCTTCGAAAAAAAAATAAATTACCTGCAGATATTCATTCAGTTGATTTTGAATTAGAGTATGGGACTGCAACAATCGAAGTTCATAAAGACTCTATTGAAAAAAGTGATAGAATTTTGATTATTGACGATTTAATAGCAACTGGAGGAACCGCTGAGGCTGCGGCTAAGTTAGTTTCAATATCAGGAGGAGAAGTTGCAGGTTTTATATTTGTGATAAATTTATTTGATTTAAATGGTTCAGACAATTTAATTAAAAAAGGATACACTGTGGAAAACTTAATCGAATTTCCAGGTCACTAAAAAATAAATGAAAAAAGTAATTGTTACTGGAGGTCTGGGATTTATTGGTAGTAATTTGATTGATTTGTTAATAAGCAAAAATTACCATGTTATTAATATTGATAAAATAAGTTATTCCTCTAATTTTTATAATACTAAAGAACACCGAAATTCTCGAAAATATAAATTTATAAAATGTGATATTAAAGAAAAAAGAATTAAGAAAATTATCTTTGACCATAAACCAATAGCAATTTTTAACCTAGCTGCTGAAACTCATGTAGATAGGTCAATCGATAATCCTGACAGCTTTATTCAAAGTAATATAATTGGAGTTTATAACTTGTTGGAATGTTTCAAAGAATTTTCAAAAAAATATAAATCTAAATTAATTCATATTTCCACAGATGAAGTTTTTGGTGATATTTTAACTGGCAGATCATCCGAAAATTATCCTTATCAACCAAGTTCACCATATGCTGCTAGTAAAGCAGCCTCTGATCATTTAGTGAGTTCTTACGTCAGGACTTACCAAATTCCTGCTATAATCACTAATTGCTCGAACAATTATGGGCCTAAGCAACATCCAGAAAAATTAATCCCAAAACTTATTTATAATATTCTAAATAATAGACCTCTACCTATATATGGCAAAGGTACTAACTCTAGAGAATGGATATACGTTAAAGATCATTGTGAAGCTTTATTAAAAGTATTGATCAAAGGCAAAGTTGGTCAATTTTATAATATTGGTTCCAATAAAAATCTTAATAACTTACAAGTATCAAAAAAATTAATCAAAGTTTCGAAGAACTCAATTAAATTAAAAGACAAGGTTAAGATTATATTTGTTAAAGATCGGCCAGGACATGATATTAGGTATGCATTAAATAGTAACAAAATAAAGAATAAATTAGGTTGGTCACCAAAAACAAATTTTGAACAAGGTATAAAATTAACTTTTGATTGGTATTATAAAAATAAGTCATATTATGATTCTTTATCAAAAGAAGATATTGTCAAAAGATTAGGAAAAAAATGATCAAAAAAGGAATTATTTTAGCTGGAGGAAAAGGGACAAGAATGAGCCCTCTAACAAAAGCTGTAAACAAACAACTCCTGCCGATTTACGATAAACCGCTCATATTTTATCCATTATCAATTTTAATGTTAGCAAATATCAAGAATGTACTTATCATTGTCAATAAGGGTCAATTAAATCAATACAAAAAAATAATACCAGATGGAAAAAACCTGGGTATTAAGATTAGCTATTTAGAACAAGATAAGCCTAGAGGACTACCGGATGCTTTTGTTATAGGAGAAAAATTCATTGGTAAAGATAATGTGGCAATGATTTTAGGTGACAATTTCTTTTATGGTCAGAATTTAACAAGTAAACTTATTAAAAGTACAAAACTTAAGAAAGGAGCAAGAGTCGTTTTACATAAAGTGACTAAACCAGACCTTTTTGGAGTTGCCAAAATCAACAAAAATAAAAAGATTATTTCGATTAAAGAAAAACCCAAAAAATTTCTATCAGATCTTGCCATAACAGGTTTATATTTTTTTGATAATAGGGTGGTTAAATTTGCAAAAAAGCTAAAGCCATCTAAAAGAGGTGAAGTTGAAATAGTTGATTTACTAAATATTTATAGACTCAAAAAACAACTGACAGCAGACTTAATCGGTAGAGGTGGTGCTTGGCTTGATACAGGTTCAATAGAGGACTTTTATAAAACGTCAGCATTTGTATCAGCAATAGAAAATAGACAGGGTTTTAAAATTGCTTGTCTTGAAGAAATTTCATTAAATAAGAAATGGATTTCTAAAAAAGAAATAAATGCATCAACAAAATTCTATGGAAATTGTGAATATTCGAATTACTTAAGAAAATTAATTAATTGAATTATGGTAGCGGGAAGTGGGATCGAACCACTGACCTCGGGCTTATGAGTCCCGCGCTCTAACCAACTGAGCTACCCCGCCAATGCAGAATTGTTTTATAATAGATATTTTATATGAAACAATCAATTTTTTTAAACGTTTGTGTAGTTATTAATATATCATAAAAAAAGAAAATAATGAAAATTTTATACATACACTCAGCTGAAACTGATCATGAATTTTATAATGATTATATGAATGACTTACTTCTTCATGGTTTAAGAGAGATTTATGGAAATGATGTAATCGATTACCCAGGATGTTGGTATTTATACAACGATGAGATCAACAAAAGAGAATTCGAAGAAAAAAGGTTTTGGGGCAAAGGCTTTACAATCAAGAATATATTAAAAAACTTTTCTTCGATAGATAGAGAAGATATCAAACAAAAAATTAAAAATAAGTATTTTGATCTCGTAATATATGGTTCTATTAGAAGATCAGATTTATTTTTTGATGATGTAGTAAAATATAATAACAAATTTATCTTTATTGATGGGGAAGATGATAATCATATAGATACCAAGTATTCAAATCAGGGTTTGTACTTTAAAAGGGAATTGCTATCAGAAGATCATAGAGTTAAACCTATTAGTTTTGCGATACCTAAATCTAAGATTTTAAAGGAAATTGATTATCATCCAAAAAATATATTAGCTCCATTAATACCTGGAAGATTAAATACTTACATTTATGATAATGAAAAATCATATTATGAAATGTATAAAAAAAGTATTTTTGCTTTAACTTATAAAAAAGCTGGGTGGGATTGTCTTAGACATTATGAAATCCTAATGAATGGCTGCATTCCTTTGTTTTTAGATCTTGAAAATTGTCCAAAAAATATTATTACCACTCTCCCAAAGGGCAAATTAATAAATATTTTGAATGAGTTTAACAATATTTTCTCTTTCTATAATCCATTCAAAATTTTCAAAAAAAAACACCTTACTTTTCAAAGAATACTCAAAATATTAAAATTTAATTTTAAGAGTGGTAATCTAGAAAATTTTATTGAAAAAAATGAGAGTGTTTTTGAATTGAAAAAAGATTTATTGAATTTTACAAAAAAAAATTTAACAACAGAATCACTTGCAAAATATACTTTAGATTGTTTTAAAGAGCAGTAATCAGCCCTGTAATTAATAGAGAACCTGCAACACCAAAAGTAACAATAAATTTTTTCTTAATTATATTTTTTTCTTCACTTTTGACTCTGTTTAAAAGAATATTTATATCAACTTTTTTTTCATTACTTAGCCCATTATGATTTGATTGATTATTATTTAATTTTATTTTTGTAGAGCTCTTAATTTGCATAATTTATTAAACCATATAATCTCTAATCATACAACCCAAATGAGAATTACAAGTACGTAACACTGATACCAGCGGCGATTATTAGTGATAAACAGCTTATTAGAATAAGGATATTTTTTTTTAAAATAATATTCTCTTTTTCTCTCAATCTTGATTTAAGGACATTAATATCTACCCGTTGAGATAATTTATTTGGATTTTCTAAAGACTTATCAGTATCTATAGTACCATTTGGGATCTCGATAGCACTAGATTTGCTTTCAATGTCTTTAGTTTCCATTAGTAATATTTAATTTCATATTCCAAAAAAATACAAATAAATGTAAGTTCAAAATGGGTCACTATTTTATTGACACATGTTCATTTTGGGTTTCAAATAAGATTAATTTTATTATGCCGCTTCAACAAATTGATTTCACAAAAGTAATAAATGATGAGCAAGTTTATGAACATGTGATGGCCAATTATGGCCAATTAGGAAAAGATTGGATTGCTCATCAATGGAAATGGATGAATGCAGTCTATCAAGCATTCAAAGATCATTACAAATATTTAATTATCATTTCTTTAGTTGAAAAAACTTTACAGTTTTACGATCAAATGAATATCAAATTAAACTATGATCAATTTTACTCAAAATCTTATCTTCAAATCGATAAATTTAATATCTCAGAACTGTGTGAAAAACTTCAATTACCAAAAGAGACTGTTAGACGTAAAGTCTTAGAGCTAGAAAAGATAGGGGTTCTAAAAAGAGTTAAAAAACAAATCATAATTGATCGAAATACTTTTTCTTTTATCAAACCTGAAAATCAAATGAAATATACCTCTAAATATATTCTTTTAGTATCAGAAATTCTTAGTAAAGAAAAACTTTATTCAAAAAAGCTCGACGCTAAATTTATTGAAAATATTCTAAAAAAAAACTTTTCTATGACTTGGAGATGGTTTTATAAAATGCAAATACCTACTGTGATTGGCTACCACGAAATGTTTGAGGATTTGACAACATTTCACATTTGGGGAACTGTTTGTATGAATCAAGCTTTTAATTATAGTAAAATTTTTGAAGATAAAAATAAGAATAAAAAAAATTCACTTAATTACATAAATTTTCATAAAGAAGTTGCTAAAAATTATTTGGATTTTAATACTCAATTAATTAAAGGAAAAAAAATTGTAACAAACGGTGTTAGTGCTATGTCTATCTCCGATATGACTAATATTCCAAGAGCAACTGTGATTAGGAAATGTAAATTTTTAATTAAAACTGATTATTTAAAATTGAATGATAAAAAACAGTATGTTCTTTCTGCTTTTAACATTAAAAGAGTTCTGCCTCATCAAAAAATTATCTTCAAAGATAAAGCTAAGTTTTTGAGAAAAATCCTTAATCTCTGTATTGTCTCATAATTTACTTTAATTTAAGAAAAAATTTTATATACAATATTTAGGACATACATGGAGATAGTAACTAAAATAGCGCCGATAGCGCTTGCACTGATAATGTTAGGTCTTGGATTGGGACTTACCATCAAAGATTTTAAAAGAGTGCTTACAACTCCTAAAAATTTTTTAGTTGGTATCGTTTGTCAATTAATTCTTTTGCCGATTATTGCTTATCTTATAAATTTGGTTTTAAAGCTTCCAACTGAAATAGCTTTAGGTTTAATGATTATAGCTTCTGCTCCAGGAGGCGTAACTTCAAATGTTCTAACAAAATTTGCAAATGGGGATGTTGCATTATCAATATCACTCACAGCAGTTGGAAGTTTGATAAGTATAATTTCGGTACCATTTATTGTTTTCACTTCTGCTGATTTACTAAATATTACCGAAATGTCCAAAGAGATTACAATGACGGGAATAGCAATTAAGATGGCATTAGTAGTAACAGTTCCCGTAATTTTTGGGATGATCATTAGATCCTTTGCAGATAATTTCATTTCCTCAAACTTAAAAATGATTAATAAAATTACTGGATTATTATTTATAATAGTTTTTATTGCAGTTTGGGTCGAAGAAAGAGAAAATATCTTTAGTTATTTGGCACAAGCTGGCACTGCGGTCTTGGCACTAAATATAATAATGATGATTTTAGCATTTTATATTGCTAAATTTTTTGCATCAGGAATACCACAAAAGAAGTGTATATCCTTAGAATGTGGTTTACAAAATGGAACATTAGCTGTCTTTGTTGCCACGCAAATTTTTGATGATGTAGCCTACGTTGTGCCTACAGCTGCTTATGCACTTATTATGTATATAACTGGTTTTATCTTTATTTATCTATTGAGAGATAAAAATTAATTACTCTTAAAATTAGTTTGCTTTAATGGCTCGTTAATCATTTCAATTTCATATTTCTTTTTTTCAACTTCAATAAACAATTCACTATTTTTTAGTTGCTCATTAGAAAAATCATTGCTTATGTAACCGAAGGTAAGATTTTTTTTAAAGTTAAATGAATAATTACCTGAAGTTGATTTGCCAATTATTTGATCTTTTAAATAAATGGGTTCGTCATGAAGTAATAGTGGCTCACCAGGTTTACTATCTTTTAAAGTAAACATAGCAAATCTTGTTTTAATCTTTTTTTTATCAATTTTTTCTAAAGCTCTTTTACCTATAAAATCTACATTTTTTTTATTGCTTATTGTAAAAGAAAGGCCTGCTTGATATTGATTTTCCTCAGGTGAGATATCATGACCCCAATGTAAAAAACCACTTTCCATTCGCATAATATCCATCGCATGCATACCACAATTAGAAAGATTAAAATCTTTACCTTTATTAACTATTAATTCATAAATTTTTTTTGCGTCTTTAACTTCCACATATAGTTCATAGCCAAGCTCTCCAACATAAGATAATCTCTGTGTCCAAATTTTAGTATCTTCGATTGAAATAAATTTTGCAGTATTAAATCTGAAGTTTTCATTGCTAAAATTATCATTGCTTAATGAATTCATTAAATCTCTGCTTTTAGGTCCAAATAAACCAAAAACACAATAATCATCAGTCACATCCTCTAATTCAATATCTTTATTTAAATGCTTTTTTATGTGATGTTTATCTCTTTCCCTTGTTGCTGCAGAGCTAATTATTCTAAAATGATTTTCATCTACTGATACTACTGTTAAATCAGCTTCAATACCTCCATCTGTATTTAACATATGAGTATAGGTACATTTACCAGCATCTTTTTTAATATTTGCCGTACATATTTTTTGTAATTCTTGATGTGCTTTTTCAGATTTAATTTCAAATTTTGAAAATGGAGTTAAATCAAAGAGACCAACATTTTTCCTGGTGTTATGTGTTTCATATTCTGCTGAGGGATACCAGCTTTGATAATTATAACTGTATTTGTATTCAGCCTTTTCACCATCTAAGGCGAACCACATAGGTCTTTCATATCCACCTGAAACACCAAAACAAGCTCCAAAACTTTTTAAATTTTCATGATGAGGGAGCTGTTTTACATTTCTTGAAGTCCGATGTTGTTTAAATGGCCAGTGCATTCCATACAAATCACCCAAAGACTCAGTAATTCTATTTTTGATAAATCCTAGATCTGAATGAAATTTTTGAAATCTTTTTATATCATAACTAAAAATATCCTCATTGATATGTCCTGTCATAAGCCATTCTGCCGTTACTTTACCAACACCTCCTCCACTACCAATTCCGATACTGTTTAATCCACAGCAAACAAAAAAATTTTTAATCTCTGGAACTTCTCCTAATAACGTATTTGTATCAGGTGTAAAAGACTCCGGACCTGAAAAAAATTTTCTAATACCTGCTTTTTCTAAAATTGGAAATCTTTCAATTGCAGAAGCTAAATAGGGTTCAAAATGTTCAAAATTTTCTTGAAACTCACCAAAAGAGAAATCCTCCGGAACTTTATTTGTATCATTCCAAGCAGGTATGGAATTTCCCTCAAAAATTCCAACTAATATTTTACCGGCATCTTCTTTAATATAAGTTCGATTATCAAAATCTCTAATAACTGGTAAAGTTTTAGAAAGATTTTCTATTGGCTCCGTAATAATGTAAAAATGCTCAGCAGGATAAAGTGGAATACTTACTCCAGCTTTTTCCCCTATTTGTCTTGACCACATGCCTGAGGCTAAAACAATATATTCACAATCAATTTTTTGACCATTAACTCTAACACCTGAGATTTTTCTATCTTTAGTCAAAATTTCCTCTACTGGAGATTTTTCAAAAATTTGAGCACCTTCCATTCTTGCACCTTTTGCAAGCATGTGAGTAACGCCTGATGGATCTGCAGATCCATCACCTGGCATTAAAATTCCACCAATTACTTCGTCAGTGTTTATTATTGGATAATCTTTTTTTATTTGATTTTTATCTAAAATTCTTACATCAACATCATAAAGTTGTGCGGTTGTTGCTTGTCTCTGGAATTCTTGCCATCTTCCTTTATTTTGTGCTATTGAAAGAGCACCGTTTAGTCTTAAACCTGCGGAGTGATCAACTTCTTTCTCAAGTTTTTTATATAAATCTAAAGTGTATTTTCTTATTTTTGTAACTGCAGCTGTTGGACCTAATTGGCTTACAAGACCTGCTGCATGCCAAGTTGTTCCCGACGTTAACTGATCTCTTTCTAAAAGAATTGTATCTTTACAACCAAATTTAGCTAAATGATAAGCAACAGAGCAACCTACTACTCCACCTCCTATAACAACTACTTTAGTGCTACTTGGAAGTTTTTTTTCCATTTAATTAATTTTTGATTGCTTCTCCTGGTTCAACATATTGATGTCCAAACACATCTGCAACTGCTTTATAGGTCACATGTCCCTTATGAACATTTAAGCCAGCTAAAAAATTTTTATCTTCACTTAAAACTTTTTGATAACCTTTATTTGCTAATTTTACTAAGTATGGAAGAGTGGCTTTGTTTAATGCGAAAGTAGAAGTCCTTGGCACTCCACCAGGCATGTTAGCGACACAGTAATGAACAACGTCATCTACTATAAATGTTGGGTCACCATGAGTAGTTGGTTTACTAGTTTCAACACATCCTCCTTGATCAATAGCCACATCAACAATTACTGATCCTCTTTTCATTAATTTTAGCATATCTTTAGTCACTAATTTTGGCGCTTCTGCACCTGGAATTAAAACACCACCAACTAATAAATCTGCCTCTGCTACTAATTTGTTTAAGTCAATTTTACCACTTTGTTCTGGAATAATTTTATCTCCAAAGATTTGGACTAATTGTTTTAATCTTGCTTCAGATTTATCTACTATATGAACTCTAGCTCTCATACCAGTTGCGATTATTGCAGCATTTTCACCCACAACGCCTCCACCAAGAATTAAAACATTGGCTGGTTCACCACCAGGTGCTCCACCCAATAGTACGCCTCTACCTTTTTGATTTTTTTCTAAACAATGTGCTCCAGCTTGAACAGACATACGGCCTGCAACTGCACTCATTGGTGCTAGCAAAGGCAGTCTTCCATTGTCATCCGTTACAGTTTCATATGCAATACTAATACTTTTAGATTTAATTAAACCCTCTGTAAGCTCTTTTGCAGCAGCTAAATGAAGATAAGTGTATACAATTTGATTTTCTCTAATCATATCTACTTCAACTTTTTGGGGCTCTTTAACTTTAACAATTATGTCTGCATCATTAAAAATATCTGATGCTGTATTTATAATTTTTGCACCTGCTTTAATATATTGATCATTATCAAAACCAGCTTCAAACCCTCCATTATTTTCGACTAAAACTTGATGGCCTTCAGACACAAGTGTTTTCACACTATCTGGAGTTAAACCAATTCTAT
This sequence comes from uncultured Pelagibacteraceae bacterium, assembly GCA_902635975.1. Classification (GTDB taxonomy): domain Bacteria; phylum Pseudomonadota; class Alphaproteobacteria; order Pelagibacterales; family Pelagibacteraceae; genus Pelagibacter. Next base: position 20,622 of record CACPQC010000014.1, read on the forward strand.
TTTCTTGAGGTTTTATTTCTTTAGGTACGCCAATTCTCATTAACGAATTTTAATTTTTTTTTACTTTTCGAGTAATTAGTAATCCCAGTTCGAAGTTTTTCAATAATTTCGTCTATATGTTTTTTTTCACAAATAAACATTGGTGCAATAATCAAACAATCACCTGTAGCTTTAAAATTTACACCAGCATCATAACAATGTTTAAAAGTTGCCAAACCTGCTTTACCAGGTCGCCCATCGGTTTTTATATCAATACCACCCATCATTCCATATCCTCTTATATTATCCACTACATCAATATCTTGCAGAGAAAATAAACCTTCCTGAAAATATGGAGCTAGTTCTTTTGCTCTATTAAAAATGTCTTCTTTTTCAAAAATATTTTGTACCGCTAATGCTGCTGCTACTGAAACAGGTATTCCTGAATAAGTATATCCATGGAATAATTCTATTGCACCTTTTGGAGAATTATCCATCACTGCATCATAAATTTCCTCTTTACAAGCAACCACACCAAATGGAACAATACCATTAGT
>CACPQC010000015.1 GCA_902635975.1 uncultured Pelagibacteraceae bacterium
AACATTCATTTTTTGAAGATCATTTTTATCAAATAATAGTTCTTCTCTTCTTGTCCCTGATTTGGTGATATCGATAGCTGGATATATTCTTTTATCTGCAATTTTTCTATCGAGAACAGTTTCACTATTACCAGTTCCCTTAAATTCCTCAAAAATTACCTCATCCATTCTACTTCCGGTATCAATTAATGCTGTTGATATAATCGTCAAAGAACCTCCCTCTTCAATATTTCTTGCGGCTCCAAAAAATCTTTTAGGTCTTTGAAGTGCGTTAGCATCTACACCTCCAGTTAATACTTTACCAGAGCTTGGAATAACTGCATTGTAAGCTCTCCCAAGTCTTGTGATAGAATCTAAAAGTATAACCACATCTTTTTTATGCTCTGTTAATCTTTTTGCTTTTTCTATTACCATTTCTGCAACAGCAACATGACGTTGTGCTGGTTCGTCAAACGTAGAACTAATCACCTCTCCCTTAACAGTTCTTTGCATATCTGTAACTTCTTCAGGTCTTTCGTCAATTAGTAATACTATTAAATAACACTCTGGATAATTTTTTGCTATAGAATTGGCGATACTTTGAAGTATCATAGTTTTTCCAGCTTTTGGCGGTGAAATAATTATTGATCTTTGACCCTTACCGATTGGACTTACTAGGTCTATTAATCGTGGAGTTAAATCTTGTTTTTTTTCAGTTTTCAAAACCTCAACTTCCATCACCAATTGTTTGTCTGGATAAAGTGGAGTCAAGTTGTCAAAAGCAATTTTATGGCGCGACTTCTCCGGTTCCTCAAAATTTATTTTGCTAACCTGTAATAATGCAAAATATCTTTCTCCCTCTTTTGGAGCTCGTACAGGTCCCTCAACTGTATCGCCAGTTCTTAAACCAAATTTTCTTATCTGACTTGGGCTTACATATATATCATCTGGACCAGGCAGATAATTGGATTCCATTGCTCTTAAAAAACCAAAGCCATCTTGTAAAAGTTGCAAAACACCCGCGCCTGTTATTTCCTCTTTTTCAGCGACCTTTTTTAAAATAGCGAAAAGTATTTCTTGCTTTCTTAAGGTACTAGCATTTTCAATACCAAGCTCCTCTGCTTGTGTAATAAGTTGTTCGGACGATTTAAGTTTTAGTTCTTGTATGTTCATGATTAGAATTATTAAGGACTTAATAATAATTTTAATATATATGCTATTTATAAATATTCAACCCTACATAGGCTTAAAAACCACAACAAATATGATTAAAATAAGCAATAATGTGGGTATTTCATTTATAAATCGATAAAATTTATGTGAATGTATATTAAGGTCTAGCTTAAATTGTCCCAGAATTCGTCCAAGATAAAAATGATAGCTTGTTAATATTATTACAAATATAAGTTTTAAAATCATCCAAGTTTGACCAAGTTGTTGAAATCCTATTTCATGGATTAATAATAAGCCAAATAACCAGGACAGCGTCATTGCTGGAGTCATGATATAGAAAAAAAGTTTTCTTTCCATGGTCTTAAATACATCCGATATAATTGGCTTTGTACTGTATTGAGAATGGTAAACAAAAATTCTTGGGAGATATAGTAATCCAGCCATCCAAGAAATTACTGCTATTAAATGTAATGATTTAAACAGTAAATATGTATTCATTGGCTAAATGTTTTTTTGAATTAAAGATTTTAATAAAAATATATGATCATCATTATCATTTAAGCACGGCACCATATCAAAGTTTTCTCCTCCAGATTCTAAAAAACTATCTTTTCCTTGAATTTGAATTTCTTCTAAAGTTTCAACACAATCTGAGGAAAATCCTGGACATATAGCTAAAATATTTTTTTTTCCTTCTCGAGGCAAACTTTCCAAAGTTTTGTCTGTATAGGGTTGAAGCCATTTTTCAGGCCCAAATCTTGATTGGAAAGTTGTCTTAATTTCAATCGAAGTAAATTTTTCTGATATTAATCTAGTAGTTTTGTGACAGTAGCAATGGTAAGGGTCACCTTTATCAAAATATTTTTGAGGTATTCCATGATAAGAAGCTAATATTAAATCTGGCTTCCAATTAATTTCTTTAATTTTTTTATTCAATGAATTTACAAGCGCTTCTATATATAGAGGATCTGACTCATAATGTGGCACTATTTTAAGTGATGGTTGCCATCTCATTTTCATAAGAGTTCTATATACCTCATCACAAACAGTTGCGGTAGTCGCAGCAGCATATTGGGGATAAAGAGGAAGTATTATTAGGTTTTCACAGCCCTTTTCATGAAGAGTTATAATTTTACTTTTTATGCTAGGGTTTCCATATCTCATAGCATAATCTATTATTAAATCTTTTTCTGACATTGTGCTTGAGAGCTTTTCTGCCTGTTTTTGAGTATAGTATAAAAGAGGAGAAATGTTTTTGTCTTTCATCCAAATTTCTTTATAAGCTTTTGCCGTTTTAGATGGCCTGAAAGTTAATATGAAAACATTTAAGATAATCTGCCAGACTATCGGATTAACCTCTATCACTCTCCTGTCAGATAAAAATTCTTTCAGATATTTTCTTATATCAAACCAACTTGTTGAATCAGGAGTTCCCAAATTTACGATTAAAACTCCTGTTTTTCCAAATTTTACAGATGGATGTTCTTGATCATTTTTCATTAATAATCCTTCACTGTTTTTATTAAATAATCCATCATATTTGGGTCTGTCTCTGGTAAAACGCCATGCCCTAAATTAAATATATATGGATGATCTTTGAATATATTTAAGTATTTTATTGTTTCTTTTTTAAGATTTTCTTTATCAGAAAGTAAAATCTTTGGATTCATTCCACCTTGAACGGGAATTTTTATTTCTTTATTAATTTTCACTGGATCAACTTCATAATCAATACAAATAGTGTCTGGTTTGATAATTTCACAAAATTCTTTATAGTTCTTAATACCTCTTGGAAAACATATAACAGGCACATTTAAAGATTTAATATAATTAACTAAATTTAATGTGGGCTCATAAATAAAATAAGGCAGATCTTTTTCATTTAATAAACCAGCCCAACTATCAAAAATTTGAATTAATTGAGCACCATTATCAATCTGATTTTTGATGTGTATTTTTAAAAACTTATCTAAAATTTTAAGAACTTCACTAATCAATAACTTGTTATCAAAAAAATTTTCATTTAAATCTTGTTTTGGTGACTTTTTATTAATCATATAAACCAGTAAAGTCCATGGTGCCCCAACAAAGCCAATGGTGGTTTTGTTATTAGTAAGTTGAGAATTACTGACTAATTTAATTAATTTATAAACGGGAGATAGTTTTTCTACAAAGCCAACTTCTTCAACACTTGAAATTTTCTGTAAATCTAGTTCATCAAGTAGTGGACCTATATTTTTTTTGAAAACAACATTCTGATTTAGACCATATGGTAACATTAAAATATCAGAGAAAATTATTGCGGCGTCCAAATTAAATCTTTTTAAAGGTTGTAAAGTAATTTCACTCGATAGCTTCTGGTTAAGGCATAGTTTGATAAAATCAGGATTTTTTTTTCTTATTTCTCTGAATTCTGGTAAATATCTTCCTGCTTGTCTCATTATCCAGATAGGATTGATATTACTTTTTTTGTTTATTATTACTTGTTCAATTGGAGACATATTAATAATTAAATATAATTGATTGTAATGTTAGTATATTATGTGAATAATGGTGATTAAATTTATTAAACATCTTATAAACAGTTTATCAACATTTAGAGTTTAAATTTTAATAAATATATACGTAAAATTGAAGCTTATTAACTTAATACATTTAATGATTACTATCTATTTCAACATGTTTAATATTGTTAATAAAACCATAGTTTTACGCCACAAAATTGAGAATATGAAAGATATTCAATATGATAAAGGTAATACAAATTTATACATATATTATACATGAACGATACATATCAAATTTATTTGATTTCAGATTCTACTGGTGAAACTTTAGATAGAATTTTTACAGCTATCAAAGCTCAATTTAGAAATATAAAATATAAAATTCACACTTACTCCTTTACAAGAACCGACAACCAAATTTCAAAGATTTTGTCTGAGGCTGAAAAAAAAACAAATCCAATAATATTATATTCAATAGTAGATAGTAATCTTGCAAAATATCTTGCTAAAACAAGTAAAGAAAAAGAGATTCCATGTTTTGGTGTGTTAGGAGACTTAATATTAAGTTTTTCAAAATTACTTAATCAAAGAGCCTCACATCAACCGAGCGGTCAATATGCTCTTAATGATGAATATTACAAAAGGATTGAAGCTATTCAATTTACCATGAATCATGATGATGGTAATTCTATTAAAGAAATAAAAAAATCAGATATAATTCTTTTAGGGGTAAGCAGAACTAGCAAAACACCAACCTCAATTTATTTAGCTAACAAAGGTTATAAAACTTCAAATATTCCACTTATTAATGAAAATTCTATTCCACAAATTTTGAGAGAAAACCCCAAAATTTCTTGTGTGATCGGTTTAAATACTGAACCTGAAAGATTGGTTGATATAAGAAGAAATAGAATGAACTCTTTAAAAGAAACAGAAAACAAATCATATACTGACTTGAATAAAATTAGAAAAGAAGTTGAGACTGCTAAAAACGCTTTTAAAAAATATAAATGGCCTACGATAGATGTTACAAGAAAATCAGTTGAGGAAACTGCAGCATCAGTAATAAAAATATACGAAATCTTTAAACAAAATGTTTAAATTAATACTTGCATCGAAAAGTAAAGTAAGGAAGGAAATATTAGATAAACACAATATCGAGGCTAAAGTTGAACCTTCTACTGTGGATGAGGAACCCATCAAACAGAGTTTGTTAAAAGAGAAGGCCTCACCCAAAATAATTTCAAAAAATCTTGCAGAAATAAAGGCTAGCCGAGTTAGTCAGAAAAATTTTGATACATTAGTTTTAGGTGCGGATAGTGTTATAGACTTAGATGGAGAATTAATCTCTAAACCTGATAATCGTGAAAAAGCCCTAACAATTTTAAAAAAACTTAATGGAAAAGTGCACCAATTAATCAGCTCTGTTTGTATATCAAAGAACGGTTCGATGATCTGGAATTACACTGATATAGCTAAACTTACAATGAAGAGCTTCTCAAATAGAGAGTTAGAGGAATATCTAGATAAAATTACAGACGAAGCACTTTATTCATATAATGTTTATCAAATTGAAGGAGTAGGCAGATCTTTATTTTCAAAAATACAAGGAGACGAAAATACAATTATGGGCCTTCCTATTAACAAAATTAAGGAATATTTAAAAAATTATGAATAAGTATTTAGTAATTGGTAATCCGATTGATCATTCTTTGTCTCCAACAATTCATAACTACTGGATTAAGAAAAATAATATTAAAGCAATATATGACAAAGAAAGATTAAATAGCGATGATTTAAAAAATTTAATAATAAAAATTAAAGAGAGAAATATTAGTGGAGTAAATGTCACTGTTCCTTTTAAAAAAGAAGTAATTCCTTATCTTGACAAGCTGACATCTGGTGCTGAAGTAACTCAATCGGTTAATACAATTCTATTGACAAATGACAGTAAAATAGTTGGCTATAATACTGACATAGGTGGTTTTGAAAATGCTATTAAATATACAAAATATGATATTTCTGGAAAAAAGATTTTAATTTTAGGTTCTGGTGGAGTTACACCATCAATAATTCTTGCTTTATATAATATGAATGTTTCAAGCATTACTTTAACCAATAGAACTAAAGCTAAAGCTGAACAATTACAAAATTTTTACAACAGTAACACTAAAAAAAAAAACGGATGGAATGACATAAAAGTGGTTGATTGGGGTGAAGTACCTGAGTTTGATATGATTATAAACGCGACCAGTGTAGGTTTAAATACAGATGATAATCTAGATTTAGATTTTTCAAAAATTGGTAAAAATAAGTTTTTTTACGATGTTATCTACAATCCTAAGGAAACAAATTTTTTAAAAAAAGGTAAAGATCTAGGCAATAAAACTGAAAATGGAAAAAAAATGTTTATTTTTCAAGCAGCAGAAGCTTTTAAAATTTGGCACAATATCCAACCTGAAATTAATGAGGAAGTCAGCAAGCTTTTAGACCAATGAGAAGAATAGGAATTTTAGGAGACATTGGGTCAGGCAAGAGTTATATCGCAAATAGTTTTGGCTATCCAGTTTTTAACGCTGATCAAGAAGTTGGAGAAATATATAAGAAAAACAAAAAAGTGTTTCTTAAATTAAAAAAAATTTTACCAAAATACATTTACTCGTTTCCAATAAACAAATATGAAATTACAAAGGCAATATTATCTAATAAAAATAATCTCAAAAAAATTATAAAAATAGTCCACTTTGAAGTAAGAAAAAAAATGAAACTTTTTTTAAAAAAAAATAAAAATAAAAAATTTGTAATTCTAGACATTCCCCTTTTATTAGAAAATAAGCTTAATAAAAAGAGCGACATTTTAATATTTATTGCTGCAAATAAAAAAAATATCTCAAAAAAATTAAAAAAAAGAAAAAATTTTAATTTAAAATTATTTTACAAATTTAAAAAGATTCAACTACCGCTTGCTTATAAAAAACAAAAATCTGATTTTATTATTAAGAATAATTTTTCTAAAAAAAGTATAAAAAAAGATATAAATAAAATTCTAGATAAAATTTTATAATGAAAGAAATTATACTCGATACAGAAACAACAGGTCTTTCTACGAAAGAGGGTCACAGAATTGTGGAAATTGGCTGTATAGAATTAGATAATTTAGTTCCAACAAAAAATAGATTTCATTGTTATTTAAACCCAGATAGGAAAGTTTCAGAAAAAGCTTTTAAAGTTCATGGATATACAGATGAATTTTTATCTAAACAAAAAAGATTTGACCAAATTGTTGATGAATTTTTAAATTTTATCGAAGGAAGCAGACTAGTAATTCATAATGCTGAGTTTGATCTATCTCATCTTAATAATGAAATGAAAATTTTAGGTAAAGAAAAAATCAAAAATGAGGTTGTAGATACTTTAGTTTTAGCTAGAAATAAATTTCCAGGATCCTCAACCAGTTTAGATGCACTTTGTAGAAGATACAGGATTGATAATTCAAAAAGAGTAAAACATACAGCTTTGATAGATTGTGATTTATTAGCAAAAGTTTACATAAATTTATTAGATCAAAAAGAACCGACCTTACAATTTCAAAATAATGATAAAGAAAACATGAAGAATTTAAATGGAAAAATTCTTTATTTTAAAAAAGTAGTTTATCCTACAGAAAAGGAAATAGAAATGCACAAAAAATACCTTAAACAAAATCTTAAAAAAAATTTCTTTAATTAAATTTCTCGTTATAAAGTTTCTCGAAATCTATTTTTTTTTCAAATCTAATTTCAGGAAAACCCGAATTATGTATTAAGTCCAAAAGTGCCTTCTCAATTTTTGGATAAATTATCAATTGAACATCACAAAGAATTATTTTTTGTAAATCGTTTTTTTCTTTCAAATCATTATCTACATTTATAATTGTAGCATAGATAATTTCAAAGTAAGATTTTTTTTCGTTTTCTCCCTTGTCTTCAAATTTTAAAGTAGTATTAATTTCGATTAATCTGTTTTTGAGTGGCTTAGAAATTATATCTATGTTTAAATGATATTTGGAAATATTATCTTTAACAAAAAGATAAGTTTCAACATCATTTGTTTCACCCGAAATATCTTTTATATATTGAGCTAGGATTTTATATTTTTCTTTCATCGTCATCCTCTATATCCTCAAATTCACCATCTATAAAATTATTTTTGTCTGATTTCCTCTTCTTAATTTTTGTAGAAACTTTACCTAAAATTAATTTCCTTGTGACAGGAAGAATTATTAAAAAACCAATAATGTCAGTTGCAAATCCAGGTATAACCAAAAGTAAAGCTGCAAAAGCAATGGCGGCACCAGAAATTATTTCATACGCAGGTGTTTCTTGTTTAATCATTTGTGAATAAGCTGAACGCAAAGTATTTAAGCCCTCATATCTAGCATATATTATTCCAGCTATCGCTGTTATGAAGATTAATAGGATTGTGGTAAAAGCACCAATTTTTGCTCCAATCTTTATGAACAGATATATTTCGACAATTGGAACTAAAATAATTGATAAAAGCAGTGAGTTCATTTGTCTTTAATGTAATTGTTGGTTGAAATTATTCAACAGAGTAATTACTATAAACTCATGAATTATAGTTTTGAGTATATTGATATTATATTGCTTGCGATGATCGCTGGGTTTATTTTTTTAAGATTGCGTGGCATCTTAGGGAAAAGAACAGGATTTGAGGGAAAAGCACCTCCGCAATTTGAAGAAATTTTAAAAAATGTTCAACTAGATAAAAACTTAAAAGAGACTCAAAATTTTGATGAGAAAGCAAAAAAAGAATTTTTAAGCGGTGCTAAAATAGCGTATGAAACAATTATTACAGATTTTAGTGATAATGATAACAAGATAACAACCTCAAAGCCACTTTTAAGTAACAAAATTTTTGATCAATTTAACGATGCTCTAAAAGAGAGAAACGCAAAAGGACATTATGCTGAAATAACTTTTATAGGTGTAAATTCTGCGATTATTAAAGAACATAAAAAGAATAATAATATTTTACAAGTAACCGTAGATTTTGTAGGAGAGGTAATTACCTGCATAAGAGATAAAGAGAAAAAAATAATTTCAGGTAACCCAGAAAAAATAAAAAAAATATATGATACCTGGGTCTTTTCAAGGGATATGAAATCAACAAATCCAAATTGGCAACTAGTAGACATACTGACTTAATTGAATAGCAAAATCTCAGATAAAGATAAAAAAGATTGGAAAAATTTTTTATCTAGTGACGAAAAATTACCCAATAAAGACGAAAAACCTTCTAACAAAAAAAAAATTTCAATAAAATCTTTTGATTTGCATGGTTACTCATTAGATGAAGCAAATAATAAAATAAATGATTTAATTAAAGATTCTTATAAAAAAGGTGTAAAAAAATTAATAATTGTTACTGGAAAGGGATTACATTCGCAGAATGAAAAAGATCCATACATTTCAAAGAACTTGGGCATTCTTAAATACTCTGTTCCTGAATTTATAAAAAATAGCGATGAATTAATGAGTCTAATTTCTCAAATAAAAGAAGCGGAAAATAAGGATGGGGGAAGCGGAGCTTTTTACGTATATCTAAAAAAAAAACTATAAAATAAACTTCGATAGATCCGTATCTTTTACTAAATTATCTAGATTTTTATTTATGTAATCTTTATTGATAACTATTTTTTCGCCAGATTTATCTGTTGCTGTAAAGCTAATATCATCAAGAATTTTTTCTATAATGGTATGTAATCTTCTTGCACCAATGTTTTCTACTGATGCATTAACTTCTGATGCAATATTTGCGATTGTTTCTATCCCATCTTCAGAAAACTCAAGATCTACATTTTCAGTTTTTAATAAAGCGATATATTGTTTAATTAAACTGAAGTCAGGCTCTTTTAAAATTCTTTTAAAATCATCGCTAGTTAAAGCCTCAAGCTCTACTCTAATTGGAAGTCTACCTTGTAATTCTGGAAGTAAATCTGAGGGTTTAGCCAGTTGGAAAGCTCCAGATGCTATAAACAAAATATGATCAGTTTTGATTGGTCCATATTTTGTATTAACTGTAGTGCCCTCAATTAAAGGTAATAAATCTCTTTGGACTCCTTCTCTTGATACATCGCCACCCACCCGGTCTGTCCTTCCAGAGATTTTATCAATTTCATCTAAAAAAACTATTCCGTTATTTTCTGTCGAAATTTTCGCAGCTTTAATAATCTTATCCTGTTCAATTAGCTTATCTGACTCATCGTTTATTAATATATCGTGAGATTCCTTTACTGACATTTTCTTCTTTTTTTCTTTTGCTCCCATAGATTTCCCAAGCATCTCACCAATATTAATCATTCCAACATTTGCACCTGGCATTCCTGGAATTTCAAATGAGGTAGTGTTTCCTGTATCGCTCACAGCTATTTCAATTTCGTTGTCATCTAAATCACCGTTACGTAATCTTTTTCTAAAACTTTCTCGGGTTGCTAAGCTTGCTTTTTTTCCTACTAAAGCGTCTAAAACTTTTTCTTCTGCTAATTTTTGTGCTTGCGCATAAACTTCTTTTCTTTTTTTTACTTTTTCCATTGAAATTGCAATTTCGATCAAATCTCGAACAATTTGCTCTACATCTCTCCCTACATATCCAACTTCTGTAAATCTTGTTGCTTCAACCTTAACGAATGGTGCCTCAGCAAGTTTAGATAGTCTCCTTGAAATTTCAGTTTTTCCAACACCTGTTGGACCAATCATTAAAATATTTTTAGGCAACACCTCATTTTTCATTTCACCTTTTAAAGCTTGTCTTCTCCATCTATTTCTTAGAGCAACAGCAACTGCTCTCTTAGCTTTATTTTGACCGACTACAAATCTATCTAATTCAGAAACAATTTCTCTAGGTGACAATGAGCTTACTAATGAAGCTCCATCTTTCTGATTTTTATCTTTGGGATGTAATTGAGTTACGTTTGATTTATCCATTATATTTTCTCAACTTTAACATTCTCGTTTGTAAACACGCAAATGTCGGCTGCAACTTTTATAGCTTTCTTTGCAACTTCTTCTGCTGATATATTACTTTCCATTAAAACTTTCCCTGCAGCTAAAGCATAATTTCCACCAGAGCCAATGCCAATCACATCTCCCTCAGGTTCAAGAACATCACCGGTACCAGAAATTATGTAACTATTTTTTTTATCACCAACTGCCATTAGTGCTTCTAATCTCCTTAAATATTTATCTGTTCTCCAGTCTTTAGCTAATTCAACAGCAGCTCTAGACAAGTTACCAGCATGTTTTTCTAATTTTCCCTCTAATCTTTCAAACAATGTTAAGGCATCAGCTGTTGATCCAGCAAAACCAGCTACAACATCTCTCTTATCAATTTTTCTGACTTTTGAGGCAGTGCTTTTTACGACAGTATTACCCATACTCACTTGTCCGTCACCAGCTACTACTACTTCATTGTTTTTTCTAACTAACACAATTGTTGTCATAGCTTATAAATGGATATTAAATTTGATAGTTCAAGCCCAGGTTTAGTATTATTGCCATAATTGAATAATATATGTATACCTGTTTTTAATTATGAAGCGTAAAGGTAAAATAAGCAGGAAAACAAAAGAAACAAGTATTAGTGTTGATTTAAATATTGATGGCAAAGGTAAATACAAAATTGACACAGGAATAGGTTTTTTAAATCACATGCTTGAACAACTATCAAAGCATTCTTCAATAGACATGAATATAAAAGCTAAAGGCGATACTCATATTGATTTACACCACACAACTGAAGATACAGGAATTGCTATTGGTGAAGCATTAAAAAAAGCTTTAAAAAAATCTGTTGGAATTAGAAGGTATGCTCATGCTATGATTCCAATGGATGAAACTTTATCACGTGTAGCAATTGATATTTCAAATAGACCTTATTTAATTTGGAAAGTAAATCTAAAAGTTGAAAAACTTGGAGAAATGGACACTGAACTTTTCAAAGAATGGTTTCAAGCGTTTTCTCATGCTGCTGGAATTACCTTACATGTTGAGAATATTTATGGGGACAATAGTCACCACATTATTGAATCTTGTTATAAAGGATTAGCAAGATCATTAAGGACTGCATTAGAAATAGATCCGAGGAATAAAAAAACAATTCCATCTACAAAAGGTTCTTTATAGATTTAATGAACGTTACAATTGTTGATTATAAATCGGGCAATATAAGCTCGGTGATAAACTCTTTTGAGGAAGTTGCTAAAGACAAAGTAAATATTGAGGTTACTTCGGATTTAAATAAGATAAAATCAAGTGATAAAGTAGTTTTACCCGGGCAGGGCTCGTTTAAAAGCTGTGTAGAAGCCCTAAATAATATTAATGGCCTTACAGATATACTTAATGAATTCGCAATAACTAATAAAAAACCTCTTCTTGGAATTTGTGTAGGCCTTCAAATGTTTGCTGACATCGGTTATGAAGAAACTGAAACAAAAGGATTGGGTTGGATTTCTGGAAAAGTCCAGAAAATAGATAATCAAAATGGAAAGTATAAACTTCCTCACATTGGTTGGAATCAAATCAACGTTGTTAAAGAAAGTAAAATTTTTAAGGATATAAAAAATAAATCTCATATGTATTTTGTTCACAGTTATGAATTTATTCCAGGGGATAAAAATGTGATATCAGCAACAACTGATTATTCTTCAAATATCGTTTGCTCCGTTGAAAAAGAAAATATTTTTGGTACGCAATTCCACCCTGAAAAAAGTGATAAATTAGGACTAAAGATTTTGGAAAATTTTATAAAAATTTGAAAATGAAAATATTTCCAGCCATAGATATTAAAGATAAAAAATGCGTAAGACTAATCAAAGGGGATTTTGACAATAAAACCGAATATGAAATGTCTCCTGTTGAACAAGCAGGAAAATATAAGGATCATGGATTTAAAAATTTACATATAGTTGATTTAGATGGTGCTTTAACTGGTGAAACAGTAAATTTAGATATTATTCAGGATATAGTTGGTAAATTTAATTTAAAGATTGAGGTGGGCGGTGGTATTAGAAGTATTGATAGTATTCAAAAGTACATCGATGCCGGTGTTGAGAAAGTAATTTTGGGGAGTGCTGCTATTAAAGACAAAAACTTTTTAAAAGAATCATGTGAAAAATTTCAAAATTATATTGCTCTAGGTTTAGATGCTAAAGACGGGTATCTGTCAGTATCTGGATGGAAAGAAAGCTCTAATCAACTAACTTTAGATTACTTAAAAGAAATTAATGATTATGGTGTTAGTAGATTAATTTTTACTGATATTAATAGAGATGGTATGAAACAAAGTCCAAACTTTAATGAAACAATGAAAGTTGCTGAGATGTCAAAGTGCCCCGTAATTATATCAGGTGGTGTTTCATCAATAGGTGATATTAAAAAAGCAAAGAATTTAAAAAATATTGAAGGTATAATAGTTGGTAAAGCTATTTATGATGGTGATATTAAATTAGAGGAGCTAGCGAGAGAAGATGCTTAAGAATAGAATTATACCTTGTTTAGATGTAAAGAACGGTCGAGTTGTTAAAGGTATTAACTTTGTTGATCTCAAAGATGCAGGAGATCCAGTTGAGCAAGCTAAAATTTATAGTGATGGAGGCGCTGATGAAATTTGTTTTTTAGACATTACTGCTTCAAATGAAAAAAGAGACACAATTTATGACGTTGTAAAGAAAACTTCAAAAAAATGTTTTGTACCATTAACGGTGGGAGGTGGTGTTAGAAGTGTTGAGGATATCAACAAATTACTAAATTGTGGGGCTGATAAAGTTTCTATAAACACTGCAGCAGTTGAAAATTCAAAAGTTGTAATAGATAGTTCAAAAAAATTTGGATCTCAATGTATTGTAGTAGCAATCGATGCTAAAAAAGATGGAGATAAGTGGGAAGTTTTTACTCATGGAGGAAGAAATAATAGTGGTATTGACGCGTTGGAGTATGCAGAAAAAATGGAAAATAATGGCGCAGGGGAATTATTGGTAACTTCTATGGATAGAGATGGAACTCAAGTTGGTTATGATATTGAATTGATGTCTAAAATTTCATCAAGAGTAAATATTCCAGTTATTGCATCTGGCGGTGTAGGTAATTTAGATCACCTAGTAGATGGAATTAAGTTAGGAAAAGCTAGTGCGGTTTTAGCAGCCTCTATATTTCACTATGGAAAGCACTCAGTAAAAGAAGCTAAGGAATATATGGATTCAAAAGGAATACCTGTTAGAATTTAGTATGCTTAATACTTTAGAAAGCCTGTTTAAACTTGCTAGAAAAAGGAAAAAATCACCTGAAGAAGGCTCTTATACGAACAAATTGCTTCGTGATAAATCTTTAAGCAAAGACAAAATATTAGAAGAAATGAATGAACTTATTGAGGCAGTAGACAATAACTCTAACAAAATTCATGAGGCTGCAGACGTTTTTTATCATTTAATAATATATTTAGAGGCCAACGATATAAATATTGAGGACGTTATGGCTGAATTAGAAAGACGCAAGAAATAACTTCATTAATTTAATAATATTTGCTACAAATCTTAATAAAATTAGGTTATTGCGGATTGCCTGATTAAAATAAATCTGAAATTTAAACTATGAGCCATAAGTATTATAAACCCGCAAAATCAAGATTACATAGAAGTGAATTAGCAGTGCCTGGCTCATCACCAAAAATGTTTGAGAAAGCTCTAAATTCTGCTGCAGATTATGTTTTTTTAGATCTAGAAGATGCAGTTTCTCCAAATGATAAAGTACAAGCTAGAGCAAATGTAATCAAAGCTCTTAATGAAATAAATTGGAGAGAAAAAGGAAAAACTATTTCTGTTAGAATAAACAGTCTTGATACTCATTACATGTATAGAGATTTAGTAGAGATAGTAGAGCAAGCAGGAGAGAATGTTGATACAATACTGGTCCCAAAAGCAGGAACAGAAAGTGATGTTTACATGGTTGATTGTATGCTCACACAAATTGAAACAAATAAAAAAATAAAAAATAAAATAGGGATTGAATGTTTAATTGAAACAGCTTTAGGAATGTCTAATATAAAGGAAATTGCTAAGGCAAGTGATAGATTAGAGGCTCTGCATTTCGGTGTTGCTGATTATGCTGCAAGTTTAAGAGCAAGAACAGTCGTTATAGGTGGATTAAATCCAGACTATCCAGGTGATCAATGGCATCATGGACTTTCAGAATTAGTTATGACCTGCAGGGCTTATGGTTTAAGAGCTATTGATGGACCGTTTGGAGATTTTAATGATCCAGATGCATACATTTCCGCAGCGAGAAGAGGGGCATCAATTGGTATAGAGGGGAAATGGGCAATACATCCATCACAAATAGAATTAGCCAACAAAGTTTTTTCGCCACCAGAAGCAGAGGTTAATAAAGCAAAAAGAATTTTAGAGGAGCTTGATAAAGCTGCAAAAGAGGGCAAAGGTGCAGCACAACTTGATGGCCGAATGATTGATGCAGCGTCTGCCAGAATGGCTGAAAATATTGTAAACATAGATAAACTTATTAAAGGATAATTATGGACATTCATGAGTATCAAGCGAAACAAATTCTAGCGAGCTTCGGAGTTTCAATTCCAAGAGGAGGCATCGTTTACAGCCCAGAGACTGCAGAAAACAAAGCAAGAGAGATCGGTGGTTTAAAATGGGTTGTAAAAGCACAAATCCATTCTGGAGCAAGAGGTAAAGCCGGAGGAATTATTGTTTGTAACTCTCCACTAGAAGTTGCTCAAGCGACAGATAAACTTTTAGGAAAAAAACTGGTGACAAACCAAACTGGACCAGGAGGTAAAATAGTTAATAGAATTTATATAGAGGAAGCCACAGATATAGATAAAGAATTATATCTAGGACTAGTTTTTGATAGAAGCTCAGAAAGTATAATGGTTGTTGCTTCTACAGAGGGTGGAATGAGTGTAGAGGAAATCTCAAAAGAAAAACCTGAAACAATCATAAGATCAAAAATTGAGGTTGCCGTGGGCATTCAAAGTTTTCAGGCTAGAGAGTTAGCATTTGGTCTGGGTATAGACCCGGAATTAATTACGAGAACTTCGGATACTATCATTGGATGTGCCAAGGCATTTAGTGAATTAGATGCAACGATGGTTGAAGTAAATCCTCTAGTGATTTCAAAACAAAAACAAATTTTAGCATTAGATTGTAAAATGAGTTTTGATAATAATGCTATGTTTAGAAGAAATAAAGTTTCAGAATTAAGAGATAAAACACAAGAAGATGATAAAGAAGTCTACGCTTCTGACAGAGGTTTAAACTATGTTAGCTTAGATGGAAATATTGGAAATATTATAAATGGGGCTGGTTTAGCAATGGCATCGATGGATATGATAAAACTGGCTGGTGGAGAACCTGCTAATTTTTTAGATGTGGGTGGAGGAGCAACCCCAGAGAAAATTGTGAAGGCATTTAAATTAATTACAATGGATGAAAAAGTCAGAGTGATATTAGTTAATATTTTTGCTGGAATTAACAGATGTGATTGGGTAGCAGAAGGAATAGTACAAGCTCTTGAAAAAATTGAAATAAAAGTTCCATTGGTAATTAGACTAGCTGGAACGAATGTTGAAAAAGGAAATAAAATTTTAAGAGATAGTAAAATTAAATACATTGAAGCCAATACCTTGGAGGACGCAGCTAACAAAGCTGTTAAAGCATTAAATAAATAATATGGCTGTTATAATCGAAAAAAATACTAAAATTATTATTCAAGGTTTCACTGGAAAAATGGGAACTTTTCACGCTGATGAAATGATAAAATATGGCTCAAACGTAGTTGGTGGTGTGACACCTGGAAAAGGAGGTCAAAAACATTTGGATAGACCTGTGTTCAATACTGTAAAAGATGCGGTGAAACACACTGGAGCGACTGCGTCAATTTTATTTGTACCTCCAGCTTTTGCTGCAGACTCTGCAATGGAAGCGGCAGATGCTGGGATTAAAACTTGTGTTGCAATAGTAGATGGAATTCCATCTCATGACATGATTAGGATTAAAAGATATATGAGAAGATATTCTAAGGAAGATAAAATGACTTTGGTAGGACCTAATTGTGCTGGGATTATAAGTCCTGGAAAATCAATGTTGGGAATAATGCCAGGGCATATTTACAAAGAGGGTAGAGTAGGGATTATTAGTAGATCAGGAACTTTAGGATACGAGGCAGCACAACAGATGAAAAATTTGAATATTGGAGTTTCGACAAGTGTTGGTATAGGAGGTGATCCAATCAATGGTAGTTCTTTTAGGGATATAATTGAAAAATTTGAAACTGATGATGAGACGGATGCAATTTTAATGATTGGTGAAATCGGAGGACCACAAGAGGTTGCCGCTGCCGAATTTGTTAAAGCAAATATGAAAAAACCTGTAATTGGTTACATAGCTGGTCTGACTGCTCCAAAGGGCAGGGTTATGGGACATGCAGGAGCTATTGTTTCAGCTTACGGCGAAAGTGCAATAGAAAAAGTTGAAATATTGAGAGAATGTGGGGTTGTTATATCTAAAAATCCATCTGTAATGGGTGATACAGTAAAGTCGGTGCTTGAAAAAATTTGAGATGAAATATGATGATGAAAACATTTTTGCTAAAATATTAAGAGGTGAAATTCCTTGTAAAAAAATTTATGAGGATGATTTCGTGTTATCATTTTATGACATAAATCCACAAAAAAAAATTCATGCATTAGTAATACCTAAAGGAAAATATATTGACCTTGATGATTTTAGTCAAAACGCCTCTCCAGAGGAAATGGTTGGTTTATTAAAAGGTATAAACATTGTAGCTAGAAAGCTTGGGATTTCCGTAGATACAGGCAAAGGATATAGGGCATTAGCCAATGTAAGTGAACATGGAGGTCAAGAGGTGCCCCATTTACATTTTCATTTGTTTGGTGGTGAAAGAGTCGGTAAGATGGTTGAGTGAGTAAAAAAGTTGAAAGAAATTATCTTGAAATAAATTCTATTGAAGAATTGAATGAGCCTCACAATTTATCACCTGACTTTATTATTAAACTTATTCAACCAGATGATTTTAAACTTAATAAATTTTTTTATAAAAATATTGGTAAAAGTCATCATTGGGTTGATCGTTTAATTTGGACAGATAACCAATGGATGAATTATACATCTGATAGAAGAGTTAAAACTTTTGTTTTAAAAAAAAAGGATGATTTAGCAGGATACTTTGAACTTATTATTCATAAAGACAAAAAGGAAGTTGAAATAGCTTATCTAGGATTACTAGAGGAATACCACAATCAAAAACTAGGCTCATTTCTTTTGTCTTCAGCAATCAGAAATTCATTTAAGGAAAAAACTAACAGAGTTTGGGTCCATACTTGTTCTTTAGATCATAAAAATGCTCTTAAAAACTATTTATCTAGAGGAATGAAAATTTTCAAAAAAGAAACAATATCAATCTAATTTCGATCAGGTAAATTAAATAAGTCCCTTTTCAAATTTTTATTAACAGAAATTGAGCTTAGGTAAGTGATACTTAGGTTTTGGTAAATATCTAAAGTTTGCCAACCTAATAAACCAAAATTATTTATATCAAAAAAAACATTTGTTTCATTTTCATTTTCATTAAACTTAAAATTTACGAATTTCTTTTGAATTATTCTAGCATTTGACTCATTTATCTTCTTTATTAAAAATTCTTTATCCAAAAGATAATTTAAGGGTGTTTTTTCTAGAGAGTATTTGTAGTAACTAGCGGTTGTTTTGATTATTAATGATTTTCCATCAGAAACTAAAACTTTTTGATTTCCTAAGTTATATTTACAGAACATCTTTTTTGGATATTGAATTGTACAATTTCCATTTTCAATTTTTCCATTAATATTTTGCTCAAAATTAAAATTGATATTTTTAATATTTTTTAGGTTTAAAATTATATTTTCTTTTATGTTGGCTGAAGCTTTGGATGCTAATAGGATTAATAGCAATATATAAATATATATTTTCATTAAAGGACATCACGTTTGCCAACATGATTTGCTTTACTGACAATTCCTTCTGCTTCCATCATATCTATAATTCTTGCAGCACGATTATACCCAATTTGCAGTTTTCTCTGAAGAAAAGAAGTTGACGCTTTACCCTCCGATTTAATAATTTCAATAGCAGTTTGATAAAGATCGTCTTTATCTCCCTGATTTTTAGAGCTATCACCAATTTCTTTTTCATCTGCAAAATTAAGAATTTCATCAACATAATCTGGCTCTGCTTGTGATCTTAAAAAATTGTTAATTTTTTCTATCTCAATATCTGACACGAATGGCGCGTGAATCCTTATAATTCTATTTGCTGAAGACATGTAAAGCATATCACCTTTGCCCAATAATTGTTCGGCCCCTTGCTCACCTAAAATTGTTCTACTATCAATTTTTGATGAAACTTGAAATGATATTCGAGTTGGAAAATTGGCTTTTATAGTCCCAGTAATAACATCTACACTTGGTCTTTGAGTAGCCATGATTATATGAATACCAGCAGCTCTAGCCATTTGAGATAATTTTTGAATATAATTTTCAATTTCTTTACCTGCCACCAACATTAAATCAGACATTTCATCTACAACTACGACTATATAAGGCATAGGAAGTTGATGTTTTGCGTTGTAGCTATCTATATTTCTAACTCCTTCTTTGGTCATTAATCGATATCGACTTTCCATTTCTTTTACGACCCAACCTAGAACTGAAGCAGCTTTTTTTGCCTCTGTAATGACTGGACATAATAAATGTGGAACACCTTCGTATGTTGAAAGTTCTAACATTTTAGGATCAATCAAAATAAACTTACATCTATCTGGAGTGTGTTTAAATAACAGGGAAAGTATAATTGTATTTATACAAACTGATTTACCTGAGCCAGTTGTACCAGCTATTAATAAATGCGGCATCGAACTTAAATCACCTATTATTGGCACACCTGATATATTCTTACCCAATGCTATTGGAAGATTCATATCTTTCTTTTTAAAATCAGAGTTATTCAGTATTTCGCTTAAATATACATTCTCCCTTGAAGTTTTGGGTAACTCAATACCAACAGTATTACTTCCAGGTATAGTAGAAATACGCGCAGACTCTGAACTAGTATTTCTTGCTATATCATCTGAGAGATTTATAATTTTTGAGACCTTAACACCAGCTGCAGGTTCAAATTCATTTAAAGTCACAACAGGTCCATGGCTAACCTTTTTGATACTTCCACTCACTCCAAAATCCAAAAGAATTTTTTCAAGAAAGTTTGGATCATTATTTTCATTGTTATTTGTTTTTTTCATCTCATTTTTTGTTGGGATATTCAATAAATCAATTGATGGGATTTTAAATTTTGATTTCACCGGTTGATTTGCATCAGCTCTGATAAAAGGTAAATCTTCTTGTATTAAATTTTTAATTTCATCCTG
>CACPQC010000016.1 GCA_902635975.1 uncultured Pelagibacteraceae bacterium
TCAAGTTATCTTCCATCTATTAAAAGTAAAGTTGATATACATTATAATTTTAAGAATCATAAACTTGCCTTGGAAGAAATACAAAATTTTTTAAGTATAGAGCCTAATAATGCATCAATGTATCATCGAAAGGGCGATATACTCTCGGAGATTAACAATCTAGATTTGGCATTGCAAAGTTACGAAAAAGCTCAAAAATTAAACCCAGACAAACCTTTTTTACTTGGAAGCATACAGTACACAAAAAACAAAATGTGTATATGGACTGATTTTTTTGAGATGAAAAAACACATTGAGGATAAAATAATAAAACAAGAAAAAGCATCATCTCCCTATACCGTTACTACATTATATGATTCTCCCAAAATTCAATTTGAATGTGCTAAAGTTTGGCAAAATGAATATAAATTAAAGCAAAAAAAAAACTTTTCTTTTAAAAAGAAAGTATCAAAGAAGATAAAGTTGGGTTATTTTTCAGCAGATTTCAGAGTACATGCAATGGGCCACTTGATGGTTGGGATGTTAGAATTGCATGATAAAGCACAATTTGAGCTTTATGGTTTTTACTTTGGTCCAAAAATTAATTCAAGTGACACCTTACACAATAGAATTTTTAAATGTTTCGATAAGTTTATTGACATAAGTCTAATGTCAGATTCTGAGGTTTTAAATTTGTGCAGAGAATTAGAAATTGACATAGCGATAGATTTTATGTGTCATACAGGTGACTACAATCGTTTTAATTTATTTTTAGAAAAATTAGCTCCAATACAAATTAATTTTTTGGGTTATCCAGGCACTTCAGGATCTAATAAATTGGATTATATAGTAGCAGATAAAATTTTAATAGAACCAGATGAACAAAAATTTTATTCTGAAAAAATTATTTATCTTCCTGATACTTATCAACCAAATGAAAATGACAAAAAAATTTCAAACACTTTAGTTAAAAAAGAAACTTTTGGTCTTCCGGGTGGCAAATTTATTTTTTCGTGTTTTAATAGTCATCAAAAAATAAATCCTATAATCTTTGATGCCTGGATATATATTTTAAATAATACTAAAAATAGCGTTTTATGGCTTTTAAAAGACAATAAGTTTTCACAAGATAATCTTAAATTATCAATAGAAAAAAATGGAATTGATCCTAATAGATTAATATTTGCTGAAAATTTAAAACATGAAGATCATCTTCAAAGAATTAAATTTGCAGACTTATTTCTAGATACTTTCCCTTATAACGCTCATACTACTTGTAGTGATGCATTGCGGGTTGGTATACCAGTTTTGACACTTAAAGGCAACTCATTCGCAAGTAGAGTGGCTGCAAGTTTACTTAATACAATTAGCTTAGATGAACTTATTGTAACCAATATTGAAGATTATAAAAAATTAGCAATAAAAATTTATAATGAAAATAGCTACTTAAATGAAATAAAGAAGAAAATTGAAATCAATAAAAAGGATTCAAATTTATTTAAAACTGAAATTTATACAAAAAATATTGAAAGAGCCTATAAAAAAGTACATCAAAATTATCTTGATGGAATAAAACCCCAAAATTTAGAACTATAACTTTACTCCAGCCCCTTTAAGAAAGACTGCACTTTCGTCCAAGGCCCATCTTGGTTTAGCAGGAAAATCAAATTCATCAAATTTTTTTAATTTGTATTTTTCAAGGCCAACTAATGCAATCATAGCAGCATTGTCTCCGCACAGTTCAATTGGAGGAAAAATGCTCTGATAATCTTCATTAGTGCATAAACTTTTGAGCATGGATCTTATATTTTTATTTGCTGCCACGCCTCCGGCAACAACTAATACTTTTTTTTTCGGATTTGATTGTTTTTCATATGCATCGAATGCGATTTTAGTTTTTTTATACAATATTTTTTCAATTGTATTTTGAAAAGAGGCTGCAAGATCAAATTTATCTTGTTCGTTTTTAATATTTTTTGATATTTTCAAAACTGCGGTTTTAAGTCCCGCGAAAGATAAATTACAACCTCCTTTGTTAAGTATTGGTTTTGGTAAGTCAAATTTATTGGGGTCTCCTTTTTTGGCCAAAACTTCAATTTGAGGCCCACCTGGAAATTCAATACCTAAAAGCTTTGCTGTTTTATCAAAAGCCTCGCCTAAGGCATCATCTATTGTTGTGCCTAGCCTTTTGTATTTTCCAAAATTAATTACATTTAAGAATTGAGAATGCCCACCAGAGATTAATAAAAGCAAATAGGGATAATCTAATTGTGAGCTAATTTTTGGACTCAACGCATGACCCTCAAGGTGATTGACTGCAATAAATGGTTTATTTAATGATTTTGCTAGAGCTTTGCCAAAACTTAAACCCACCGAAAGACAAACAACTAGTCCTGGTCCGGCTGTTGAAGCAACAGCATCAATTTCATCTATTTTTTTTTCACTCTCATCAATTGCTTTCTTTACAATCCAATCTATTTTTTCAACATGTGATCTAGCAGCAAGCTCTGGTACTACTCCTCCGTATTCTTTATGGATTTCGATTTGGCTCGATACTATATTTGATAAAACTATAGGTTTTCCCTCATGATTTTCAGTAACTAAAGATGCGGCTGTCTCATCACAGCTAGATTCTATTCCAAGAATTAAGGGCTTTTTACTCATTCAAATAGTTTTTATTAATTGTACAATCCTAATACAAGAAAGAAATAAATTTATTCATGGGTAAAGAAATTATAATCGGCTCCAGAGGCAGCAAACTTGCATTACTTTATGCTCAAATGGCAAAAGATAAAATTATTGAAAATACTGAATTAGAAGATGATGATATTTTGATAAAGCCAATAACAACAAAAGGGGACTTGATAAAAAATAAAAGGCTATCTGAGTTTGGAGGGAAAGGTTTATTTTCTAGCAACATAGAAAAAGAATTGTTAAATAAAAATATTGATATAGCTATTCACGCACTTAAAGATATGCCAGTTATTGAATCAAAAGGACTTATGACTGAGACATTTTTAGAAAGAAATGATCCAAGAGAAATTTTGCTATCTATTAACAAGAAAAAATTTAGCGATTTGAATTTAAAATCAATCATAGGAACCTCATCATATAGACGAGAATTTCAAATAAAAAAAATGAGACCTGATATTGTTTGTAAGCTTATAAGAGGCAATATCGATACAAGAATTAAAAAACTTAAAGAAGGTATTTATGATGCAATTGTACTATCTTATGCCGGAGTGAAATGTCTGAATTTAGATAATCAAATTTCTGAAATATTCTCTATTAATAAGATTATTCCAAGTGCAGGCCAAGGAGTAATAGCTTTACAATGTAGAAAAAAAGATAACAAAATTATTTCAATTTTAAAAAAGATTAATCATATTGAAACTTATAAAAAAGCACATGCTGAAAGAAATATTTTAAAAGTTTTAGAGGGTGATTGTGAAACTGCAGTAGGGGCTCATGCCACAATACACAAAAATAAAATTACTTTAGAAGCTGAATTATTTTCTCTAGATGGAAAG
Organism: uncultured Pelagibacteraceae bacterium; assembly: GCA_902635975.1. Lineage (GTDB taxonomy): Bacteria > Pseudomonadota > Alphaproteobacteria > Pelagibacterales > Pelagibacteraceae > Pelagibacter. Next base: position 3,510 of record CACPQC010000016.1, read on the forward strand.
CTAAGGTTTTACGAAAAAAAAACAAGCACCTTAAGTAAATTTAAACAACTAGGCATTGAGGTAGGTCAAAGTTTGAAAACAAAATCAAATAATTCTTATAAAAGATAGTATGCATATTTTATTAACCAGACCATTAGATGATTGTTCAGAGATGATTGTAAGGTTTAAATCATTGGGTCATCAAGTTTCTCATTTACCATTATTAAATATTGAAAAGATAAATTTTGATGAAATAAATTTCTCAGAATTTAAAAGTATTATCTTTACCAGTGCCAATGCAGTCAAATATTTAGATACAAAAGAAATTGATAAAAAAACATTATGTTTTTGTGTTGGAAGTGCAACTGAAAAAAAAACAAGAAGTTTAGGTTTTCAAAATGTTATATCCGCCAGTGGTAGTGTTGAAAATTTAAAAGAATTAATTTTACAAAATTTTGATAAAAAAAATGGAAAACTAATTTACTTTAGTGGAGAAATTGTATCAGCTAATCTTGATGAACAGCTAAAAAATGAGGGATATAATGTTAAAAGGGTAATTAACTACCGAACCAACCACATTCAAAAATTTGATAAAAAATTTGTTGATGATTTAAAACTTAATATCCCTGACATAGTTTATGTTTATTCACAGAATAGTGCATCTAGTTTTCTAAATTTTATAAAAGTTCATCAATTGGATAGCCAGTGGATGAATGCCAATTTAATGTGTATTGGTGAAAAAACCTCATCAATATTAAACGAAATTAAGTGGAAAAAGATTTTTCTTTTTAACCCTGGAGAAGAGGAGTTTTTGTTATATAAAATTTGATTATGGAAATAATAAATAATTTTTCTGATACTTTTCTGTCTGTTTGGAATAAAGGTATTTTAGGTGTTGATATCTTTCAAATATTAATTGGAATTGGAATTTTTTTAATATTTCTTATTTTTAGAGGATTGATAAGTAAACTCATAATAAAGAAACTAGAGGTCATTTCAAAAAGAACAACAAATAAGCTAGACGATACTTTTGTATCTGCATTAGATGGGCCAGCTAAATTTACTCCAATAGTTATAGGTTTTTTTATTGCAAGTTATTATATGACTTTTTCTATGGAAGGAAGAGAAGTTGTGGATACTATAAACAGAACGTTGATCACCATTCTTATTTTTTGGGTAATTCATCAAATTATTGAACCTGTTTCTTATATTTTAAGTGGTTTAGATAAACTTTTAACAAAAGAATTAATTGGATGGATTATAAAATCCTTAAAAATATTAATATTCATTTTAGGACTTGCTGCGGTTTTGGAATTATGGGGAATTAAAATAGGCCCTATTATTGCAGGATTAGGCTTATTTGGAGTAGCAGTGGCTTTAGGTGCCCAAGACTTATTTAAAAATTTGATTTCTGGAATTTTAGTTCTGGTGGAAAAAAGATTTAAAATAGGTGACTGGATTTCTGTCGATGGAATTATCGAGGGTATAGTTGAAAAAATTGGTTTTAGATCAACAACAATAAGAAAATTTGATAAATCTTTAGCGATTATTCCAAATTTTCAATTTGCTGAAAATGCAGTTGTAAATGTAAGTGAAACTTCTAATTGGTTGATAAGTTGGATAATCACTCTTCAATACGACACTACTGTTGATCAGTTAAAAACAATTAGAAATCAAATAGAGGATCATATTAACAAAAGTGAGGATTTTGACGTAAATATAGGAATCGCTGTAAGGGTGGATAAATTTTCAGATAGCTCAATTGATATGTATGTTCGTTGTTTCACAAAAACAAATAGCTGGAATGAGTGGCTTTCAGTAAAAGAGAGGTTAGCTATTGCAATCAAACAAATTGTAGAGAGTAATAAAGCATCTTTTGCTTTCCCAAGTTCTTCAATTTATATTGAAAAAAAATGATTGCGATTTTTTATTTGATTCTACAAATACTTAAACTTTACTCATATGTCGTTATAGCCAATGTAATAATAAGTTGGTTGATTGCATTTAATATTTTAAATACACAAAATAGGTTTGTTTATTCGATTTTAGAGTTTACCTATCGTCTAACAGACCCAATTTTAAATAAAATTAGACGTTTTTTACCTAATTTAGGTTCTTTAGATATTTCTCCAATCATTTTACTTTTATTGATTTGGTTTATAGAAATGTGTATGAAGCTCTACATTGCACCTATAATTTTTTAAATTATGATTTTAATTGACGGAAAGAAAATTGCTGCAGAACTTAGAGGAGAACTTAAAAAAGAAGTCTCTGACCTAAAAGCTAAATATAATAAAGTTCCAGGCTTGACGGTAATTTTAATAGGCGATTTAACACCTAGTCAAATTTATGTAAGAAACAAAGAGAAGTCTGCAAATGAAGTTGGATTAAAATCAGATGTGGTTAAGTATCCAGACTCTGTAGAGGAAAAAGTCATACTAGATAAGATTAACGAGCTAAATAATGACGAAACAGTCTCAGGCATTTTAGTTCAGCTACCTTTACCAAAACATATTGATAAAAAAAAGGTAATAGAAACGATTGTTCCCTCAAAAGATGTTGATGGTTTTCACCCAATGAATGTAGGAAATCTCTCATCTGGTTATGAAAGTTCAGTGCCATGTACTCCTTTAGGATGTTATTTGCTTATTAAAAAGGTCGAACCAAATTTAAGTGGAAAAAAGGCAGTTATCATTGGTAGGTCAAATTTAAATGGTAAACCAATGGCTCAGCTTCTTTTGAAAGAAAATTGCACAGTAACAATTACTCATTCAAAAACAAAAGATTTAAAAGCAGAATGTTTAGAGGCAGATATTATTGTTGCAGCAGTGGGTATCCCAGAACTTGTTAAGGGAGATTGGGTAAAAAAAGATACAATTGTTATTGATGTAGGAATTAATAAAACAGACAAAGGAATAGTTGGAGATGTAGTATTTGAGGAAGTTTCAAAAAATGCAAAGGCATTAACTCCAGTACCAGGCGGTGTTGGACCTATGACAATTGCTTGCTTATTGAAGAACACAGTAACTTGTTTTAAAAGATTCCAGAAATAGTAAAATATCAAAAAAGCGACAATAAAGTATTAAACATTAAATCTGTTTAAAATTAAGATTTGTAATTGTTTATTTTTTTAAAAAAAATTAAAATAATTTAATGAAAAAACCAAAATACCCTTATCGAATAGCAATTTTAATGATGATACTTACTGTTCCGCCTATAGGAGCAACTCAACTAGGTTGGTATTTATATGACCGACAAACTGGATATGATTATGGTATGATAGTTGGCACATTTTCAGTTATATACGCAGCTTGGTTAATGTATGAAAAAAATTGGCGTGAGGAAGATGAGGATTAATATATGGAAAAAATAATTTTTTTTGCTTTAGTGATACCAATTCTTGGTTTTGTTTTATATTTAGGTGCTACAGCAATCATGAAAGGTTTTAGTGCTAAAAGTGCAAATAAAACAAATGAAAATATTGAGACTGAAAAAATTGAGGAGACCTTGAATGAGGAAAATAAACTTAGTGATGAAATTCAAAAACTAGACCAACTTTTAAAAGATGGAGTTTTAACCCAAGAAGAATTTGAAAAAGCAAAAAAAAAATTATTAGATAATTAATTATAATTAAGTAGTTTCTTTAATAAGCCAAACTCACCTATTTTGTAAGTAATAGTATCTTCTTTTTTAAAACCATATTTTTCTGCACTAGCTTTAAATCTTACTGGTGGTTCCATTATAGGTTCTAAAGATAAAACAAAAGTACCCCAATGCATTCCAATTACTTTTTTACTCTTCAAATTTTTTGCAACTTCTAAAGCTTCCTCAGGATTAGTATGATAAACAGATTTATCTTTATAGGGCATAATTGGAAAAAAATTGTATGCTCCAATATTAATAAATGTAAGATCAATTGGACCGTATTTGTTACCTATGTCTTTATAGATATTTCCAACCCCTGTATCACAACTAAATAATAATTTTTTACCTTTATATTCAATCAAAAAACTTCCCCATAAGGTTTTGTTTGTATCAGTAAGACTTCTTTTTGACCAATGAACAGCTGGCAAAAGAGTAATTTTTAAACTTTCGTTTATTTTAATCTCATCATACCAGTCCATTTCATTTACATCTTCATAACCATTTTTTTTAAAATATTTTCCAAGTTTTAGTGGAAGTAAAACTTTAACTTTTTTAAAAGGAAATTTTCTTATCGTCATCATATCCTGGTGGTCATAATGATTGTGAGTAAGTAAAAAAACATCTGTCTTAGGAATTTCATTTAGTCCAAGTGCTGGTTCTGTAAATCTTTTTGGGCCAAAAATAAGTGGCCCGGCGTTTTTAGAGAAAACAGGGTCTGTGATTATTGTAGTTTGACCAAGTTTTATTAAAAATGTTGCATGCCCAATCCAAGCCACATAATCATCTTCTTGATATTTCTCCAGATCTGATAAAACTTTTTTTTTTTCAATTATATGCTCTTTAGGAACTGTCATATCTAGTTTCTTTTTTTCTTTATTAAAAATTTTGAAGGACCATCTAATGTTAGGGTCAGCTTTTGGCGAACCCTCAGGATTTCTGAAACTACCGTCTACTAAATGGTGAAAAGGTTTTCTTTGCACTTTGACTAATTTTTTTTATTTAGAGTTTTTATTATTATCTCTTCTAAGGTTCTACTAATTATTATTGTCCCCTTTTCGTTTGGATGTATGCCATCACTTTGATTAAATTCAGGCTTCATAGCTACTCCCTCTAGTAAAAATGGAATAAGCCCAATTTTGAATTCTTTGGCTAAATCAGGAAAAATTTTGTCAAACTTTTTTTTATAAGTAAAACCATGTGAGGTTGGAGCAATCATTCCAGCTAGAATAATTTCAATATTTTTATCTTGAGCAATTTTTATGATTTTTTCTAAATTGCTTTTTGTTTCTTTTGGCTCGATACCTCTTAACATGTCATTGGCGCCTAAACATAAAATTATTAGATCTATTTCTGGCTCAGTTAACGTCCAATCAGCTCTATTTAAACCACCTGAAGATGTGCTACCAGAAACACTGCCATCAACAATTTCAATATTATAACCCTTTGCCCCTAAATTCTCCTCTAAAACGACTGGTAAACTATCGGCATTAGATAAACCATAACCTGCCATCAAACTATCACCAAATAACACAACCTTTTCGAGTGCATATGCATTAATGGTTAGTAGACAGATAATAATTATTTTAATAATAAAACTTTTGTTCATGAGCACTCTTCTTAAATTAAAAAAAATAAATCTTAAATACCAAACTGGTAAAGATAATATTAGCATTTTGAAAGACATAAATTTGACCACAAAAAAAAAAGAGACTATTTCAATAGTTGGTGAAAGCGGTTCAGGAAAAACAAGTTTAATCATGTTAATTGGTGGTTTAGAGCGTCCAACTTCAGGCAAGATATACTTTCTAGACAAAGAAATTACAAAATTGAGTGAAGACGAAGTATCAAAAATCAGAAAAAAAAATATTGGTATAATTTTTCAGTCTTTTTATCTAATCCCCAATTATACAGCTCTAGAAAATGTAACCTTAATTCTTGAATTGAATAAATTCAAAAATCCTGAGAAAGAAGCAAAATCTCTTTTAGATAGATTTGGACTAAAACATCGACTAAACAATTTACCCAGCCAGTTATCTGGAGGAGAACAACAACGTGTCGCTATCGCGAGAGCTATTGCTATGAAGCCAGAGCTAATTTTAGCTGATGAACCTACAGGAAATTTAGATACAGAAAATTCCGATATGATTTCTAAAATTTTATTTAGTTATGTTAAAGAGGAAAGTTCTTCATTAATTATGGTAACACACGACCCAAAACTTGCTAACCGTGCAAGCAGAAAAATTAAAATTAAAGATGGAAAAATTAAATAAATTTTATCAATACAAGTTTATCTTAATATATGCTCTGAGAGATTTAAAAAGAAACTATAAAAAAATCTCAAGTATAATCATAACCCTGTTCATAAGTCTTTTTATATTGAGTGCAATATTTACTATTGAGGATAGTTTGAAAAAAGAACTCAAAGAAAATGCCAAAGAGCTTTTAGGTGGAGACTTAGAGATTGATTATAATAGAAATCAAGGAAATATAGATTTATTAAATAAAGTTGAAGAGTTTACAATTATATCAGAGATGGTTGAATTTAGTACAATGCTCTCAACAGCTAATCGAAAGAAAAATAAATCTTTATTCACTAGAATAAAAACTGTTGATCAAAAATATCCTTTATTTGGTGAGGTAACTTATGAACCTGCCGGTGCTTATGAAAGAATGCAAAATGAACCTTATACAATTTTAATTAATGAGAGTTTATCAAAAACCTTAAATATCAAGACAAATGAAATTGTAAAAATTCAAGATCAAGAATTTCTTGTTGTTGGTAAGGTAAGATCTGTTCCAGATGTAAGTGGATTTGTGACTTTTGGAGATTGGGTTTTAACAGGTAAACAAACTTTGGATATCTTAAAACTTAATGGAATAGGAAATTTTTTAAATTACGAATACAAAGTAAAATTTAATAATAATGATGACCCAGAAATAATCATAAAAAAAATCGAAAGTATTTTTAAAGACGATCAAAAGGTAAAAATTAGATATCCAGAGAATGCAGCAAGTGGATTAAAAAGAGTAATTGGCAACTTTTCACAATTTTTATCCCTTGTCTCAATAAGTGCGATGCTAATTGCTGGTATTGGAATTGCTAATACTCTTCTGTCATTTATAAATCAAAATAACTTGTCAATAGCAGTAAGAAAGGCTTTAGGTTTCTATTCTGGTAATATTAAAAAACTTTATTATCTTCAACTAGTAATACTATTATTTATAATTACTACTTTGGCGTATTTCAGTAGTTTACTAATTGTACCGTTAGCAGACAAATATTTGTCAAGTAGCTTTGGACTTAAGATAAATTTATTTTTTTCTTTTTTTAATTTTTTTAAAATATTTTTAATAGGTTTGTTAGTTTTGGTAATTTTTTCGATTCCTACAATTAGTTCTATTGATCAAGTCAAAGCATCAAGTTTATTTAGAAATGTTTTCCAAAATTTACAATTTTATTATTCAAAGAAATTAATTTTTATGAGTATTTTCATGTTATCAATTTTGATTTTAATATTTACCTACAGATCAGAAAATCTTACTTATAGTCTTGGGTATTTTGGGGCTTTTTTTATTTGTTTGATTATATTTTTTCTACTTTCAAAATTAATCATATTTTCATTAAAAAAGATTAAATTTAATTCGAGCACTACTTTAAAAGTATCTATTAAAAATATTACACAATCAAAAAGTATCACACCTATAACAATTATGTCTTTAGGCCTAGGTGTTACATTACTTTTGACTTTGGCATTAGTTGGAACTAATTTTAAAAGAGAAATAGCAAAATCAATCCCCGACATCGCTCCTGATTATTTTTTTGTGGGTATTCAAAATGGAGAGCGTGGAAAGTTTGAACAAATAATTTTATCAATGGATCCTGCTGCTAATATTGAAATTGTGCCAATGGTTTCTTCAGGAATAGTAAGGATTAATGGTATAAATCCAAATACATATATTACATCTGAAAATGACAGTTATTGGGTTATAGGTAGTGAACGAAGATCATCTTGGACAACAGAAGTTCCTGACGATAATCTAATTATTGATGGTAATTGGTGGGATTTGTCTAAACCAAACCAACTTCAGATATCATTAGACGCTAAGGTTGCAAAAGATTTTAACATTAAATTAGGAGATATATTTACTTTAAATATCTATGGTAGAGAAGTTGATGGTGAAATAGTCAACTTTAGACAAGTTGATTATAGAGATCTTAATATAAATTTTGCAATGCTGTTTAATCCTGATTTTGCAAAAAATATTCCTCACGAATATTTAGCAACCACAAAGTTCTATAATTTAAATAAATTTGATGAAACAAAAATGCTTGAAATTTTCCCTAGTTTATCAATGATTAAAATTGCAGATTATTTAAATAAAGTCACAAATGTTTTAAATAAAGTTTTCATAGCAGTTATTGTAATTTCAACAGTCACAATTGTTATTGGCTTAATAGTAATATCAAGTGCAATAATGGTTCAAGGAAAAGTAAGAGAATACCAAAATTTAGTTTTTAAAATTTTAGGTTTTTCAAGAAAAGAGATTATCTTTTCTTCATTAATTGAATTTATGATCATTTTTATATCAGTAATAATGATTGCAATTTTTTTTGCTGTAATTGGTTCCAAATTTATAATTGAAAATATTTTTGAGTTATCTTGGAAGTTTAATCTTGAAGTCTTAATTTACCTTGGACTATCTATTGGTTTTGTAACTTTAGTTCTTATATTATTAACTAACATCAAATATTTAAATCCAAAGGTTTATCCTCTTATTAGAAATCAATAATCACTAGGATTTATTTAGCCCTCTCCATCAGCCAAAGGTTATCACCCGCCAAAAAGTAAATTTTTCCATCTTTTGGATGAACTTGTATATCTCTAATTCGTCCGATTTCATCTTTAAAAATTATATCTTCTTTTATGTTGGACAAATCATTGAAGATTAATTTTCTTAAGGATTGATCTTTTAATGATGTAATTAAAGCATGACCATTCCATTCATTAAATTCGTTTCCTTCATAAATTGTAATTGCACTTGTTGCAATTGAAGGTACCCAATATTGGATTGCTTTTGTAAAGCCTGGTTTCCATTTAGGTCCTATTGGCAGACCAGAGTAATTTTTTCCTCCCCATCCTAAAATTTTCCAACCATAATTTTCACCCTCTTTAACCTCACCGAACCAATCTCCACCCTTTGCTCCGTGATTACTCATGTAAATTTTTCTATCAAATGGAGATAAAGCTAAACCTTGAGGATTTCTAACCCCTATTTGATATATCTCTGGAAGCCAGTCGGATCTTCCTTTAAATCTAGGATTATCTTTTGGAATACTTCCGTCTAGATTTACTCTTATAATGCTACCTGGATGTTTTGTTGGATCTTGCGCGATCATACCCTTACCTCTTTCACCGACTGATGCAAAAAGATAGTCGTCTTTAATAACTAATCTTGATCCAAAGTGATAACCAGAATTAATAGGAGGATTAGCTTGAAAAATATTTTTAAATTTTAATTTTTTTTTGGAAAATTTTGTTTTTGCAATAGAGGTACTGGTTTTGCCATTACTCCTATTTTCTGTGTAAGATACATAAATAAAACCATTTTTAAAAAGAATATCTAGTATTCCACCTTGGCCGTGTTCTAAAAAATTAAGATTGTGGCTTATTTCAGAAATTTGTTGTGAAACAATATTCACGATTTTTATTTTTCCACTTTTTTCAGTTATAATAAGCTCTTCATTATTAATAAATGATGAGCCCCAAGGATCATTTAAATCGGCAATTTTCTTTAAATCAAAATTTTTTGCAAATGAGAGGTTTGTTAAGAGCAAGAATAAAGATACTGAAAAAATAAACTTTCTCACTTTACGAGAGCTTTGATCTTCCACCATCAACTGCTATAATTTGACCTGTCACCCAAGAGCTATCATCTGTAATAAGAAATTTAGCTAAAGAGGCCGAGTCCTTTCCCTCGCCCAATCTTTTTAAGGGATGAGCTTTTGCTATACCATCAGCTAATGCTTTATTTTTTAACATTGGTTCCGCAATTTTTGAATTAGTTAAACTAGGTGCAATGCAGTTTACTCTTATGTTTGGAGCAAATTCTGCAGCTAAAGAAACTGTCAAACCCTCAACAGCAGCTTTTGTAGATGCAATTACCGCATGATTTGTAAAACCTCTTTGTGCAGCAACTGTGGAAAATAAAACAATTGAACCTCTGTTTTTTTTTAAACTATCCTGATATCCCTTTATAACATCGACTGCCGAATATAAATTTAATTTCATACACTTGTTAAAATCTTGCTCATGCACCATTCTTAAAGGTTTCAAATCAATTGAACCCACACAATAAGCAATACCTTTTACGTCGGAAATATCACTTTTAACCTTATCTACAAATCCATCTTGCAAAACGTCAGTTATTGTAAATGTACAACCTAATTTTTCAGAAATGTTTTTAGTTTCATTTTCATTTCTACCTACTAAATGAACTGAATTCCCTGAATTTACTAATTGTTCAGCTAAACTAGAACCGATGGATCCTGTCGCACCAAAAATAAGATATTTTTCTGACATAAAAATTTTTATTAGTTATATTTAAATATGAAGTTATTTTTTATACTTGGCAATCAATTATTTCCACCAAAATACTTAGACCGCTTCAAAAAAGACCACCTATTTTTTATGGCAGAAGATTACCAACTTTGCACTTATGAAAAACACCACAAGAATAAAATCCTTCTATTTTTATCATCAATGCGTTCACATGCAGAAACTCTCCAGAAGGATAAGTTTAAATTAGAGTATTTTAAAATTGAGGACAAAGAATTTAAAGACGACTATTTAAAGAAATTAAAAAAAATAATTAATTCAAAAAAAGTAAAAGAGATTTGTAGTTTTGAAGTTGAGGATAAATTTTTTGAAAAAAAAATTGATCAGTTCACTAAAAAAGAAAAAATTAAATGGAATATTGTTCAAACTCCAATGTTTTTAAACTCAAGAGATGAATTCAAAAAATATCTTTCAAAATCAAAAAAACCATTCATGGCAACTTTTTACAAGGAAGTGAGAAAAAAATCTGGAATATTAATGGGTTCTGATGGAAATCCTATAGGAGGTAAATGGAGTTTTGATGAGGATAATAGAAATAAGTTACCGAAAAATATTTCTATTCCAAAGTTTCCAAAAATTAATGAAACTAATCACACTAAAAAATTAAAACCTATTATTGAAAGACTATTCAAAGATCATCCAGGAACAACTAAAAACTTTTGGCTTGCTACAGAATATAATGACGTGGTCAAATTATTAAATTTTTTTATTAAAGAAAAATCAAATTTATTTGGTGATTATGAGGATGCAGTTGATCAAAAAGATAATATTTTATTCCACAGTGCTTTAAGTCCTTATATTAATTTAGGTTTAATCACTCCTGAATTTATTATCAAAAAAGTTTTAGATTTTCATAAGAGTAAAAAAATCAGATTAAATTCTTTAGAAGGTTACGTGCGTCAGGTTATAGGATGGAGAGAATTTATGAGAGGAATTTATCAAAGCTATTCAAATGAAATGGAAACCAGAAACTTTTTTAAACAAAATCGTAAAATGAAAAAGTCATGGTACGAGGGCACGACTGGCTTACCCCCATTAGATTATGCAATCAAAAATGCTTTAAATCATGGATGGTCTCATCACATTGAAAGATTAATGATTTTATCAAACATCATGAATCTTTGTGAAATAAAACCTACCATTGTTTATAAATGGTTTATGGAAATGTTTGTAGACTCCTCAGATTGGGTAATGGTACCCAATGTCTATGGCATGGGATTATTTAGTGATGGAGGAATATTTGCTACTAAACCATATATTTGTGGATCAAGTTACTTTATGAAAATGATGGATTTTAAAAAAGGTGATTGGTGCAATATAATGGATGGTTTGTATTGGAGATTTATTGATAGAAATAGAAAATTTTTTTTGAAAAACCCAAGGTTATCCATGATGGTTAAAATTTTCGATAAAATGAAAAGTGATAGAAAAAAATTAATTCTTCCAGCTGCAGAAAAATTTATTAAACAAAACACACTTTAGTGAAAAAAGAGAATCTTCCTTTTAAAATCTGCATTATTTGTAAAAGACCTTTTACTTGGCGAAAAAAATGGAAGTTAAATTGGGAAAGAGTTAAGTATTGCTCAAAAAGATGTTCTAGCAAAAAAACATGAACTTAGAAAAATACAAATGGAAAAGTAGAATTTTACTTGTTTCTATGCCCAATTATAAGGCTAGAATTTATCTAGAAGTAAAAAAAATATATCAAGATAAAATAAAAGATTTTCATAAAAGATATGTAAAATTAATTTGTAAGATTAACAAAAAAGAAAAACCTTCTATTAATCTAATTGGTTTTGATGGAAAATCTAAAAAGATGATGAATAAACTTCATTATAAAATGGTATTTAAAATAATAGACAAAATGCCACTAAGTAAAAAATTTAAACCTATAAATTTATCATTATATTCAGATTATAATCCTAAAACCACTACTCAAGGTTTGGGATTTAAAAACAAGGAAAAAGCTCTTTACACAATTAAAACTGTCAAAAATCGTTCAATAAAGTACCAGGTTAATGTCATTGCAACCATGCTGGGTAGAGCGAAGAACCATCCTAACAAAACTGAGGATATGGAGGATGCTATAAAAATATTTGGTGATTGGATGAAAAAGTATAAAAGTAAAAAAAATGAAAATAAAAATGATTAATTATTTAAAGAAATTAATAGTTTTGTTTTTTCTATTAATTCCGAATAGTCTAAATGCTGATTTTTTTGAGGATATAACAAGTCAAATTGTAGAGAATCCTAAACGACTTAGTTATGGAGTTTCCGTTACAGATGTAAATCAAGATGGAAATTTTGATTTTATAGTTACTGGATTTGGTTATTTGAATTTAGCTTTATCCTACGAGAATGGAAAACTGGTTAATATTGTAAATCAAAAAAAATTTTCCGATGAATTTAGACGTACGATTGGTGTTGCTGCATGTGATATAGATAGAGATGGATATGAGGAAATATATTTTCTCAACACTGATACATATAGTGGAACAAAAAAATATTCAGACAGACTGATAGATTTAGAGAAAGGCAAGTTTATTGATTTATTTGAAATTGAGAAAAATCAGAAAGATCTTAATTTAACTGCAGGTAGGTCAGTTGTTTGTGTTGATAGAAAAGGAGACGGTAATTATGGTGTATATGTTGCTAACTATGGAGGACCCACAAGATACTACGAATATAATGATGACATATTAGTTGATAAATCGGTTCAATTGAACCTGGCGAAAGTTACAGGTGGTCGTGCTGTCGTGGCAGGACATATTATTTCTGATAAGATTGATGTATTTGCGGCTAATGAAAGAGGAGCAAATTTTTTATATAAAAATGATAAAGGTAAATTTTTAGACGTCGCTTATGAATATAGAGTTCAAGACGTCCTTCAAAATGGGAGGGGTACAGCTTTGTCAGATATTTATTATCGAGGAAGGCTTGATATTCTAAATGGAAATTGGGGTGGATTTCATAGAGCATACGTACTTAAAAATGATATTTTTGAGGATATAGCAAAACCACCTTTTGATGAGCCATCAAGAATAAGAACTGTTATTTCAGCTGATTTAGATAACGATGGTTACGACGAAGTATTCTTGAATAACATTGGTGAACCCAACAAACTTTTTAAAATTTTAGAAAATGGTTTGATAAAACAAATACCTCTAGATGTTGGTTTAGAACCAGATGGATATGGAACAGGAGCAGCTGTAGCTGACATAGATAACGATGGTGTATTAGAATTGTTAGTTTCACATGGAGAGAGTTGGGATCAACCACTGTCTTTGTATAGGGCAAAAGTAGATCCTGATAATAAATATTTAAGGATAAAACCTTTAAACCAATATGGTGCACCCGCTAGAGGAGCAACAGTAACATTGATTTCTAATTTAAGAAAACATTCTAAAACAATCGACTCTGGATCTGGATATCTTTGCCAAATGGAGCCAGTTGCTCACTATGGAATTAGAAAAAATGAAAAAGATATAAAAATTCAAATAAAATGGACAAATGGTAAAACTAAAACAATTTCAGTTAAAGAATTAAACCAAACGATTATTTTAAATCAATAATAATCAGTTTAAAGGTTGAAGAACTCTATTGATAAAATGAATCACACCATTTGAAACTTCAATATCTGCAGTTACAACTTCAGCCTCATTTATATAAACTATACCATTAACTTTTTTTATAGTTACTTCCTCACCATTAATTGCTTTTAGTTTTATTTCACTATCTATATCAGAAGAGGTTATTTTTTTTGAAAAAACGTGTCGTCCTAAAATATTTACAAGTTTATCTTTATTATCTTCTCTCAATAAACCATAATATGTTTGTGCACTAATGGCAGCAAATGCGTCATCTAAAGGTGCAAAAACAGTAAATGGTCCTTTACCTTTTAAGTTTTCGTTAAGACCTGATTTAGAGAGAGTTTCATTTAATTTTGTGAATTTCCCAGTTTCATTAAGTTTATCAATTACACTTCCAAATGTTATTGATGGAACAATCATCATGATTAGGGTAAAAAATATTACATAAAATCTTTTCATTGGACTTTAATAACTTTAAATTTATAATTTGAAAGTAAATTAGGTGCGGCAAATGATAAAAAATTTTTTATATTAATTAAATAGATGAATTTTTCAAAAAGTATCTTCAAATTTGTTATTATTTTCATCCTAACTTTATCTTTTTCCAATATTTCAAATTCAGTAGAAAAAAATTATTATAAAGATTTAATAACAGATTGGTCTAGAATCTTTCCAGACAGTAACAGAAATGCTGCTGGTCCAAAATTTTTCAAATATATAATTGATAAAGATATAAATTATGATGATTTCATTGAATACAACAAACTTTATTGTGCTGTATCTGGTTCATTGATTGATCCAAATAGCGAGCCAGATTTTTTATTTGTTAATGAAAGAGAAACCAAAAAGAAAATATGTGGTGATTATTATAAATGTTGTATTCCATGTTCATGCGATATCATGAAATACTCTGAGGTTGAAAAAATGAAACATAAATTTGAAGATGGCTTCAAGGAGTTTTTTGTTTTTACGATTAAAAATCCATGTGGAAAAAAAGATTTTCCTGACAGGGTAAATAAAAATTATTTCTGTAATGGAGATAAAATTAATGACAAACAAGTTTATGAACTAAACGGTCGAATAGTTATTGGTTTATTACATAATGGTAAAATTTGCACAAAGGACGAGATGGATTTTGTAAAAAGTCATCAGGTAACTGGTAGATTTTGCGAATTAAGAAACAACACACCTATAGAAAATTTAAATGCAGGTATGGGTGATATTTTCATCAAACTTGCAA
>CACPQC010000017.1 GCA_902635975.1 uncultured Pelagibacteraceae bacterium
AAAAAAATATTCGAGTCAAGAAAAATTGATTTCGATATCATAGAAAACGATAACAATTATATAGTTTACAAGATTAACAATACCGAAGAAAGATCACCTGATGTAAATGATCCAAGTTTAAAAAAAGAAGTTTTAGAACTTATCACTCAAAGAAATAAATTTGATTATAACAGAGTATTGTTCAAAAAAATAAACGACAAAAAATTTAACGATAATGACTTTAAACAAATGGGTAAGGATAAAATAGAAACTTTAACACTGACATCAATTAATGATAATGAAAAATTTGAGGCAAATACTGTTGATCTCTTGTACTCTTTACCAGCCGGATCTTTTACCTTAATAAATGATTATTTAAATGTAGTTTATCTTGCAAAAATAAAAAACATCACAAATGAAAGTATAGATTTAAATAATGATATGTTTAAAGAATATGCTGAAAAACTAAATACAAATACGAGAAATAATATTCTTAAATCATATGATTTGCTTTTAAATGATAAGTATAATGTGGTATTAAATCAAAATACAATAGAACGAGTTAAGAATTTCTTTCAATGAACATAAATCGAAGCTTCGAGGATTTTAAGTTTCGACATAGAAGCAGTAAAAATCAAATTATATATACTTCAAAAAAAATCAAAGATGACGAAGAAATTTTAAATTTAATAGATAATTTTTTATATGAAAAAAATAGCTTTATATTTGAGTCTGTTGAGAAAGGTAAGATCAAAGGAAGATATACAATATTTGGTAAAAATCCTGATAAAATCTGGGAATTCAATAATAAAAATTCTTATCTAATTCAAAATAATAAAAAAATTAAACTTAAGGATAAACCTGAAAAATTAATTGAGAAAATTATAGAGGAATTTAAATTCGAAACTCCTAAGGGTTTGCCAAAAATTTGCTCTCTAATTTCAGGATATTTCTCTTATGATTCTATAAGGTATGTAGAGAAAATTCCAAATAACTGTAAGGACGATCTAAATATACCTGATGTAAGACTTCTGCGACCAAGAACACTAATAATTCACGATAATTTTAAAAAAGAAATATTTTATATCAGAAATATTTATAAAGATGAAAAAATCAAAAATTATCAAAAAAAATATGATGAAGTAAAATCAAGTCTTTTTAAATTGCTAATTCAATCATCAATTAAAAATTTAAATACTAGGACTGAATTAGAATTAAAAAATATCAAAGTAAAATCAAATACTTCAAAAAATAGATTTTTACAAATGGTAAATAAAGCAAAAAAATATATAAAATTAGGAGATATATTTCAGGTAGTTTTAAGTCAAAGATTTGAGGCTAAATTAACAAAAAAACCAATTGATATTTACAAAAAACTTAGAGTAACTAACCCATCGCCTTTTATGTTTTTTTTCAACTTCAATGACTTTCAAATCATTGGTGCAAGCCCGGAAATACTAGTGAGACTAAGGGATAATAAAATTACTGTAAGACCAATTGCTGGAACAAGACCAAGGGGTAAAACATTGAAAGAGGATCGTTTTTATGAAAAAGATCTTATTAATGATAAGAAAGAACTTTCAGAGCACTTAATGTTATTAGATTTAGGAAGAAATGATGCTGGTAAAGTTTCAAAAATCAATACAGTGAAAGTAACCGAAAGCTTTATTATTGAGAGATATTCTCATGTAATGCACATAGTATCAAACGTTATCGGAGAATATAACAATAAAATTTCAAAGTTTAAATCACTTCTCGCTGGTTTCCCTGCGGGAACTGTTTCTGGAGCACCAAAAATTAGAGCTATGGAAATAATTGATGAATTAGAAAAAACTAAGAGAAAAGTTTATGCTGGTGGTATAGGTTATTTTTCAGCAAACGGTGAATTTGATACATGTATAGCTTTAAGAACGGCTGTGGCTAAAAAAGATAAATTTTATGTTCAAGCTGGTGCTGGAATTGTTGCTGATAGCAAGCCTTTAAAAGAGTATGAAGAAACTGTAAATAAAGCAAAGGCTTTGATTAATGCTTTAAAATGAAAAAAATAATTTTAATAGATAATTACGATAGTTTCACTTTTAATCTTTATCATTACTTATCTTCATTAAAAGTTAAAGTAGATGTAATAAGAAATGATCAGATTACATCTGATCAGATATTAAAAAGGAAATATAATAAAATTGTAATCTCGCCAGGCCCAGGCAATCCTAATCAATCAGGTAATTGTTTAAAAATAGTAAAAACTTTATACAAAAAAATTCCCATACTTGGAGTTTGTCTTGGTCATCAAATAATAGGACAGGTATTTGGTTCTAAAATTGTTCAAGCTAAAAAACTAATGCATGGTAAAACAAGTAGAATTATCTCAAAAAAAGCAGGAATTTTAAGAAATCTTCCAAAATCATTTGAGGCAACAAGGTATCACAGCTTAATAATTGATAAAAAATCATTGTCAAAACATCTTGAAATCACAGCTGAAAGCACAGATGGATTGATTATGGGTGTGCAGCATAAAGAATATGGTGTTCATGGAGTGCAATTTCATCCCGAAAGTATTAAGACTAAATTAGGTATTAAAATTTTGAAAAATTTTATTAGAATCTAAAAATAATGAGACAATTTATAGATAAAATTAAAAATAAAGAAAATTTATCATTCGAGGAGAGTAAAGCTGCTTTTGAATTATTAATGGAGGGAAAAGTAGAAGATCGAGAAATATTTGATTTCTTGACACTTTTATCCGCTAAGGGTGAGGCTTCAGATGAAATAGCAGGTGGTGTCTTTGTACTTAGAAATAAGTCTAAAAGAGTAAATGTGGAAAATTGTATTGATACATGTGGTACTGGTGGAGATGGAATGAATACACTCAATATATCTACAGCATCTGCACTATTACTTGCAAGTATGAATGTTAAAGTGGCTAAACATGGAAATAAAGCTGTATCGTCTAAGTGTGGATCAGGTGATGTTTTAGAAGCTTTAAATATTAAAATAAATCTGGAACCAAAAGAAATCGAGGATCAAATAAATAAAAATAATTTTGGTTTTATGTTTGCTCCTAATTACCATAGTGCAATGAAGTTTGTTGGTCCAACTAGAAAAAAAATTGGAAAAAGAACAATATTTAATATGATAGGACCGTTAAGTAGCCCTGCTTTGGTAAAAAGACAGGTGGTTGGTGTCTTTGATAAAAAACTTTTAAGAATATTTGCAAATGCTTTAAATAACTTAGATATTAAATTTGCATGGATTGTAAATAGCGAAGATGGCTTAGATGAAATATCACCGTATGCTAAAACAAATGTTATTCAATTAAAAGATAATATAATTTCTGAAATTGTTATTGACCCAAAAGAATTAGAGATTAATGCTGATAAATTTGAAAATCTTGTCGGTGATGACGCAAAATTTAATGCAGAAAAAATGATTAACATATTTAAAGGTGAGGATAATGATTTTTCTAAAGCAGTATGTCTAAATGCTGCAGCTGGATTAATTGTTAATGGAACTCATGAAGATTTTACCGAAGCGTATAAAAATGCAAGAGAGCATATTTTGTCAAATAAAGTTATCGAACGTTTGGAAACTATTCAAAATGCCTGAAAATGTTCTCGAAAAAATAATTAAAAAGAAAATAGAAACAATAGAAAATTCTAAAAAAAGTATTTCAATAGCCTCATTAAAAGAATTAATAGAGAAAAATAAAAATTATATTAATTTTAAAGAAAATATTAAAAAAAATATTAAAGAAAATAGATTTTCTATTATTGCTGAGATCAAAAAAGCTAGTCCTTCTGCAGGTGTAATCATAGATGATTATGACCCTGTTAAAATAGCTAGTATTTATCACGATAATAAAGCTACTTGTTTATCAGTTTTGACTGAAGAAAACTTTTTTTTAGGAGATTTAAAACATATAAGTGAAATTAAACAAAATATTAATTTACCAGTTCTATGTAAGGACTTTTTTGTAGATAAATTTCAAATTCCATTAGCAAAAAGTCATGGAGCAGATGCAATATTAATTATATTAGCCGGTGTAAGTGAAAGTCTTGCGAATGAGTTATATGATGAAGCACTTAAATTAAATATGTCTGTTATAGTTGAGGTGCATACAGTTAAGGAAGCAAAACAAGCTTTAAAATTTAAAGAAGCATTAATTGGTATCAATAATAGGAACTTAAAAACTCTTAAAACTGATATAAATACAACCTTTGATATTTATGATGTTTTAGTTAATCATGAAGGTCCATTAATTTCTGAAAGTGGAATTAAAACAAAAGATGAACTATTAGAACTCTCAAAAAAAACCTCTATTAAGACTTTTCTGATTGGTGAATCACTTTTAAAGAATTTAGAGAATAATTCTATTTTTTCAGTCCTTTAGTCAAATAATTCCCTATTTTATTAGTTTTTTTACTATTGTGAATTGAAGAGAACTTTTGTAGAACATATTTTGTACGATATTTGTTCTTATGCTTACAAAAAAACAAAAAAACTTGCTTTTATTTATCAACAAGAAGTTGAGAAGTTCTGGTGTTTCTCCATCTTATGAGGAAATGAAAGCTTCATTAAACCTTAAATCTAAGTCAGGAATTCATAGACTTATAAGTGCATTAGAGGAAAGAGGTTTTATTAAAAGACTTGCTCATAAAGCAAGAGCTTTAGAAGTAATCAAATTACCAGAAACAGCCTCTGCAAACGATATTTATAATCATTTTTCACCCAGTGTAATAAAAGGCGGTCTTGATAGTGAAAAAAATTTATCCTCTGAAACAGAGGTTCCAGTTTTAGGTAAAATCGCTGCTGGAACTCCAGTGGAGGCAATTCAAAATGAAGTTTCGAGAATACCTTTGCCAGCCAATTTAGAAAAAAACGGCGATTATTTCGGACTGAAAGTTCAGGGCGATTCGATGATTGAGGCAGGTATTAACGAGGGTGATACTGTTATTATAAAAAGAACTGACACAGCAGACAATGGAAAAATTGTTGTTGCGCTAATAGATGATCATGAGGCAATGCTCAAAAGAATTAGAAAAAAAGGTAAGGTAATAGCACTTGAAAGTGCTAATAAAAACTACGAAACTAAAATTTTTGGGCCTGATAGAATAAAAGTACAGGGTGTTTTAGTATCTTTATATAGAAACTTCTAATAAAATAGTCTAAACCATTTTAATGAAAAAAGTAGCAACTAGATTTGCTCCCTCACCTACTGGTGCATTGCACATTGGTGGTGTTAGAACAGCTTTATTTAATTGGTTATTCTCTAAAAATCGTAAAGGTAAATTTTATTTAAGAGTAGAAGATACAGACAAAGAAAGATCTAAGGATGAATATAAGAATCAAATAATACAATCTCTTAGATGGATTGGTATCAATTATGATGGAGAAGAATATGTTCAATCAGAGAAAGTAAGCGATCATATAAAAATTGCAAATGAGCTTCTTAAAAATGGTTACGCATATAAATGTTACTGTTCAAGCGAAGAAATAGAAGAACAAAAAAAGAGAGCGAGACAAAAAAAAATTCCTTATATTTATGATAGAAAATGGAGAGATAAAAAAGAAACGGATGCACCTAAGGATATTAAACCTGTCATAAGATTTAAAAGTAAAATTGACGGAACATCAATATTCAAAGATTTGGTTCAAGGTGATGTCGAAATTGATAATAATACAATTGAGGATTTTATTATTTTAAGAAATGATGGCACTCCTACATATAATTTATCAGCATCTGTAGATGATCATCAAATGAATATGACACATATAATTCGAGGTGATGATCATAAAATAAACACCTTTAAGCAAATACAAATTTATCAAGCTATGAAATGGGATTTACCCTCATTTGCTCATATACCATTGATACATACAATAGAAGGAAAGAAACTATCAAAGCGAGATCACGCTTCTACATTAGATGATTATTCCAAAATAGGTATCATGCCAGATGCTCTTAGAAATTATCTTTTAAGGTTAGGATGGTCTTATAAAGATAAAGAAATATTTACATTAGAAGAAAGTATAAAATTTTTTAATTTAGAAGGTATCGGTAAATCTCCCTCTAAACTTGATATGAGTAGAATTTTATCAATGAACGAACATTATATTAAAAATATTAATGAAAATGATTTATTCAATCAATTAACTGAATATTGCAAATTATATAAAAGTGAAATTCAATCAGATAAAAAAGATAAGATTAAAAAATCTCTTACTTTCTTGAAAAATAAATCAAAAACTTTAGAGGATATATTTAATAATGGTCAATATATTATAAAAGATGAGGTCGATTTTAATAAGGATGATCTTAAATTAATTGATGATAAAGCAAGAAAAGTAATTTCTGATTTTAATGATCAATTTAAAAAAATTGATCTGCCTTCTCGAGAAATATTAGAACCAATAGTAAATGGGCTCATAAAATCTTATGAAACAAATTTTAAGGGGGTTGGGCAACCATTAAGAATTGCATTGACAGGTTCAAAATTTGGACCAGGTATATATGATATAATTTTATCGTTAGGTAAAGAAGAAGTTCAAAAACGACTAAGTGCCAAGATAGCTTGAGACAACTTCTGAAGCTTCTGAAGAAGATGAAGTTTTAGATTTAATTTCATTTAAAGTGTTATTTACATCAATAATTTGCTTTTTCATAAGATCTGGGTTTTTTAAAAAATATACTACGGATCTAAAAATTTCTTTAGGATTACATTCTTTTTGAATTAATTCAGGAATTATTTCTTTTTGGTTAATTATGTTAATTATATTTGCATATTTCGTTTTTACTAAAAATTTTACAATAAAAAAATTAATAAAATTCATTTTATAAATGATGATAGATGGAACTTTTGCATTACAAATTTCAAGAGAAACAGTTCCTGATTTTGCTACAGCAAATACGGAGTTTAATAGTATTTTTGATTTTATATTATCGTCAGATATGACTTCAATATTATTGTAGTTTGTTTTTTTAACCTTATCTTTAATTAAATCTTTGTTTTGATCAGTTGCATGGAAAATAAAATTATATTCGTTGAATTTTTCATTCATTAATTTAATAAAGTCTATCAAAATTGGTAAAAGAATATTAGTTTCAGAAATTCTGCTTCCAGCGAACAAAGATATAATTTTTTTACTGTCATCAATTATATTTGACAAATTTGATTTAACATTTTCTTTATTTTCAAGTAATGGATGACCAACAAAAGTATTCTTAATATTTTCTTTATCAAAATATTTTTTTTCAAAATTAAATAATAATAAAACATGATCTAAAAAATTTTTAAAATTCTTGACCCTGCCCTCTCTCCAAACCCATACTTGTGGTGCAACATAATGTATTGTTTTAATATTAGGATTTATACTTTTTACTTTTTCAGCAACTCTTAAGGTAAAATCTGGACTATCTACACTAAATAGAATATCTGGATTAAATTCAATTATTTTTTTTACAGTTTCATTTATTTTTTTTCTGATTCTAAATAAATTAAAGATAACACTCGTAAATCCGATATAAGTTATCTCTTTTAGATCATATATAGATTTGACACCAAGTTTGTTTAAATGAAATCCTCCAACACTTAAATACTCTATGTCAGAATGATTTTTTTGAAGCTTATTAATTACAGTCGATGCTAATTTGTCTCCTGAAGGTTCACCTGTTAGTATAAAAATTTTTTTCATTTTACTGAGATGAACATCTTATTTTTATTAGCAAAACTGATGCATTTATTTTTATCTAAAAAAATATGTTGTTTACTTTTTACAACTATACCTTTTAAACCAGCTATCTTGCTTTGTCTTAAAGTTTTTAGTCCGATAGTAGGTAAATCAACTCTTAAGTCTTGTTTCTTTTTTGGAAACTTTACTAAAACACCATGGTTTCGAAAGTTTTTACTTTTGCTTTTTTCGAGTAATTTTTTTGTGCCGCCCTTTCCTTCTATAGAGACTACTTTTTTATTTCTGACAACTACGGCTTGACTATAATCATACTGTTTTAAATTATTTAAAGTTTTAATAGCCTTTTTGATATCTAATTGGTCTTCATTATTGGGCTTAATTTTTGAATAATTACCCTTTTTTAGAGTAAGCTCCGGATTGAATTGAGTTGAATTTTCTGTTTTTATTTTATTATGAGATAATATTTTTATTATCTCTTTTAAAATTGCAGCATCACCAAGTCTTGATGCTTTGATAATTCTTGGAATATAATAAATTCCTTTAAAGTCTAATTTGAGCTTAGAAAAGTTTGGCTTATTGACTTTCCCAGCAAATAACACTCTTTTGCAATTATTTTCTTTGAGAATATTAATTATTTTACCAAATTGACCAATAGAAACTGAGTAAGATTTATTATCTTTTCTAAATTTTTTAGATGCAGATAAATCGATTATTAGATACTTTAATTTTCTTTTTTTTATTGACTTAAGTATTTTATCTGGAAAATCTGTATCACCAAAAAATAATCCTATCATCTTATGAAAATGGGGTACAAATAGACCTTTTCTTATCCTTTGCAATGAATTCTATTACCTCTTTAACTAATGGATTTTCTTGAAATGGATCATTTAATTTACTTATATTTTCATTAATATTTTTTGTAGCAAAAATTTTCTTGTATGCCTCAGTTAAACCTAAAATATCTTTATTTTGAAATTTTGCTCTTCTCAATCCAATTAAATTTAATCCTTGTAATGAATTTCTATTTCCTGTTGATAGTCCATAAGGAATAACATCGTGTAATACTCCTGTCATACCTCCAATCATTGCCATTTTACCAATTCTTGTAAACTGTTGAACTGCTGAATTTCCACCTATAACTACGTTATCCTCAATAATAGCATGACCTCCTAAAGGGACATTATTTGCTATGATAACATTACTCCCAACCTGACAATCATGAGCGATATGAGATGAAATCATAAATAAACAATTGTTCCCAATAACAGTTTTGCCTCCCCCATTAATTGTTCCGGGGTTTATAGTCACATACTCTCTTATTTTGTTATTATCTCCAATGATCAAATTTGTTTGCTCTCCATTATATTTTAAATCTTGTGGGTCATTTATTGAAACAAAAGGATAAATCTTATTTTTCTTACCAATTTTTGTATTTCCAGTAATACTTACATGCGATTGTATAATTGTATTTTCTCCAATTTCTACATTAGGACCAATTATTGAATATGGCCCAATATTAACACTTGAATGAATTTTAGCACTTTGGTTGACTATAGCTGTTTTATCAATCATTTATTTTCTCTTATGAAGCTTTTTAAATCTTTAGCTGGATAACCCATAACTTTAGTGTTATCTGGGATATCTTTTAGCACACCGCTTCCACCACCAATTTGAACATTATTACCAATTTTTAGATGCCCTGAAACTCCAGCTTGACCACCAATCATAACATTGTTACCTAAGCTAGAACTTCCAGCAAAACCAACTTGTCCTGCTATAATACAATTTTCTCCTATTTTTACGTTGTGTGCTACATGAATTTGATTATCTAAAAATGTATTTTTTCCAATCACAGTATTAGACAATGAGCCTCTATCAATAGTAGAACCACAACCTATTTCAACATTGTCTTCAATAATAACAAGGCCAATTTGTGGATATCTAAAATTTAAAATTTTATCTGGAAAAAAACCAAAACCTTTTTTTCCTACTACACATCCGTCTAAAATATGAACATTATTTTTAATCAATGAATTTCTTATAATAACATTTGAGCCAATTTTACAATTATCACCAATAGAAACATTTTTTTCTATAATTGAATTATGACCTATTAAACAATTTGATCCTATTTTTACATTAGATCCAATTAAAACATTTTTACCAAATTTAACTTTATCTTTATATTCTGTTTTAATTATATCCTGAACGCTATTGTCAAAATCATCTGTAACAGAGTCAGGATAAAAGATTTTTGTAATTTGTGCAGTATGTAACAAAACTTTACTTGTAATTATAGTTTTACATGTGTCAGGTAAAACCGACTTTAGATTTTCTGTTGTAAGACAAAAAGAAGCTTTAGTTATTTTAGCTAAATATTCATATTTTTTTGAATGAAAAAAAGTAATTTCACCTCTTTGAGAAGAATGAAGATCTTTAATATCTTGAACTTTTTCATCTGAGAAATTTTGATCTATTAAATCAATATTTTTTAATAAATAACTAATATCATGTGGTCCTGTATTCTTAAAAAAAGGATTGCTCATTAATAAACTTTAATATCAAAACTTTTTAATAATACTTATCAATAAATGTTACTAATTATTTTCTATCAACTATTGTAGCAGACCATTGAGCGTCTGCCATTTTTTTCCCTTCAACAAAGGCTTCTCCTTTATATTTCCAAACTCTACCGTGAGATCTAATAGCTTCAATCTTAAGTTCTAATTTACAATTCGGAATTACAGGATTTCTAAATCTAGCTTTTTCAACACTCATAAGGAAAACTAATTTGTTCTCATATTCTTTTTTATCTATTCCTTGAGCTGTTAAAGCTGCTGCTGCTTGCCCAAAAGCCTCAACAATTAAAACTCCAGGCATTACAGGATTACCAGGAAAATGGCCTTGAACATAAAAGCTATCTTTCTTAACATTAACTATAGCTGTAGCAGAATGTAGTGGTTTAATGTCTTTTAACTCATCAATCAATAACATTGGCTCTCTATGAGGTAACAAATTTATGATATCTTGTTTATTTAATTTATCTTTTGCACTCATACTTAAATCTATTACCTATTTTCTTCGTTAAATATTTTTAATATTTCAGTGGTTATATCTAATCCAGATTTAGCGATAACTATAAATTTTTTTTGAATAACTAGTGAAATGTCATTTTCGTCTGCATATTTAGATAGAATATTATTCAGACTTTGAATGATTTCATTTGTTTTATCAAATCTCATTTTATTAAATTTTTCATTAATTAATTTTTTTTTCTGCAAATGAAGCTTCTATTAAACTTATAAAAATTATAAATGTAATCCCTAAAATCTTAGGCATTTTTAAAAAGTTGTTCCTATATTAAATTGAAAAGTTTCAGTCTTGTCATCATCGGCTTTGGATATATCTTGAGCCAAAGAAAAATTTAATGGTCCAATAGGTGTAAACCAGTCGACTACAACACCTGTTGAGGCTCTAATTGTGTTAGACTGGTCAACAGCACTAGAATAATCTACACCCCAGAGATTCGCAGTGTCTAAAAAATATCTAACATCTACGTTTTGTACATTTGAAAATATCATTGGTAAAGTTGTATCAAAATTAACTGCTGCACCATAATTTCCTCCTACATAGTCTTTAGCGTCAACAGGTCCAATGTTTCTTGTTTTAAAACCTTTAAGTTTACTACGTGGTAAAAAAAATCTATTTGTTATCTTTACATCGTCTCCTGTAAGTGAATTTACTGATCTTCCATAAATATTAAAACTAGTGATCATGTTATTAGGTAATTTATACCAAGTTTTAAAATCATAGATGTTTCCAAATGAATACTCCTCAGAGACTAATGGAATGGATTGATTAAACTTACTTCTAAATCCTTCATTTGTTTGAAATCTTTGATTTCTCATATCATAATCTAGTCCGTAAGAAAATTTAGACTCTAAATATGAGCCTGATTGTTTTTTTAAATTTGTACTTGCTGTATCTTTTGTGGAAATATCTTCATAAAAATTTGACAATTTAGGAGTAAAGTAAACATTTTGAAATTGCTCGAAACCAGTACCTAGTGTAAATCCAGTTTTAGTAGATTTATATCCACTATCAGTTAATTTATCTACATTGGTACTTTCAATAGAAGTTGATAATGACTTGCCAGAATAATTAAAATTAGGATTTGTTACCGAAAAAAGTCCCCTTATACTGTCCTCAGTTAAATCCAAATTTGAGGAGAGCTGAATTCCTTTTCCTAAAAAATTATTTTCTGTTATAGAAAATCCAAAAGTACCACCCTCTGAACCAGCACCAGCGCCAATCATTATTTCGCCTGTTGGTTTTTCTTCAACTGTTATATCAATTATTTTGGTATTTAAATCTTGACCTTCGGTAATAGAACTTTTGACGGATTTAAATAAGTTTGTAGCTTTGAGATTGTTAATTGACTTAGAACTTAATAATTCATTAAACGCATCACCCTCATCGATTTCAAGCTTATTTCTGATTACAGACTCATGTGTTATATTATTTCCAAATATGTTTATTCTTTCTACATAAAATTTTTCACTTTCTTTAACGGTAAAAACAATATCTATTTTATTATTTTCAATAATAGTTTCCTCGTAACTGGCATTTATGAAATCGTATTCTCTTGATAAAGTTATTTTATCTATTTCTTCCACTACTCTAGATAACTTATTAAGAGAATAAGTTTTATTTTTTAATTTATTAAGCTCTTTTTTGACATCTGTAAAATTATTTTCATCATAATCAATTGGTAAAACTAATTTAGTATCATTGACAGTAAATATTTCACCGGCATCTATCTTGTATGTTAATTTAAAAGATTTATTATCAAGAAATTTGACGGTTGCAGATTGAACATCAACATCATAAAATCCTTTAGACAGATAAAAATTTCTTAAAAGTCTTTTATCTCTATTAATAATATCTTGATTTACAAACTTATTATTTGAAATAAATTTCCAAAATTTTGCTTCCTCAGAAATAATAACACTTCTTAAAGTTCGGTCTTTAATTTTTTTATCACCAATAAATTCTATTTTTTTAATTTTAGATTTATCTCCTAAATTGACTTCAAATATTAGATCAACAGTATCATTGCTGTTTTCTAATATTTTAGATTTAACATCTGATAAATAATAACCGATAGTATTTAAAGATGTTTTTATTCTATTTACATCTATTTTTACTTTTTCAATTAAAAATGGAGATTTATCTTTAGAAAATAAATTTTTTAAAATTGCTTCTTTAATTTTATTAGATTTAACACCCTCTACTCTTACATTTTGAATAATTTTATTTTCCTCAACACTAAGTACTAATGTTTCACCATCAATTTTGATAGATATATTTTTAAAAAAATTTGTATCATATAAATCCTTGACGATATTGTTTAATTCCTTCTGATTATACTCTTTATTAAGCTCTATATTACCATATGTAACAATAGTTTCTTCAGTAATTCTTTTGTTATTATTAATCTTAATATCTTTAATTATAACTGCATGTGATGCACTTATTAAAAATATTAAAAGAGATATTGTGGTTAAAATGTATTTCATAAAAAAATTAAACCCTGGATTGTACACTTAAAGTTAACGTTTTCAATCGAACATTCTTAGATAATTTATTGATTTGATTGAGATTTTTAGGCTTTAAAATCTTATATCGTTTATATTCTTTCAAGTTCAAAATTCGATTCAAAATTTTATAAATATCATAAAATTTAATTTTCTTTTTGAGAAATAATTCTACTAAAACATCATTAGCAGTAACCAAAACAGTCTCATATAAGCTATCATTATTTGTTAATTTTTTTAATATTCCAAATACTGGAAATTTTTTTTTATCAATTTTTTGAAAATTTAGATTATTCATTTTTTCAAAATCAAAACTTTCTGATATTTTTAAAATTTTTTTATTGAATAAAAGAGAATTATATATCGGAATTTTCATTGAAGTCGGATGTGATAAAAATTTACAAAATCCATTGTTGAATACAACAACTCCATGTACATAAGAAGTTGGCTGTATAATTATTTCAAACTTATTGTAATCTAATTCAAATATTTTTTTAGCTTCAATTAATTCATAAACTTTGTTGATTAAAGTTGATGAATCTATTGAAATTTTTTTACCCATTTTCCATGTGGGGTGTTTAATTGCATTTTTTGGAATAAATCTACTTAATTTTGATTTGTTGATATTAAGAAAAGGACCACCTGATGCAGTAATATAAATCTTTTTGATATTTTCTGATTTTTCATTTTTTATAAGTTCGTAAATTGAAAAATGTTCTGAGTCGATTGGAATAAATTCTGTGTTATTCTTTTTTAATTTTCTTTTAATCAAATTCCATCCACAAATAATTGACTCTTTGTTTGCTATTGCTATCCTTCTCGTTAATTGAATAATTTCCAATGTAGGCCCCAAACCATCAATTCCAGTAATTGCGCACATTGCATAGTCAAGTTTTTTATTAAATTTTCGTCTGAAATCTGTAAAATTTTGATAAACATTTACATTTAATTTTTTAAAATAATATTTATTTTTATCAAAAATTTTTTTATCATTAATAATAATATTTTTTACTTTAAAATTTTTTGTTTGGTCCTTTAATTTTTTAATATTTCTATTTGTTGATAAAAGTTCTACTTCAAATGATTTTTTATTTTGATATATAATATCTAATGTTGTTAAACCAATAGAGCCTGTAGATCCAAGTATAGCAATCTTTTTTTTCATCAATTTATAAATTTAAGATTAAATATGAAAAAGGTATCGCAAAAATTATTCCATCTATTCTGTCAAGAAATCCACCATGACCAGGTAATAAATGGCCTGTATCTTTTATTTTCGCTAGTCTTTTAAAATAAGAAATTATTAAATCCCCAATTTGACTTATTGTCGAAATAATTAAAATAATAAAAAAGAGATAAAAATCAAAACTAATAAATTCTTTAAATATAGATTTAAAATTAGATGATAAATTTACAGGCATATGCTCATAAAAAATTGATGCACCAATTAAAGAGATTATAAAACTACCAGCTACTCCCGAGAATGTCTTATTTGGACTAATCTTTGTTATT
>CACPQC010000018.1 GCA_902635975.1 uncultured Pelagibacteraceae bacterium
TTCATATTTAAATCTGGATCTGATCCAGTTCCAGGGTAAAATTCTTCGCTAAAACCGTTTACTTTATTCCAAATATCTTTATGAATTAAATGTGGTGCCCATGTTGATCCTTGAAAATCGTAATAATTGTAATCTTTATAGTTTGATAAAAATTTTTTCTCATTAAAATCTTCATAAGTATTTCCACAATCAAAATCAATCTGACCTCTGTGCATCATTGTTCCAGATAAATAGAATAGATTATGACCTATCTTATCAATTTCATTCTTCAAAATTAAATCCCAATCAGGGCAAAAGTAAAAGTCATCATGAGCGTACAAGATATATTGTTTTTCAGCCTCTTTTGCTGCAAGATTCATACCTTTGCAAATTCCTGAATTATCTTTTGTATAAGTAAATTTCATATTATTGCTTTTTAAATATTCTAAAGTTCCATCTGTACCAACATTAACATGGGGTATAATTTCGTGATCATATCTAGAATTTTTTTTAATACTTTTTATGCATAATTTAAGATAAGGCAGGTTGTTTAAAGTAGGAATGATTATTGAAAACATTATTATTTATTCAATATTATCATTTATTTTTTTAATTAAATTTCCTTTAACAATCTTATTACATACATCAATTGAATTTGAAAAACCAAAGTAATCAGTTCCACCGTGACTTTTTACGACTGGTGCATCTAGCCCAATAAATATCGCACCATTATACAATCTCGGATCTAGTCTTTTTTTAAATTTTTTTAAATTTACCATATTTAAAAGAGATGAAAGCTTACCTATTAAGGATCCTGTAAGAGCATGTTTGAGCTCGCTTGTTATAAAATTTGCTGTGCCTTCAGCTGTTTTCAAAGCTACATTTCCAGTAAAACCATCAGAAACAATTACATTAACATCTCCGTCCATAAGTTCATTGCCTTCAATATAACCAGCAAAATTATAACTATCCGATTTTTTGTTATTCATAATTTGAAAAGTTTCTTTTATTATCTCATTTCCCTTTAACTCTTCAGACCCAATATTTAAAAGAGCTACATTTGGATTTTCTTTTGGATATAAAGACTTGTAAAGTGATGCTCCCATAATTGAAAAATCAACTAAGTTTTTTGCACTACACTCAATATTTGCTCCAAGATCAAGGACAACACTCATGCCTTTTTTGTTTGGCCATAATGCTGATAGAGCTGGTTTGTCAATATTTTCAATCATCTTGAGATTTAATTTTGAAATGACTAAAAGAGCCCCGGTATTTCCAGCAGATATAACTATATCAGACTCTTTTTTTTTTACACTTTCTATGGCTAACCACATACTAGTGTCTTTGCCTCTTTTAGCTGCTTCAAGAGGACTATCCGTACTTTTAACAACATTTTCTGTATCAATAACCTCATAAAACTTTTTATCAATTTTAGAATTGAGGTCATTCTCAATTATATTTTTTTTACCAAAAATTCGAAAAAAGTTTTCTTTATTTTTTTTATGGTTATGGATTATACCATCTATAATTTTTTTAGGTGATCCATCTCCACCCATTGCATCGACTGCAATTTTAATTAAATCGTGCATTTTAAAAAATATTTATTATTATTCTTTTGGATCTAAGACTTGTCGTCCTTTGTACATACCTGTTTTCAAATCAAGATGATGAGAAAGTCTATATTCGCCTGATTTTTTGTCTTCGATAACATTTTTGGATGAAAATTTCATATTTTGAGCTCTTCTCATTCCAGTTCTCGATGGTGTTTGTTTTCGTTTTGGTACTGCCATAATTAGTTTTTAATTACACTTTTTATATAAGAATTTAAAGTGTTTTTTTTGAGAGAATTTAAAAAATTTTCAAAATAATCCAATAAGAATGAGCTATTTTTAGAGTTTAAACTGTAATTACCTATTATTTTTTTTTTTTGCTCCTCTTTTAAATCATCCCAGAAATGAAATTTGTCAATCATATCATGAAATAGATTTATATAATCTTTCATTTTTTTGTTAATAGACTGATCACCATATCCTATTTCTCTAATGCTCAATTCAAGTTGTCTAAAAGTAAAATCATAGATTTCTTGAAGTCTTTCTTTGTCATCTTTGTTTTTAAAAACTTTAAAAAATATGGCAAAATGTAATAAAAAAAAAGTTAATCTATCTGAAAAGGTGTCTTGTTTTTTAAAATTTTTATAAAGAGCTTTATTTCTAGATAATTCAATTAAATTATTATAGATATGTATATAAGATTTTTCCATGAAAAACGTATTTTCGATATTAATTATTTTTTTGATTATGACAAGCTGTGGTTTTAAAAAACGTGTAGATCATCATGGTGTACATTTATTGAAGAAAAAAAGTAATATGATTATTGTAGCAGAAACTAATAAAAATGACATTATTAAATTACTTGGTCCTCCTTCTGTAACAAGTACGTTCAATAACGATCTATACTTTTATATTGAGAGGAAGATAACTACTGGAAAACTTATAAAATTAGGTAAAAAAGAATATTTAGAAAATAATGTTTTAGTCTTAGAAATTGATAATAGGGGTATTTTATTAAAAAAAGAATTTTTTGATTTAAATAAAATGAAAAAGATAAAAATTGTATCAAATGAAACTAGTGTTGATTACAAAAAACAAAGTTTTATATATGAATTTTTATCGAGTATGAGACAAAAAATTAATGATCCACTAGGTAAACGGAAAAGAGACTAGCCAGCTATAACTGCTAGTAACATTAATGCGACAATATTTGTAATCTTAATCATCGGATTTACAGCTGGACCGGCGGTATCTTTATATGGATCACCTACTGTGTCACCAGTCACTGCTGCTTTATGAGCCTCAGAACCTTTTCCACCATGATTTCCATCTTCAATATACTTTTTGGCGTTATCCCATGCACCACCTCCAGCTGTCATTGAGACAGCAACAAATAAACCTGTTATAATTACACCTAGCAACATTGCACCTACTGAAGCTAAAGCAGCTACTTGTCCACCAATTGCAAAAATTATAAAATATAAAACTATTGGAGACAAAACAGGCAATAAAGATGGTATTATCATTTCTTTGATTGCTGCTACAGTTAGTAAATCGACCAACTTAGCATAATCAGGTTTTTGTTTCTTTTTCATTATTCCTGGATATTTTTTGAACTGCCTTCTAACTTCAATAACAACAGCACCACCCGCTCTACCTACAGCCTGCATTCCCATTGATCCAAATAAATATGGTAACATACCACCTATTAATAAACCAACTACTACATATGGATTTGATAAATCGAAAGTAACTACTATACCCTCAAGTTTAGAACCAGCTACTTTTGAAAAATGTTTAATATCTTCTGTGTAAGCAGCGAAAAGAACAAGTGCACCTAATCCCGCTGACCCAATGGCATATCCTTTAGTTACTGCTTTTGTAGTATTGCCTACTGCATCTAAAGCATCAGTTGTTTTTCTAACATTGTTTGGCAATTTTGACATTTCAGCTATACCACCTGCATTATCAGTAACAGGTCCGTAGGCATCTAAAGCAACTACCATACCGGCTAAGGCAAGCATAGTTGTTACTGCTATAGCAATACCGTATAGTCCTGCAATATGATTAGTAAGTAAAATACCAGCTACGATTATAAGAGCAGGAATTGCTGTTGCTTCTAATGAGATTGCTAATCCTTGTATTACATTTGTCCCATGTCCAGTTGTTGAGGAGTTTGCAACACTTCTAACAGGTCTATAACCAGTTCCAGTATAGTATTCTGTAACCCAAATTAATAATCCTGTGATAACTAAACCTATTACCCCGCAATAATATAAGCTCATACCTGAGAATGATTTGTTATTTAAATTGTAGGAATTTTCTAAACCAAGAACATAATCTGTAACAGGATAAAGAATTATAAGAGATGAAATAGCAGAAACAACAAATCCTTTATACAAAGCATTCATAACATTTTTACTTTTGCCTAATTTAACAAAAAAAGTTCCAATTATAGATGTTAATATACAAGCTCCACCGATAGTTAAGGGATAAATCATCATGGTCATATCATTCGGAAAAAATATTGACGATAAAACCATGGTTGCAACTATTGTTACAGCATAAGTCTCAAATAAATCAGCAGCCATTCCCGCACAATCACCTACATTATCTCCTACATTGTCAGCAATTACTGCAGGATTTCTTGGATCATCTTCTGGAATTCCTGCTTCAACTTTACCAACTAAATCTGCACCAACATCTGCACCCTTTGTAAATATTCCACCACCAAGTCTAGCAAAAATTGAGATTAAAGAAGCACCAAAACCTAAAGCAACAAGTGCGTTTACAATTTCTCTCTCATCAACATTAAATTTTAATAATAAATAATAATAAACTGCAATTGCTAACAGGGCTAATCCAGCAACCAACATGCCAGTTACAGCACCAGATTTAAAAGCTACCGATAGTCCCTGTGATAAACCTTTCCTTGAGGCTTCAGCAGTTCTAACATTAGCTTCAACTGAAACAAGCATTCCTACATAGCCTGCTATTCCAGACAAAGCAGCTCCTAATAAATATCCTAAACCAACTAAAGGACTAAAAGCAATACTCACGATAACTAAAACTACAACACCTACTATTGCAATTGTTTTATATTGTCTGGCTAAATAAGCTTTTGCACCAATTTGTATTGCGGATGCAATTTCTTGCATTTTAGAATTACCTGCACTTGAATTTAAAATATTTTTTCCAGTAAAAAATCCGTAAACAATTGATAAAAAGCCGGCAGCAATTGTATATAATAGTATTGTTTCAACAGATGGATTCATAAAAGCCTTAATTGAGTAGTTGGTTGTTAGTTATTAAAATCCGCACAATACAAAAAAAAAAATAAAAGGCAATGATTTCTTTTAAAATTTATGAATATAACCTTTGGTTTTTACCTTAATTTTTATCCCTTTTTGATCTAAAATTTCAGGTTTAGTTGATGGAGAACAAATTTTTCCAATTTTTGAAATTTTAACACCAAAAGATTTGGCAATATTCCTAATGATTCTAGCTTTTGAAGGTCTGGCAGTAAATAAAATTTGATAATCATCACCATTAGATACACATAACTCTTTTCTTAATTTTTTTAAAACTATTAATTCTTTAAGTTGATTAGAAATTGGTACTCTATCAATAAATAGTCTATATGATAATTTTTGTTTATTCATGAGTTTTTCTAAATCTGTAATAAGGCCATCTGAAATATCAATTGTAGTATTAGCAAAAATCTTTAATTTTTGTGAAAAACTCAAATGCAAAGATGGACGATAAAAACTATTTTCAAAATATCTTTTTAAGTTATTTTTTACTTTGATCTTTTTTTTTAAAATAGTAAGACCGATAAAACTATCACCTAAATTGCCAGTTACATAAATATCATCATCTAACTTTGCATTATTTCTATTGATTATCTTTTTTGAATAACCAATTGTAGTTATGGTAAAACTAAGTTTTTTTGAAAAAACAGTATCGCCTCCACCCAAAGAAATATTATATTTCTTTTGCTCTTGTCTAAGCGACCTTAGAATTTTTTTTAGATTAGATTGACTGAAAGATTTTCTATCACCAGCACCAGCAATAAAATAATATCTAGGTAATACCCCTTTACAAATAAGATCTGATATAGAAGATCTAATGATCTTTTTCATAACTAATTCAGGTTTCTTAAAATCAATAAAGTGAGAACCTTCAATGTACGTATCAACTGAAATTACCGTTTTTTTTGACTTATCAAAAAAAACGTCGTCATTTAAATTTAGTGAACTATTATTGTTTATTACTAATTTCTTAAGATAATCATTTATAATTTTGCTCTCATTCATCTTAAGATCTTAACTTTTTAGCTAGTTTATCTATTAATGCATTTAAATATTTGGTTTGAGATAATTCTATAAAAAAATTTGATGCATCAAGATATTCTTTTATAATTATATTTATAGAAACATTTGGCTTATATAAAATCTCATAAGTAAATGATTTTAAGATTACTTGAAATACTTTATCCATTTTTTCAAAATTTAATTCATTCCCAAAAGTTTTTTTAATTTCCTCAATTAAAACCTCCTCCCTCTCTATTGTTCCTAGAACTATATCTTTTATAAACTTTTTAAATCTATGTTTTGGAAATAATAATATAGCTTCATCGTTAAAAAAATTTCCATATAATTTTTGAATGATAATAACTCTGGGATTATTTTTTGGGCTAAATGCGGTTCTCATTATTGATTTAGAACCGATAATACAGCTTTTGTTGCTTCAGCACCCTTTTTTTGTCTCGCTTTAGCTTGTTTTAAATTTAAACAAGTAATTATACCATTGCCTATAGGTTTTTTATTTTCCACAGATAAATTCATAATTGCATTTATCGAGGACTGGCTAATAAAATCAAAATGAGGAGTTTGTCCTTTTATTACACATCCTAAAGCGATGAACGCATCATACTTTTTAATATTCTTTTTAATTGTAATAGGAATTTCAAAAACACCCGGAACTTCTATTACCTTCAAATTTGAACTTTTTGGTATAAATCTTTTCGAACTTGATAATAATCCATTAGATATATCTTTATAATAATTAGCTACTACAATTAAAATTTTTTTTTTCATTAAATTTTTGAATAGTCTTTAACTTCTTTTTTCTTACCAGGATGGGTTGGGGCACCTAAAAATGCAGGACCAACTGTCTGTGCATATTTCCAAAGTGTACCTGATCCAAAATCAGATTTTCTAGCCTTCCATCTTCTTCTTCTTGAAGCTAATTGTGCTTTAGTCAATCTAACATTAATTGTTCCTCTCTTGGCATCAATATCGATTACATCACCATTACGTAAAAGAGCAATCGGTCCTCCTAAGGCAGCTTCAGGTCCTACATGACCAACACAAAAACCTCTAGTTGCACCTGAAAATCTTCCATCAGTTATTAAAGCAACCTTTTCTCCTTTGCCTTGACCATAAATTGCGCCCGTTGTTGAAAGCATCTCTCTCATACCCGGACCACCTACTGGCCCCTCGTATCTTATTATGATTACATCACCATCTTTATATCTTCTGCTTTGAACTGCTCTCATTGCACTCTCTTCATTATCAAAACATCTTGCCTTTCCTGTAAATTGTAATTTTTTTAATCCTGCAATTTTAACTATTCCACCTTCAGGGGCTAAATTCCCTTTTAGTCCCACAACACCACCATCCGGTGATAGGGGTTTATTATAAGCTCTTAAAACTTTTTGTTTTGGATTAAATTTAATTCCTTTAAGATTTTCTCTCATTGTCTTACCTGTGACTGTCATGCAGTCTCCATGAATATAACCACCATCATAAAGAGTTTTCAGCAGCATTGGTACACCACCTGCTAACCACATATCTTTAGCAACATATTTTCCACCTGGTTTTAAATCTGCAAGATAAGGAGTTTTTTTAAAAATTTTTGCAACATCCATTAAATCAAATTTAATTCCTG
Source organism: uncultured Pelagibacteraceae bacterium (assembly GCA_902635975.1). GTDB lineage: Bacteria > Pseudomonadota > Alphaproteobacteria > Pelagibacterales > Pelagibacteraceae > Pelagibacter. The sequence continues at coordinate 7,482 of CACPQC010000018.1, forward strand.
CTTCATTTGCAATTGCTGGTAAGTGCAAAGCTGCATTAGTTGAACCGCCTGTCGCAGCAACTATAGTTGCAGCGTTTTCTAATGCTTTTTTCGTTACGATATCTCTTGGTTTAATTCTTTTAGCTAATAATTCCATTACCATTCTACCACTTGCTTTTGCATATTTATCTCTTTCTTCATATGGAGCAGGTGTTCCAGCTGAATAAGGTAAAGCTAAACCAATAGCCTCTGATACACAGGCCATTGTATTTGCAGTAAATTGGCCACCACAAGCTCCAGCTGTAGGACATGCGACTAACTCCAATTTTCTTAATTCTTTTGCAGACATTTGACCTGATGAATGTTTTCCAACAGCCTCAAAAACATCAACAACTGTCACATCTTTACCTTTATATTTACCTGGAAGTATTGATCCTCCATAAATGAAAACACTTGGTACGTTTAATCTAACCATAGACATCATTAAACCTGGTAAAGATTTATCACAACCTGCAATACCTACTAATGCATCATAACAATGACCTCTTACAGTTAACTCCGCACTATCTGCAATAACTTCCCTTGAAATGAGAGAAGATTTCATTCCTTCATGGCCCATTGCAATACCATCAGTAACAGTGATGGTACAAAATTCTCTTGGAGTTCCTCCTGAAGCTCTTACACCTTTTTTAACTGATTGAGCTTGTCTCATTAAAGCAATATTGCAAGGTGCAGCCTCGTTCCATGTAGAAACAACCCCTACGAAAGGTTTTGATACATCTTTCTCAGTTTCACCCATTGCATAATAAAAAGATCTATGAGGAGCTCTATCTGGTCCTAAAGATGTGTGTCTACTTGGTAATTTTCTCTTATTAAATTTCCGCATTATAAACTTTCAATTGTTAAAGATATTTTTTTGATATCATTTTTTAGGTTACTATAGTTAGTTTTTTCTTGTTCAACAATATTTTTTGGTGCCCTATCGACAAATCCTTTGTTGGATAATCGTTGTGAAATCTTATCTAATTCATCTTGATATTTAATTTGTCTTTTTTGTAAATTTTCTTTTATTAAACTTAAGTCAACATTTTCATCAAAGTAAATCTTAAATATATCACCTGAAATCACAAGAGTTGCAGAGGGACGATCTTGGTCTTTTTCAAAAAAATTATTGATACGACCAAGTTTTTTCAAGATTATTTCATTATTATCCATCAAAGATCGATTTTTTTTAGCTATCTTATTCATAGAGAGATCTATAAACGAACCTGGGCTGACATTTAACTCATTTTTAAACGATCTTAGTTCTGAGATAATATTGATGATTTTTTCTACATCTTTTTGAGATTTGTCTTTTTTAATTTTACCTGAAGGCCAGTTTTTATACATGAGGAAATTCTTATTCGATTTATCAAACTTGTTTTTTAACCATATTTCCTCTGTAACAAATGGGATAAATGGATGAAGCATGATAAGTATTTGTTTAAAAACATAAGCTGATACTTCTTTTACCTCCTTTTTCGACTTTTCATCATCTGAATAAAGGATTGTTTTTGATAACTCGATATACCAATCACAATATGAATGCCAAGCAAATTGATACGCATTTTTTGCTGCCTCATCAAATCTGTAGTCTTTAATATTTTTTTGAATTTTATCTTTAATTTCTATTAATTCAGAATAAATCCATTTATTAATATTTAAAGTTATTTTTGGTGTTTTGTCAGTCTTTTTAAAATCACACTTATTTGTGATTAAAAAATTATTAGCATTCCACAATTTATTTAAAAAATTTCTATACCCTTTAACTCTATCTTCAGAGAGTTTAACATCAGTTCCAGGAGAGGCCATTGAAAGTAATGTAAATCGTAAAGCATCTGCGCTATATTTTTGAATTAAATCTAAAGGATCAATAACATTACCTTTTGATTTAGACATTTTTTGTCCTTTTTCATCTCTTACTAAAGCGTGAACATAGATGTCTTTAAAAGGTTCTTTATTAAGAAATTCCATTCCAAACATAATCATTCTAGCAACCCAGAAAAAAATTATGTCAAAACCAGTAACTAAAACTGTTGTTGGGTAAAACTTTTTTACAAAATCTTTTTTATCCGGCCATCCTAAAGTTGCAAACGGCCATAACCCTGAGGAAAACCAGGTATCTAATACGTCAGGATCTCTAACTAATTTTACTTCTTTTTTATAATATTTCTTAGCTTGTTTACTTGCATCTTTCTCATTTAATGCAACGAATATTCTATCATCAGGTCCATACCACGCTGGGATTTGATGACCCCACCACAGCTGCCTCGATACACACCAAGGCTCAATATTATTCATCCATTGAAAATAAGTTTTAGACCAATTATTTGGGAAAAAATTTGTTTTTTTAGATTTAACAATTTTTTTTGCTTTAACTGCTAACTTTTTTGCATCAACAAACCATTGGTCAGTTAAAAAAGGCTCAATAACAGAATTAGATCTGTCTCCATAAGGAACCTTATTTTTTATATTTTCCTCTTTAACAAAATAATCTTTTTCTTTAAGTTCATTTAGTATTTTTTTACGTGCATCAAATCTATCTAATCCTACATAATCTTTTGGTGCATTATCGTTTATTTTCCCTTCTTCTGTAAAAACATTTATAATCGCGAGTTTGTTTCTTTGTCCTACATCATAATCATTAAAATCGTGTGCAGGGGTAATTTTTAATGCTCCCGTTCCTTGTTCTGGATCTGCATAATTGTCTTTTATTATTTTAATTTTTCTACCCACAATAGGTACAGTGACTGTTTTACCGACAAAACTTTTGTATCTTTTATCTTTTGGATTAACTGCAATAGCTGTGTCTCCTAGCATAGTTTCAGGCCTTGTTGTGGCTATAGTGATAAATTCAGATGATTTATCTATTGGATACTTAATATAGTATATCTTAGAGTTCATTTCTCTTTGATCTACCTCTAAGTCTGAAATTGCAGTTTTTAATACTGTATCCCAATTTACTAACTTTTCTGCTTTATAGATTAATTTCTTTTTATGTAATTCAACAAATACTTTTATTACAGATTTAGATAGATTTTCATCCATAGTGAATGCATTTCTAGACCAGTCACATGAACATCCTAGTTTTTTTAACTGATTGATAATTATATCGCCATACTGATTTTTCCAATCCCAGACCTTTTCAATAAATTTTTCTCTTCCAAGAGCTTTCTTATTTAAATTTTCATTCTTAAGTTTCTTTTCAACAAGTGCCTGAGTAGCAATACCAGCATGATCTGTACCTGGTTGCCACAAAGTTTCATAATTATTCATTCGATAATATCGAACTAGCATGTCTTGAATCGAGTTATTTAAAGCATGTCCCATGTGCAAACTTCCTGTTACATTTGGTGGCGGAATTACAACTGAAAATTTTTTAGAGTTTTTTTGAGGTTTGAATAGTTTATTTTTTTCCCAATACGAATAAATCTTATCTTCTACATTGGAATGTATATATTTATCACTCATCTTGGGTATAGTTAGTTTATAATTTATTAATCTAAATTAACAATAATCAAATTAAACCGTTATTTAATAGACTAATCTTAAAAATTTTATATAAAACTGATGTAGCTCTTACCTAAAACATTAGGCAACGTGGCGGAATGGTTACGCAGAGGATTGCAAATCCTTGTATCCCGGTTCGATTCCGGGCGTTGCCTCCAAAAAAAATCTTGTTTTAGTCAAAAAAGAAAGTAAGTTGCTCTTTATATTCCTCGGTAGCTCAGTTGGTAGAGCAGTTGACTGTTAATCAATTGGTCGCAGGTTCGAGTCCTGCCCGAGGAGCCACTTAACCAACCTTAATCGCTGTTTGATTATTCGCTTGAAGAGATTTATTAAACTTAATTTTTTGATCTGCTGTTAATTCTGAATAAACTTTAGTCAAAAAATTATAATTTACATTAAGATGCCCTTCTTGAGACTTTTCTAAATTAAGTAAATATTCTGAAAAATCCTCAAAGAAATAATTGATCGGTACTTTTAAATAGTTTGAAAGCTGTAATAATCTTATTGAACTTACTCCGTTGGTGCCCTTCTCATATTTTTGAATCTGTTGGAAGGTCACGTTTATGGCCTTCGCAACTTTTGTTTGTGTTAAACCTAATGCTAGTCTTCTAAGCTTTAGTTTGTTGCCTAAATGCTTATTAAAATTATCTTCCATTAAGACCCCTCTTAATTTTATTAAAGTAAGATTGAACAAGTTTTTAAACTTACCTGCAACTAAATTCTTTTTTATTTTTTAAGAAAAAACCTATTATCTAGAATTTATGTCAAGCAATACTTGAGATAATATTTGACAAATATAGCTTGAATTTACTGATATCTATAGTATCTGACTTAAAAAAAGTTTTGTCCTATCGCTCTTTGGATTAGCAAAAAACTCTTTGGTATCAGCCTTCTCAACTATCATTCCTTCATCCATAAATATCATTTGATCTGCAACCTCTTTTGCAAAACCCATTTCATGGGTAACAACTATCATTGTCATTCCTTGTTTTGCTAAATTAACCATAACATCAAGAACTTCTTTGATCATTTCTGGATCTAGTGCTGAAGTTGGTTCATCAAAAAGCATAATTTTTGGCTCCATGCATAAAGCCCGAGCAATAGCACATCTTTGTTGCTGTCCTCCAGATAATTGACCTGGGTATTTTTGTGCTTGATCAAGTATTTGAACTCTTTCTAAATGTTTCAAAGCTAATTCTTCAGCTTCTTTCTTTGGCATCTTTTTAACCCATATAGGAGCTAATGTACAATTGTCTAAAATAGATAAATGAGGAAATAAATTAAATTGTTGAAAAACCATACCCACTTCCGCTCTAATTTGTTCTATGTTTTTTGTATCTTCAGTTAATTCTGTGCCGTCGACTATTATATTACCTTCTTGGTGTTCCTCTAATCTGTTAATGCATCTGATTAAAGTAGACTTACCTGATCCAGATGGACCACAAACAACAATTTTTTCTTTTGGTTTAACTTCTAAATTAATACTTTTCAAAACTTGAAAATCTCCAAACCATTTGTTCATGTTGTTAATTTGAATTATACTTTCAGACATTTTTTATCTATCGGTTTTATATTTTTGTTCTAAATTATAACTATATTTACTCATTGCATAACAAATAATCCAGAAAATTATTGCTGCAAAAACATAACCTTCCATTGCAAATCCTAACCATTTTGGATTAGTCTTTGCTAAATTAAGCATTCCTACAATTTCCAATAGACCCACAACAAAAATTAACGGAGTATCTTTTACTAATGCAAGAAAAGTATTTGCAATCCCAGGAATAACTAATTTTAATGCTTGAGGTAAAATTACAAATATATGCATTCTCCAATAACCCATTCCTAATGATTTTGCAGCCTCATATTGACCTCTAGGAAGAGCTTGGAGCCCTCCTCTAATAACCTCAGCAACATATGCTGCTTCAAACAATGAAATGGCTATAATGCATCTTACTAGTTTATCTATAAAAAAATCTGCTGGTAAGAACATTGGAAACATTACCGCTGACATAAATAAAACTGTTATTAAAGGCACTCCTCTCCAAAATTCAATAAAACCGATAGATATGTATCTAATTAAAGGAAAGCCAGATCTTCTTCCAAGAGCAAATGCCATTCCAATAGGAAAACAGAAAATTAAACAAAAAAATGAAATTATGAACGTTAATGATAAACCTCCCCAAGCACCTGTTTCAACCCAATTTAAACCATCTAACTTACCTAATTCTATATATTCATCAAAAAAAAGATAATATTTTAAGATTATATAGAGTGCCAAGGGAACAATTAAAAAATAATAAAATTTAAATTTGCTAGGAATAAAAAAACCAATTATAATTGATATTATTGCAGCAATTATTCCATAAGAAAAATCAAAAAAAACAGGACCACCTGAAATAAAGAAAAAAATAAATAAAAACGCAATTAAAGGATAAATTACAACATAATATAGAGTTAAGTATTTTTTAAATTTATCTGTAGCAAAATAACCGACAGATCCAAGTAACATTAGTGCTACAAATGATAAATTTATTCTCCACTGCTCTGCATTTGGATACATTCCATACATAAACCTTCTAATCCAAACTTTTATATAAGTCCAACAAGCGCCAGAGCCGGAGCAAACATCTTTTGAATCTCCTGCAAAACTTGCGTCTATCACGAACCAACTAAGCAAAGGAGGTATAGATTTAATTATTACAAATATTATTAATAAAGAAAGAATAGCGTTAAAGTTATTCGTATTTATGTGTTTATTTAATAAATCTAATTTGTTAATACCGCTGTATTCTATTCTTATAAAATACAATCCTATAAAACCTAAAATTAATG
>CACPQC010000019.1 GCA_902635975.1 uncultured Pelagibacteraceae bacterium
ACTGGCTAGGATTATCTCAAAAATTGAAAATAATAGGTTTTATAAACAAACTTTAGGTGGTTGTATCATAGAAAAAGTAAATCAGACAATAATATTATCAAAAGAACATTAAATTAAATGAATAAAGACCAAAATTGTCACTTGTTTAATTGATAATAATTCTTATTTTATACTCATGAATACAAAAAATATAGCTATGTGGGCAATAATAGTTCTGTTAACTATAGGGCTTTACAATATGTTTAAAAATCCTCAACCCAGCAATTTAGAGGGTAACAAAGTTATATTTTCAGAATTTTTAACCTCAGTTGAAAACGGGGAGGTTGTAAAGGTAGAAATCCAAGGTAAAAATATAAAAGGAGTTTATTCGAATGGAAATAGCTTTTCTACTTACTCACCAGAGGATCCAAACCTTATTGAAAAACTTTCAGAGAAGGGTGTAAGTATTTCTGCAGCACCCATTGATGAAAAAATGCCGTCTCTTTTTGGTGTTTTGCTTTCATGGTTTCCTATGCTTCTATTAATTGCAGTTTGGATTTTTTTTATGAGACAAATGCAAGGCGGAAAAGGTGGAGCGATGGGTTTCGGCAGGTCAAAAGCTAAAATGATGAACGAACTAAAGGGCAAAGTTACATTTAATGATGTCGCTGGTGTTGAGGAAGCTAAAGAGGAAGTAGAGGAAATAGTTGAATTTTTAAAAGACCCGAGAAAATTCAGTAGACTTGGTGGAAAAATACCGAGAGGCGCCTTATTAGTCGGACCGCCAGGTACTGGAAAAACTTTATTGGCTAGAGCTATTGCTGGAGAGGCTGGGGTTCCGTTTTTCACAATTTCAGGATCTGATTTTGTTGAAATGTTTGTGGGAGTGGGCGCATCCAGAGTAAGAGATATGTTTGAACAAGGAAAGAAAAATTCACCTTGTATAATATTTATAGATGAAATAGACGCAGTTGGTAGAAGCAGAGGAGCCGGTCTTGGGGGAGGAAATGATGAGAGGGAACAAACTCTTAATCAATTACTTGTTGAAATGGATGGTTTCGATACTAATGAAGGTGTAATAATAATTGCTGCAACTAATAGACCTGATGTGCTAGATCCTGCGTTGTTGAGACCAGGAAGATTTGATCGCCAAGTGGTAGTTTCAAATCCTGACATAATTGGAAGAGAAAAAATTTTAAAAGTGCATGTTAAGAAGATTAAAATGGCTCCAGATGTAAATTTGAGAACTGTTGCTAGAGGAACACCGGGTTTTTCAGGAGCTGATCTAGCAAATTTAGTAAATGAGTCGGCACTTTTGGCTGCAAGAAAAAATAAGAGAATAGTTACATTAAATGAGTTTGAGGAAGCGAAAGATAAAGTCATGATGGGCGCTGAAAGACGTTCGATGGTAATGACAGAAGATGAAAAAAAATTGACTGCTTATCACGAGGGTGGACATGCTCTTGTATCGTTTAATATGCCGAGTTATGACCCTATTCATAAAGCTACAATTATTCCAAGAGGAAGAGCGTTGGGAATGGTTATGAATTTGCCTGAGAGAGACAAACATGGCCACTCAATAAAATATTTGAAAGCAAGGCTTGCAGTATGTTTTGGTGGAAGAGTAGCTGAAGAGGTGATTTTTGGAAAAGATAATATTTCAACTGGGGCTGGAGGTGGAAGTGGCTCCGACATAAATCAAGCTACACAACTAGCTAGAGCAATGGTAACAAAATATGGAATGAGTGAGGAAATGGGCCCTGTTGAGTATGGGGAAAATCAGGAAGAGGTATTTTTAGGAAGATCAGTAACACAAACGCAATCCGTTTCGGAAGAGGTAGCTCAAAAAATTGACAAAGAAATTAGAAAATTGGTTGATGAAGGTTACAATAAAGCTAAAGAAATATTGACAGAAAAAATTGATGATTTGCATAAGATCGCAAAAGCACTCATGACTTATGAAACCTTATCAGGTGAGGAAATTGAAAATATTATTAATAAAAATATTTATCCTACTGATAAAGATAATTTACAAGTTGAAGAGAATAAAGGCTCTGCGATGGGAGCGTTAGGCCTAAAACCAAAAATCGTTCATTAATTTTAATGCCAAGATATTACACAAGGGCGTGTAATTTCTACTACGGTAATCGCTCAGTACAATTGGTAAATAAAAAAAAAACTTTACCATTATGTCAAAAAAAAGAAATCTCATTTGATCAAATTGAAATTTTAACTAGAAAATCAAAAAGGAGAATTTTTATTAATCAAATTAAAAACTTATCAAAACCAATAAGAAAAAGAATAAGCTTGGATTTAAAAAAGATTAAATCTAAAAAAAAAAATTTTTCAAATTTTAATTTTAAAAAAACTCCAAATTTATTAGGTATATTAAATTTAACACCTGATAGTTTTTCTGACGGTGGAAAATATAATTCAAAGAAAAAAGGCGTCCATCATGCAGTTAATTTGATAAAAAGTGGAGCAGATCTAATTGATGTTGGTGGTGAGTCAACAAGACCAGGATCAAAAGCAATTTCTGAAAGTTTAGAATGGAAAAGAATTAGTAAAATCTTAAAACTGTTAATTAAAAAAAAAATACCATTATCTTTAGATACAAGAAAATCAAACATTATGGAGAAAGGTATAAATCATGGTGTTTACTTAATTAATGATGTTTCAGGTCTAGATTTTGATGTTAATACGATAAGTATACTTAAGAAATATAATGTCCCTTTTGTTATTCAACACACAAAAGGCCTTCCAGAAAACATGCAAAAAAAACCAAGCTATAAAAATGCACTACTAGATATATATGATTTTTTTGAAGATAAAATTAAATTTGTAAGATCAAAAGGTATTAAACATAATAATATAATACTAGATCCAGGTATTGGCTTTGGAAAAAATTTGAAACATAATATGAGTTTAATTCACAATATTTCTGTTTTTCATTCACTTGGTTTTCCTATACTTGTAGGTAATTCAAGAAAAAAGTTTATTAAAGATTTATCTGAAAAAAATGATAGCAAATCTCGAATTGGAGGAACAATATCATCATCAATTTATTTAATGATGCAAGGTGTTCAAATTTTAAGAATACATGATGTAAATGAGGTAATACAAGGCATAAAGATTTTTAAAAAAATTGTGAATAACTGATGACAAAAAAATATTTTGGTACTGATGGTATTAGAGGGGCTATCAATAGTGAAAATATAAATGGAGATATGTTTTTTAAATTTGGTTTAGCAAGTGGAACATATTTCAAATCTCAAAAAAAAAGAAGTCAAATCGCAATAATTGCTAAAGATACAAGATTGTCAGGTTATACATTAGAACCAGCACTAGTATCCGGATTGGCATCATCAGGTATGCACGTATTTACTTTAGGACCTTTGCCAACAAATGGTTTAGCAATGCTAACAAGAATTATGAAGGCGAATATGGGGATTATGATTACAGCTTCTCATAATCCGCACAATGATAATGGTTTAAAATTATTTGGCCCAGATGGAATGAAATTGTCAGATAAAATAGAAAAAAAAATTGAGAGATTGATAGATAAAAAGATTATCAAAAATCTTTCAAAACCAGAAAAATTAGGAAGAGTAAAAAGATTAGAAACAGGTACACAAGATTATATAAAAATCTTAAAAAGAAATTTTACTAAGGAATTTAATTTAAGAGGCCTTAGAATTGTGATTGATTGTGCAAACGGGGCTGGATATAAAGCTGGACCTGAACTATTAAAATCTTTAGGGGCTAAAGTGATTGCAATTGGAGTAAACCCAAATGGTTTAAATATTAATAAAAATTGTGGTTCTACATTTCCATCAAAGATTAGATCTGCAGTTAAAAAACACAATGCTCATATAGGAATTTCTTTGGATGGAGATGCTGACAGAATAATTATGTGTGATGAAAAAAGTAATATTATAGATGGAGATCAAATTATTGCAGCTTTAGCAACAAGATGGAAATCTAAAAAGATGTTAAAAGGTGGTGTTGTTGGAACATTAATGTCGAACTATGGTCTTGAAATATATTTAAAAAAAAAGGGTATTAAATTTATCCGCGCTAAAGTGGGTGATAGATATGTGAAAGAAAAGATGCAAAAAAAAAAATTTAATCTTGGTGGTGAGCAGTCTGGTCACATTATTTTAGGTAAATTTGCGACCACAGGAGATGGCTTACTTGTCGCTTTAGAGTCTTTGTTTGCTTTAAGAAAAGGAAAAAAAGCTAGTGAGTTTTTTGATATATTTAAAAAAACTCCTCAGATATTAAAGAACATTGAGGTTAGGAATATGAATATTATCAATAAATCTAAAATTAAAAACTCAATTAAATTAGCGACTAAACTTATAAAAGGCCAAGGAAGAATACTTGTTAGAAAGTCAGGAACAGAGTCAAAAATAAGAATAATGGGAGAAAGTGAGAATAGAAATCTTCTTTTAAAATGTGTTAATATTGTTCTAAAGAAGATTAAATAATTTGAAATTAAAATCAAAAATTCTTATTATTGCAGGGTCTGACTCTTCAGGCGGCGCAGGTATTCAAGCAGATATAAAAACAGCCACTTGTTTAGGAGTCTACTCTATGACTGCTTTAACTGCTGTGACTGTTCAAAATACACAAGGCGTAAAATCGATAGTTTCGATCCCTGCGAATGAAATTTATAATCAAATAATTCATACCACAAAAGACATTAAGCCAGATGCTATTAAAATTGGAATGTTACACTCTACTCAAGTGATTAACCAAGTCTATAAATCTCTAAATAAGATAAAAATTAAAAAAGTTATTTTAGATCCAGTAATGATAGCAAAAGGTGGTTCTAAATTAATAACTGATCAAGCAATAAATGTGATGAAAAAAAAATTTTTTAAGAAAGTGTCATTGATAACACCGAATATACCTGAAGCAGAAGTTTTAACTGGAGTGAAAATAAAAAATAAGAATGATATGATATTTGCTGCGAATAAATTAATAGAATTTGGTGTTTCAAACGTTTTGATTAAAGGGGGTCATTTAAAATCAAATAGGCTATATGATATATTTATTAATAAAAAAGAAATCAAAGTATTTTCAAATAAAAAATTTAACACAAAAAATACTCATGGAACTGGTTGTACGTTATCAACTGCGATTACATCTTTTTTTTCATGTGGAAAAACCTTAAAGAAATCTTGTGAGTTAGGAATTAAATATGTAAATTTAGCTATATTAACTAACCCTAAAGTTGGAAAAGGACATGGTCCAATAAACCATTTAAATTCAATTAATTTAAAAAAAATATTTAGATAATGAGAAATATTGCAGTAGTAGGTTCACAGTGGGGAGATGAGGGAAAAGGAAAGATTGTAGATTGGTTATCAGAACAGGCAGATGTCGTAATACGATTTCAAGGTGGTCACAACGCAGGACATACACTTGTTATAGATGGAGTAACTTTTAAGCTAAGACTACTTCCATCAGGCATTGTTAGAAAAAACAAAATTTCAATAATTGGGAATGGTGTTGTTGTTGATCCATGGGCTTTATTAGATGAGATTAAAGAGATCAAAGAGAAAGGTGTAGAAGTAAATTCAGAAAATTTTATGATTTCAGAGGCTGCAAATTTAATTTTACCATTTCATCGTGAAATGGATGAGATTAGAGAGGATGCAGCTGGTAAAAGTAAAATTGGGACTACTAGGAGGGGCATTGGACCTGCTTATGAGGATAAAATTGGGAGACGCTCGATAAGAGTTATGGATCTAAGATCTGAAAAAAACTTAGATCATAGATTAGAAGTTGTTTTATTACACCACAATGCAATTAGAAAAGGATTAGGAAAAAAACTATTTGAAAAAAAAAAACTTAAAGAAGATTTATTAAAAATTGCCCCAGAAATTCTTAAATTTTCTACTCCTGTGTGGCTTAAAATTGATCAATTCAAAAAACATAAAAAAAGGATATTGTTTGAGGGTGCCCAAGGCATTTTACTTGATGTTGACCATGGCACATATCCGTTTGTAACTTCCTCCAACACAGTGGCCTCAAGTGCTGCCACAGGATCTGGTTGTGGACCAAATTCAATTAATTATGTGTTAGGTATAACAAAAGCATATACTACTAGAGTTGGTGAGGGGCCATTCCCAACCGAATTGTTAGACCCAATTGGTGAATTATTAGGAACCAGAGGTAAAGAATTTGGAACTGTTACTAGTCGTAAAAGAAGATGTGGATGGTTCGATGCGGTCTTAGTGAGACAAACTATTAAAGTTTCAGGAATTGATGGTATTGCATTGACTAAACTGGATGTATTAGATGAATTAGATGAAATTAAAATGTGTGTTGAATACGATCTTGACGGAAAAAAAATAGATTACCTACCTGCAGCTGTTGAGGATCAATTAAAGATAAAACCTATTTATAGGGTATTTGATGGATGGAAAAGCACAACTAATGGTATTAAAAATATTGATGATTTACCAGAAAACGCTAAGAAATATATATTTGCAATTGAGGAATTTGTAGGAGCAAAAATCTCTAGTATATCAACTAGTCCTGAGCGTGATGATACAATTTTAGTTGAAAATCCCTTTGAAATTTAATTAACTGGCAGAAGATTTTTAGACTTAGCTAAAAGCAACATATGTTTTTGCAGTTTTTCAAACGCTTTATTTTCAACTTGTCTTACTCTTTCTCTACTAATTTTATATTTTTTACTTAAATCCTCTAAAGTAGATGGATTATCATTTAATCTTCTTGCGTATAGAATTTCTTTCTCTCTTTCGTTTAATACTTTTATAGAGTTTTTTAATAAATCTTTTCTTTGTTCCATTTCTTCCTGATGAGCAAATTTGAGATCATGATCTAATTCTTTATCTACCAACCAGTCTTGCCATTCATCACCATCCTCACCAATTTGTGCATTTAAAGAAAATTCTTTTCCAGATAATCTTCGATTCATTGAAACAACTTCTTCTTTACTTACATCAAGTTTATCAGCTATTTCATCTACTTGTTCACTCCTAAGGTCTCCCTCTGATTGAGGAGCTATTTGATTTTTAATTTTTTTTAAATTGAAAAATAATTTTTTTTGAGCAGTTGTGGTACCTATTTTAACTAAACTCCAAGATCTTAAAATATATTCTTGAATTGAGGCCTTAATCCACCACATTGCATAGGTTGCCAATCTAAAACCTTTTTCTGGCTCAAATTTTTTTACAGCTTGCATTAGACCAACGTTACCCTCAGATATCATTTCATTTACAGGTAAACCATAACCTTTATATCCCATCGCTATTTTTGCAACTAATCGAAGATGACTTGTAACTAATTTTTCAGCAGCTTTTACATTTCCATTGTTTCTCCAATTCTTTGCTAAGATATATTCTTCTTCAGCATCTAACATTGGAAATTTTTTAATTTGCTCTAAATATGCAGATAATCCACCTTCATTACTCAAAGCTGGAAGATTATTTTTTATAGCTGTATTCATTAACAGTTTATCTAATTAATATTCTATTTTTTTCAATATTTTATTTGCTTGTTTTTCTTAGGATTTTGAGAATAGTTTCAAGTTCTTGAGGTAAAATAGAGTGAAATATCATTTCTTTGTTTTTTTTTGGATGAATAAAGCCAATAGTTTTAGCATGAAGAAATTGTCTTTCTAAATTAATAATGCTTGATTCCAATAATGGGTCAATATCTTTTATTTTTTTAAATTTTTTTTTGTACTTATCATCACCTACGATACTATTGCCTAAGAAATTCATATGAACTCTAATTTGATGAGTTCTTCCCGTTTCAAGTTTACATTCTAATAGACTTAAAGTTGGAATATTTTTATTTTCAAAAAGTTCGATTGTCTGATAATTTGTTATTGCCTTTTTGCCCTTAGAACTACTGACCATCATCATTTGTCGATTTTTTGAACTTCTTGTGATTAAAGTTTCTATTTTACCTTTTGAGGGTCTAATTTTCCCCCAAACCAACAATTGGTAAACTCTTGTGATTGAATGTCTGCTAAACTGAAGTGATAGATTTTCATGAGAGTAGTTATTTTTTGCTATTACAACTAGCCCCGATGTATTTTTATCAATCCTGTGAACTATTCCTGGTCTCGATTCACCACCGATATTTGATAATGAACTTTTACTGTAATTAACTAAAGCGTTTACAATTGTATTATCAAAATTCCCTGCACCAGGATGCATAACTATTCCCGAAGGTTTATTTAATACAATTAAGTCATCATCTTCATATACAATATCTAATTTATATTTATAGGCTTTTAGAGAGCTCTTTTGTGGCTCAGGTGCTGTTAATTTAATACTATCATTGAAATTAACTTTTTTAGAGGGATCTAAAATAATCTTATTATTCAGCTTCAATTTTTTAGTTAAAATTAAATTCTTTATTCTAGTACGGCTCATTTCTTTGACGTTATTACTTATAAAAACATCTATGCGAGGATTTTTATCTTTTTCTTTAACTATCAAATTTATTTTTTTTTCCATAAAATGTTATATTAATATTATATGCGCTTGTAGCTCAACTGGATAGAGCGCCTGACTTCGGATCAGGAGGTTCTGGGTTCGACTCCTAGCAGGCGCGCCATCTATTCCCCCATATTGATCAAAGTTCCTTTAACACGTGCTTTTAGAAAAGAGAAATAAAATAAACCAATCCCACAAACAAGGTAAATAATATTTAATAAATATGCCTTGTTTAAATTTTCATAACTTACTGAGCCATTTAATAGAATATTTCTTGTTTCATCAAAAATATAAACTAAAGGCAATCCCTTTGCTATAATTTGAAAAAAAATTGGAAGAATTTCTATCGGATAATAGATACAACCAAGTGGAGCTAATAAAAATAGTGAAGACCAAGCAATATTTTCAAATGACGGTCCAAATCTCATTAAACCAGCGCTTACAAATAAACCTAGGGTTATTCCAAAAATATATAAGCTTAAGAATAATAGAAGCAGTGGAAATCCTAATTTTAAAATAGAAATTCCAAACAAAGGTGAGGTCAATAAAATAGCAGGCACTAATCCAATTAAAGTTCTAATCAAAGCTGTAAAAATTAAAGATGCAATTATTTCTTTAAGTTTTAATGGTGCAATAAATAGATTAGTAAAATTTCTACTCCAAATTTCCTCCAAAAAAAGCATATTAAAACTAATACTTGATCTAAAAAGAATGTCATAAAGTATCGCGCAAGTAAGAATTACCCCAAGAGTGTTATTGTAATAATCACTATAAATTGAAAAAAATTTAGAAATGAAACCCCAAAGAATTATTTGTATAGTCGGCCAATAAACAAGATCTAAAATCCTCGGCAAAGAACCTTTTATTAAAAAAAAATGTCTGAGGAAAAGTCCGTGCATTTTATTAAAATTCATAATTTTTCCTCGTAAGCTTTAAAAAGACTTCTTCCATATTTCTTCGGCCATGTTTTTGGATTAATTTATCAGTGCTTCCCTGGTCAATTATAGATCCATTATTCATCATTAGCACTGATGAGCATAATCTCTCTACTTCTGACATGTTATGCGAAGCTAGTAGAATAGAAGTTCCTTTTTCTTTTTGATAATTTTCAAAAAAACTTCTAACAAAGTCTCCTGTTTCAGGATCAAGAGATGCAGTAGGTTCATCAAGAAGTAAAACTAATGGATCATTTATTATAGATTTAGCAAGACTCACTCTATTTTTCTGGCCAGATGAAAGTTCTCCAGTAATCTTATTAATGATATCATCCAGTCTTAGTTTTTCAGTAAGATATTCAATTTTTGTTTTAAGGTTTTTTACATCATAAAGTTTGCCATATACAATTAGATTTTGTTTTACAGTCAATTTTTTTGGCAATTCTATATATGGAGATATGAAATTTAAATTGTTTAATAACTGAACTCTATTTTTTTCTATTTCAATACCATTGATTAATACTTTGCCGCTTGTCGGCTTTAATAATCCTAATATCATTCCAATAGTTGTAGTTTTTCCACAACCATTGGGTCCTAGAATACCAATAATTTCGTTTTTATTTAATTTGAATGAAATATTATTTACGGCTTTTTTTTGATTATAATTCTTTGATAATTCAATAATTTCAAGTGTCGTATTCATTAAAACTTAGATGCCCTCATTAATCTATCATTAATAGCTTTACCCAATCCTTGATTTGGGATTTTAGCCACAGCGATAGATTTATATTTGTCTTTTTTTATTTTTCTTAAAGTACTGTATAAATTTTTTGCAGCTTCGTTTAAATTACCTTTTTTTGATAAATAATAATAATTTGATTTAGGTTTTTTCTTTTTATTAATAAATAAAAAAGCTTCTTCATTTTTGGCTTTTTTTGCTTTTAATCTGATGGGTATACCTGGGGAATAATGAATTTTTGATTGACCAGGTGCAGAAACTTTAGAAGGATTATTTTTTAGTATAATTTTTCTATTTAATATTTTTTGAATGGTTTTAACGTCTATACCCCCTAATCTTAAAATCTTTGGTTCGTTTCTGATATCAATTATCGTGGACTCAATTCCTATTGTCGATCTCCCACCCTCAAGTATAAATTTAATTTCTTTACCAAAATCCTCTTTTACATCTTTTGAACAAACAGGGCTTAGTCGAGAAGATATATTTGCACTTGGAGCTGCCAATGGAAATTTAATTTTTTTCAACAAATTTCGTGTGACAACATGTTTTGGAAATCTAACCGCGAGCATCATTTTTTGATTAGTTATAATTTTTGAAATTCTAGATTTTTTTTTTAAATTTAAAATAAATGTGACTGGTCCTGGACAAAATTTTTTATATAATTTAAAAAAGTTTTCGTTAAGATTACAGTCATCTTTTAAGTTTTTATAGTCATAGTAATGAACTATAAGAGGATTATATTTTGGTCTCTTTTTTAATCTGAATATTTTTTCGCATGCTTTATCAGAGTAAGCATTCCCCGCTAATCCATAAACGGTCTCAGTTGGTATCGCTACACATTCATTTTTATTAAGGTATTTCTTAGCTTTTTTAATATGTGCAAGATTAATTTTCATGTATTAATAAAGAGTTTTATATGAAAGAAAAAAATATACCAAATAATTATAACACCCTATCTGTTGATGAATTAACAAATTTAGCTGATAATATGATTGAGGATTTAGAAAACGAAAAAGATTTAGATGTTTCTATTGAAAAATATCAAAAATTATTAA
>CACPQC010000020.1 GCA_902635975.1 uncultured Pelagibacteraceae bacterium
CCAGCTCCAAGTGCAATAAATAGTTCTGTCATTATTTTTCTTTAACCACTTTTAACTTTTGTTCACCTAAGTTATCAACTTTCAAAATCATCTCATCTCCATCCTTTAGGTAATCGGGTGGTGTCATCCCCATTCCTACTCCTGCAGGTGTGCCTGTTGTAATAACATCTCCTGGCATTAAAGTTATAAATTGACTAATGTGAGATATTAAAAAATTAAAATTAAATATCATTAAACTTGTATTTCCAGCCTGTCTTCTTTTTCCATTGAGATCTAAAGTCAAATTTAGATTTGATGGATCTCTTATTTCATCTTTAGTTACAAGATATGGTCCTAAAGGTCCAAATGTATCCCCAGATTTTCCTTTTACCCATTGACCACCTCTGTCTTTTTGCCATTCTCTCTCACTAATATCATTACAAATACAATAACCTATAATGTAATCTTGTGCTTCTTCCTCTTTTACATACTTAGCTTTTTTTCCAATCACTATTGCAATTTCAACCTCATGATCTAAAGACTTTGAAAACTTAGGTATGACTATGTCATCATTAGGTCCAGCTATACAATTTGGTGACTTATTAAAAACTATTGGTTCTTTAGGAGTATTCGAATTTGTCTCAGCAGCATGAGCTTTATAATTTAAACCAATTGCAAAAAAATTTGCTGGTTTAAAAACACAAGATCCTATTCTTTGATTTTGATCCAAAAGTGGAAGAGAATTAATATCAAAATTTTTTATTTTATCTAAATTTTCAAAATTTAAATTTTCCGGTGTTAAATCTTTAAAAATATTCGATAAATTCCGAATATTATTTTTGTCATCAAGAATTGCAGGTATTTCATTACCACGCTCACCAACCCTTAAAAATTTCATTGATTAACCTTTGATGCCAAGATGTGTATATTTTATATTAAGGTAATCTTTAATTGCCATTGATCCGCCTTCACGCCCATAACCACTTTGCTTTATCCCACCAAAAGGTGCTTCAGCAATTGCTACCATTGGAGTATTTACAGCAACTGAGCCAGTTTCTAATTGTTCTGAAGCAAGATGAGCAGTTTCCATTGAATTAGTGCATACATAACTGCACAACCCTAATTCATGATTGTTAGCTCTTTCAATTACATCATCAAAAGTTTTAAATGATAGCATAGGCACTAACGGTCCAAACGGTTCTTGTTTCATTATCGTAAAATCATCATTTACATCGTCAAATACTGTCGGTTCATAATAAAAACCTTTGTTAAATCCTGAAGGTCTTTTTCCACCTAATAAAACTTTTGCGCCCTCCTGTTTAGTTTTTTCAACTAATTCTTCTATTTCATTAAGTCTTTTTTTTGTAGTTAACGGGCCTAATTGAGTTGCTGGGTCCATACCATCACCTATTTTTAATTTTTTTGTTTTTTCAATAAATAAATTTACAAATTCATCTTTTTTTCTCTCGTGTATATAAAATCTGTTAGGCGATATACAAACTTGACCATTGTTTCTAAATTTAGCAGCTATTGCCATATCAGCGGCTTTTTTAATATCAGCATCATCAAATACAATAAAAGGTGAATGACCTGATAGCTCCATTGTTACTCTTTGAACTTTATCTGCAGCTTGTTTCAATATTAATTTACCTACTCTTGATGATCCAGTAATTGAAATTTTTTTGACTATGTCTGATGCAATCAACTGTTGTGCAATACTAGGTGGATCACCTGACAAAAGATTTACTACGCCTGGTGGCACTCCACATTCATTACATATATTAACCATCTCCATTACAATACCAGGGGTAATTACGTCGGGCTTAACTATTACAGAGCAGCCAGCTGCTAGCGCCGTTGAAATTTTTCTTGCAGACAATACTGCGGGGAAATTCCATGGAGTTAATGCTGCTACAACACCAACTGGCTGATAATAAACATGAACTCTTGTGTCTTCAAATCTACTTTCAACAGTTTGTCCATAAATTCTTTTTGTTTCTTCAGCATTCCACTCAAAAATATCTGCAGCACCATTAACTTCACCTTTGGCTTCTGCAAAAGGTTTTCCAACCTCAAGTGTCATCCACTTAGCAAGCACGTCCTCCTTCTCTCTCATTTTGTCTGCAATTCTTCTAATGATATAAGATCTTTGCCATGGGGGAGTTTTTTTCCAAACTTCTAATCCTTTTGCAGCAGACTTTAATGCTCTCTCAACATCATGAGTTGTAGCTTTTGAGGCTTTTCCCAAAACTTCTTCATTTGCAGGATTGATTACTTCGTAAGTTCCCTCATCTGATGATTTTTGCCATTTACCATCAATGAATTGCCCGAATTTTTCGTACATAAGTTCAATTTAGCATTACTATAGGGTGTGTCTACTATGTAATTTTTACACATTAATAATCTCTAATTAGATGATACTATTTTTAAAAAAAAGGAGTTCAATATGAAAGCATATATAATGGGTAATTACACTGAAAAAGCTTTTCAAGGATTTTTAAAAGATCCAACAAGTGATAGGAAAGCAGTTGTAGAACAATTAACAAAAGCTATGGGTGGAACAATGCACAGCATGGATATTGTAAGAGGCTCATACGATTTTGTAGTTGTTACTGATGTTCCAAGCTTTGACGATTTTGCTGCAATTAAATTAGTTGTTGAGGCATCGGGTGCTGTAAAAAACTTGACAATACTCGAGGCAATTGATTTTACAAAAGCTACAACTAAAGCAAGTAAGATCGGTTACAAAGCACCGGGTCAATAATTTTTGGTATAACTTCCAGTTGCGGACTGGGAGTTATATTAATTTTTTTTTAGTTTTGATGAAAATTTAAGATTGTCATTTGCAAATTTTGAAGAATTCTCTTTGATATAATCATCCATAATCTTTACTTTTTCCTCTTCAAATTCAGATACTTTTCTACTGTTTAGATCAACATATAAAGCTAAAACTTCTATAGTTGATGCAAGAAACTTTTTTTCTTTGTGAACCATCTCCATTTTATATTGAAGTCTTTTCCTATCGTGGTCAAAATAAACTAGGTTAACATCTACCTCATCACCAAGTTTGAGTTCTTGATTGTAGGTGATATTTGACTCAACGATCATAGTACTTTTGCCAGTTGTTTTGGCTGAGTGTTCTCCCATTTTAAATATGCTATTTAAAGTATCAGCGCCATATTTATCAAAAATTAGTAGATAGTAAGATACATTCATATGATCATTATAATCTATCCAATCTTTAATTATTTTTTGTGAGCTGAGAAAGACCGACATTAAATATTTTACTTTTTTTTAATGATTTGGATTTTCGTTATCCACTACAAGACATATCTCAGATTTGGTTAAAAATCTTCTTCCCGTTCCATTGTCTAATGAAAACATGCCTCCAATTCCTTCTACAGCGTCTATTGTAAGATCTGTATGTTTCCATTTTTCATACTGATCACCATTCATATAAAAAGGAACTCCGCCTATTTCACCAAGTTTTATATCATTGTCGCCTAACGGAAATTCTCCTTCTTGAAAACACATTGGTGCACTTCCATCACAACAACCCCCTGATTGGTGAAACATCAATTTTTCTCCATATTTCTTTTTTAATTCCGATAGTAAATTTAATGCCGAATGTGTTGCAGATACTTTCATATTTTTTCTCTGGCCCATGATATCGAATCATGGACCAGTATATATTATTTGATTAAAAGAAGCCTAATTTTTTCTCAGCATAAGAAACATGAAGATTCTTATTCTGTCTGTAATGATTAAGCATCATTTTGTGAGTTTCTCTTCCAACCCCAGATTGTTTGTAACCACCAAATGGAGAGTGAGCTGGATAAGCGTGATAGCAATTGGTCCATACTATCCCTGCTTGTATTGCTCTACCCATTCTGTGAGCTATATTACCATTTCTAGTCCATACAGCTGCGCCTAAACCATAAAGAGTATCATTAGCAATTTTCAATGCCTCTGCTTCATCTTTAAATTTAATTACAGATACAACAGGTCCAAAGATCTCTTCTTGAGAAATTCGCATGCTGTTATTAGCTTCAAAAATAGTTGGTTGAATATAATTACCTTTTTCCAATCCACTATTAAGTTTAGCAGCACTTCCTCCTGTAAGAACCTTAGCACCTTCTTTTTTTCCAAGCTCAAGATAAGATTTAATCTTCTCCATTTGCTCTACAGATGCTTGAGCTCCAATCATGGTTTCCATTTTTAAAGGATTGTCTTGAACAACAGCTTTTGTTCTAGCAATAGCTCTTTCCATGAATTTATCATAGATAGACTCTTGTATTAAAGCTCTACTCGGACAAGTACATACCTCACCTTGGTTAAGATTGAACATTACAAAACCCTCAATACACTTATCAAAGAAATCATCATCTTTTTCCATGATGTCTTCAAAGAAAATATTAGGGGATTTTCCACCTAACTCTAAAGTAATTGGAATAATGTTTTGTGCAGCGTACTGCATAATCAATCTTCCAGTTGTTGTTTCACCAGTAAAGGCAACTTTAGCAACTCTTTTAGATGATGCTAAAGGTTTACCTGCTTCTAGTCCAAAACCACTGACGATGTTAACAACTCCAGGAGGTAATAAATCTCCAATAAGTTCCATCATTACCATAATAGAAGCTGGTGTTTGCTCAGCTGGTTTTAATACCGAACAGTTTCCTGCAGCAAGAGCTGGTGCTAATTTCCATGTTGCCATTAATAATGGAAAATTCCATGGAACTATCTGACCGACAACTCCTAGTGGTTCATGAAAATTGTATGAGTATTGATTATTAGCAATTTCAGCAATTGACCCTTCTTCTGCTCTAATCACACCAGCAAAATATCTCCAATGATCAATAACCAAAGGTAAATCTGCTGCCATACATTCTCTTATAGGTTTTCCGTTATCTAAACATTCAGCTGTAGCTAATAAGTTTAGATTCTTCTCTAGAACATCAGCAATCTTATACAATATGTTTGATCTAGTTGTGATGTCTGTCTTTCCCCATTCAGGAAAAGCTGCGTGAGCTGCATCCAATGCTGCTTCAACGTCTTGTTCGTTTGATCGTGCTACCGAACAGATTTTCTCATTTGATATCGGGCTAACATTATCAAAATATTTGCCTGATTTAGGTTCTACAAATTTTCCATTTATGTAGTTTCCATACTTAGCTTTAAATGGAAATTTAACCTTTAAATGAGAAGTATCCAATACAGATGACACTTTCATTGCTTCTGCACTCATTTTTTTTTCTCCTCTTGTTTTTTTTATTGTTTTTAGCTTATGTTTTTTTCTAGACTTTTTTGAACGCTTCTTAGTCGCAGACTTTTTTGTCACAACTTTTTTTTTCGTTTTTATTTTTTTTCTAGAAGTTTTGACCAATTTAGATTTTCTTTTTTTGGTCATTAGTTTTGCTATTTTTTTTCTTTTAATAGCCATGCCTTATTAAACTCGAAAAAACAGGCTGTTGCTAATTTTATAATACTTTATTTTCTACTTATGATTGTACGATTACTACATCTTGTGGTTATAATAAAAATCTTTAATATTTTTTAATTGTAAAAAAATTAAAAAAAAAATCAGCATTCTCATTTATAAAAAATCAAATGGATATCAATTTCTTTAAAAAAACAAGAATATTAGATGGTGGTATGGGCCAAGAACTTTTAGCTAGGGGAATGAAACCACAAGGAACTTTGTGGAGTGCCACCGCAATACTGAACAAAAAATATCATAAGCTGCTTTATGATACACATGTTGATTACATCAAAGCTGGTGCAGAAGTAATAGTAACAAACACTTTTGCGTCCAGAAAAATTAGATTGAGAGAAAATAAAGTAGAAGATAAATTTGAATATTTAAATAAAACAGCTGGAGAATTAGCAAAAAAAACAAAAGAAATATATCCAGATATTCTTATTGCTGGAGGTTTGCCTCCTCAAAATTTAACTTATAAAGAAGATAATAGATCAAGTGATGAGATTAGTCAGGACTTTTATGAACATGCTAAATTATTAAATCCTTATATTGATTTTTTCTATCTAGATGTAATTAGCAGTGTCAGAGAACTCGAATTAGCAATCAAAAGTATTCACGAATTCAAGAAACCATATCTTATTGGCGCGCATATATCACGAGGAAAAACTATGCCCAGTGGAGAAAAAATTTCTGATATTATAAGAAATAAAAAAAATGAGAATTTACTAGGATTAATACTTTCATGTGTATCTCCAGAAAATTTTAAATTAAACTTAGACGAATTAAAAAATTTAGGTATACCTTTTGGTTTTAAATTAAATTCTTACATAAAAACAAACCCATTTCCTAATGTTGATAAACACGAAAAAGATAAAAAATCTGTTGATCCAAAAGAATTTTTAGGTACAAGAAATGATTTAACTCCAAAAAAAATGGCAGGATTTGCTAAAAAATTTAAAGATAGTGGAGCAACTATACTGGGAGGTTGTTGTGAGACTAGTCCAAAACATATCCAAGAATTTTCGAAGCTTTTAAAATGAATTGATCTTAAGAAATTATTTAAATAGAGACTTAACTCTATAAAAAGATTTTATTCCAAGAAATGAACATGAGAGCCCATAAAATCTTGCAAAATAAGCAGTTTGTTTTACTTTGTTGTAAAAGATGGAAAATATAATGGTTTTCATAATAGATTTTATAAATTTTCCAGACATTTTAAATAACGCATATAAATAGTTGTTATGTTTTTTGTAATAATAAAAAGAAGACCACATCCAGTGCCAATTTCTAAACATTTCTGTTTCAATTGAGTACTCTGGATCTGTTGCAGCTGAACCCTTATGTCCCAAATGTTCTATTTTTAAAATTGAACTGTTAAAAATTTTTCCATTTTTGGATTTAATTCTTTTACAAAGGTCAACCTCTTCAAAATATAAAAATATATTTTCATCAAACATATCGTTTTTATCTACATATTTAGTATCAACCAGTATTGAGCACCCAACAATCCAATCTACTTCTTTTAAAGAATTTTCATCATAATCCTTTTTTCTTAAATAAGGATCATTTCTATTGTCGAACGAACCAAAGGGCCAATGATGAGTATCGTTATAATACGATGGACCGATTATAGAAAATTCAAAATCAGGTTTAAGGTAATTCTTTAATTGAATAAAAAAATCATCCTGATGAACTACATCTGGATTTGTAACAAGTCCATATCTTGTTTTTATATTTTTAAAACCTAAATTATTTCCAGCTCCATAACCTAAATTTTTATTTGCCAAAATTACAGAAATATTTGAATATTTTTTTTCTAGGTCGCTTTTAAATTCGTTATCACTAGAGTTCTCGACAATTAATATCTTTACATTAGAGTCAATAGAATCAATGCAATTAAATAAAATTTCTTTATTTGTTCTAAAAGTTACAATGATAATTGTTAAATCATTTAGATAAGACATACTAGACTAATTTACAATTTATAAATAAAGATATAAAAGACAGTTGTCTATGAAAATATTCATAACTGGTATAGCTGGGTTTTTAGGAAGTCATTTAGCAAAAAGACTTGAAAAATTAGGTCATGAAATTTCCGGAAATGATACTCTTATAGGAGGTGAATTATCTAATTTAGATAATAAAAAAATTAAATTCCATAACGTTGACTGTTGTGATTTAAATAAAATGACAGAAATTACAAAACATGTCGATATTATTTATCATTGTGCTGCAACTGCTCATGAGGGATTATCTGTTTTTTCTCCTCACATTATTACTAAAAATATTTATCAAGCAAGTGTGTCGACAATCACTGCAGCAATCAAAAACAAGGTAAAAAGATTTATTTATTGTTCTTCTATGGCACGTTATGGAAATCAAAAAAGTCCATTTTTAGAGGATATGAAACCTGAGCCTGTTGATCCTTATGGAATAGCAAAAGTTGCAGGTGAAGAAACTCTAAAAGTCTTAGCAAATTTAAATAATATGGAATGGAATATAGCGGTGCCACACAATATAATTGGGCCTTACCAAAAATACGATGACCCATTTAGAAATGTTCTATCTATTTTTATCAATAGAAATTTACAGAATAAACCATCAATAATTTATGGGGATGGAAATCAAATTAGATGTTTTTCATATATCGATGACGTAATCTATTGTTTAGAAAAATTGGCTTTAGATAAAAAAATTAATAAAGAAATTGTAAATATAGGGCCAGATGAAGAAATGATTACTATTAATGAAATAGCTAAAATTGTTTCAAATGTAACTGGTTTCAATGGTGATCCAATTTATGTCTTAGATAGACCTCAGGAAGTAAAGTTTGCAACATGTAGTGCAGACAAATCTAGAAAATTGTTGAATTACCAAACAAAAACGACTTTAAAAGACGCCGTAATAAAAACGTGCGATTACATAAAACAAAATGGTGTTAAAGAATTTAAATATCATTTACCAGTAGAGATTATTAATGACAAAACCCCAGAAACCTGGGTAAAAAAATTAATTTAAATTATTTTGCTTTTTTTACAAAATAAATTCCAACAACAACTGCGACCAATGAAATAAATACTTTAAATGTTATTATTTCTTTTAAAAAGATGTAACTAAGTATTGTTCCAAATATCGGTATCAAATATGAAACTTGGGATTGAAAAATTAAACCATTTTTTACTAGAATTTTAAATCTTAAAAGCCAAGCAATACCTGTCGAAACTAAGCCTAGATAAATTACTGAAATAGTTGAGTCTAACCTCGGCCTTATATACCAAGGCTGTTCAACAAAAGCGACTAGAGGAATTAAGATAATCGTTGCCCAAATTAAGATAGAGCCTGTTACATTTTCATTTTTCTTTTTACTTATCTTCAATGTTAGAACTCCACCAATTACATAACAAGTTGAACCTAGTAAAATTAATAAAGCTGATAAAAAGTTATTTTCGTCTATCAATAGATTATCCGAAAATAAAAATACTATACCTGAAAAACCTATCAATATGCCTATAGTTTTAACAAAATTAAATTTTTCGTTTTTCAGATATAAATGACCTAGAACTGTTGAACTAAGAGGAGTTGTAGACATTAAGATAGCAGCTAGATTGCTCTGAACTGATTTAACTCCATAAGCAATCAAAAAAAAAGGAGCTACTAAATTTATAAAACCAATCATTGCAAACCAATGCCAATCATTTGAAAAAGCCTCAATCTTTATATTTTTAAAATAACAAAGCAATAATACAGGTATGGCTCCAAAGAATACTCTAAGGAAAGCAATAGTGACCGGACCGAAAGAGTATGTTGCAATTTTAATGTTAAAAAAAGCAGATGCCCAAATTAATGCTAAAATAGTAAGTAAAAAATAATCAAATAAAGATGGTTGTTTCATTGAGTTATATCTTTAATAAATCCATTGGTTATTTTCTGTAAATCATCAAAATTAATTTTAAATACACAATTTGGATGTCCAGCAGCAGCATATAAATTTTCAAATCTAGCCAAAGAATGATCTATAAATATTTCTATTTTATTTAAATGACCAACAGGTGAGACGCCTCCTATTGTATAACCCGTAATATTTTTTACGTCATCAGGTGAAGCCATTGAGGCATCC
>CACPQC010000021.1 GCA_902635975.1 uncultured Pelagibacteraceae bacterium
CTGCATCTAATGAGGATGTTGCTTCATCTAGAAGAATAATTGCGCTTTTTTTTAAAATTGCTCGAGCAATAGACAATCTTTGTTTTTCTCCTCCAGATAGTCTTATTCCATTTTCACCAATCAAGGTGTCGTATTTTTTTGGCAATTTATCAATAAATTCACTAGCAAAAGAAAATTTTGCTGCTTCAATGATTTCCTCCTCTGACGCTTTTAGATTAGCGTATCTTATATTGTTTTTAATAGTGTCATCAAAAAGAGTCGTATCTTGACTTACTAAAGAAATATTTTCTCTTAGTGAACTAATCGTTGATTTATAGATTGATTGATTGTCAATTTTAATATCTCCTTTATTAATATTATAAAATCTCGGGATCAAATTTAATATTGTAGATTTACCGGCTCCACTATGGCCAACTAACGAGGTCATTTTTTTTCCAGGGATTTTTAAGTCAACTGACTTTAATATTTGTAGCTCACCTCTTTTATATTCAAATGAAACATTATTAAACTCGACTTTCCCTTCGTTAAGTTCTAATTTTTCTGCATTCGGTTTGTCTTTTATTTCGTTTATATCATCTATAATTGGGAGTACTCTTCTAGATCCCGTTAAACCCTGCTGAACTGTTATATTAAGAGTAGCTAGTGACCTTACTGGCTGATAAGCCAGCATCATAGCCGCAAGGAAAGAAAAAAAGTTACTTATCTCCAACTCATTTTTGGCTACAAGTTTAGCAGAAACAAAAATTAAACATGCAATCATGATACCTGTCAAAACTTCCATGATAGGTGAGGCTCTTACAAAAACTATATTTATCTTTTTCGAAGTTTCTTTTAAGGTGTTAATATATTCAACAGCTCTCTCTTTTTCGTAAGTTTCTTTTTGAAATATTTTCATTAATTTATGATTTTTAAAAATTTCCATCAAATATGTATTAAGCGCCCCTGCCTTAAGCATTTGTTCATTCGTGACTTTACCAATTCTTTTACCTAATGATCTTGCAGCAAAAGAGGCAAGTGGTATCATTATTATAGCAATCAAAGACAACTTCCAGTTTTGATAGAACATAACCGATAATAAACCAATTAATGTCAAGCTGTCCTTAAAAAGATTTAGTATTCCAATACTAAGTAAATGAGTGATAAAATTAACATCATTTATTAAATTTGTAATAAATTTACCCGAGTGCTTTTCATCAATTAGTTTTGTGTCAGCTTTGATTAACGATGCAAACATGTCAGTTTGAAGTTCTTTTTTAACCTCCTCTGCGACTCCAATCATAATAACTTTCGCTAAATAAAGCGAAATACCTTTCATAGCGAAAGCTGCTATAATCAATAAAGGGATAGTAAATATCAATGATGAAGTTTGTTTAATAAATAATTCATTGATGGCAGGATCAAGCAAATATGCTACTGCTGATGTGCTACCAGCTAAAAGTAATGTAAAAAAAATTGATAAGAATATCTTTGGTAAATACTTTTTTGTGTAATCTTTATATAGTCTTTTAAAAATTTGAGTAGAATTCATTTCTAAAATTTTCCAATAATTATACTTGTTAAAACTATTATTCCTAAAAAATTATTGGATTTAAATTTTTCTAAACAGTCTTTTGCATTTTTTATATTTAATTTTTTAATTTGGAAAAAAAATAAATGAAAAAAAATAAATAACGAAGCGATATAAAAAAAATTATTAAAATTCATCAATATACCAACGGTTATTAAAGATATAAAAAAAATTAAGTAACATAATGTTAAAAATAAATAGGGGTTTTTTTTAAATTTTATTGAAGTTGATTTTAGTCCTATAATTTCATCATCTTTTATATCTTGAAACCCATAAATAGTGTCATAAGCAAGTGTCCAAAATATGGCCCCTACGTAGAAGATAATTGGGACGAAACTTATATTGTCAAAAATTGATGTCCAACCAAGAATAAGACCATAGTTGAAAGTTATTCCAAGAAAAAGTTGTGGCCAATAGGTGAGTCTTTTCATGAGTGGATAAGTAAAAGCTAATGGCATAGAGCCTAACGCAAGAATTATTGTAAAATAATTAAAATTTATTAAAACTATAAAAGCTAAGATGCAAAGAATAGTTGCGTAGAGTATTCCTATTTGCACAGAAATTTTGCCAGAGGCTATAGGCCTATTTTTAGTTCGTGAAACTCTACTATCAAAATTTTTATCTAAAATATCATTTACTATACACCCAGCTGATCTCATAAAAACTGATCCAAGAAAAAAAAGCATTAAATAAAAAAAATAGATATCTAAATTACCAGAAAAATCATAGCCAATAGTCAATCCCCAAGCACACGGCCAAAAAAGCAGCATATAACCAATTGGTTTTTTCAATCTTGTCAGTTCAATAAATAAGCTTAATTGGTTCATAAAATTTTTCTTGTAAATAACAAACGCAAGATTGATAATCAAACTGATTCGTATGAATATAGATTACACTGTAACAGCCCTGATGTTTCCAGCAATTCCTTTGTTGATGGCCGTATATAGTAATAGATTTCACACTTTAAGTAATTTAATTAGAAAATTACACGATGAACATGTTTATGAGAAACACATACCACCAGAATGGAAAAAGCAATTTTTGAATCTCAGCTCAAGAATTAGCCTTTTGAGATGGACAATTTTATTTGCAGCTTTTGGGTTTTTATTCAATATGTTAACAGTGTTTGCATTGTATCTTGATAAGGTTTTTATGGCGCGAGTAATTTTCGGTTCTTGTTGTTTATCTATGATTGTCTCAATAATTTTTTTTATAAGAGAAATTCATATTTCAACAAATGCACTTAGGCTTCATATGTCGGATATGGATGTTAATTTAGATTAAGGAATTATTACAGCTGGACCTGTTAATAACCTTGCCTCTAAATCCTTATGCGCTTGAGCAGCATCTTTTAGAGAGTATTTCTTAGAAATTTCTATCTCAAATTTTTTAGATACAACAGCCTCAAAAACTTTTTTTGCTGACTCTACCAGCTCATCTCTTTTAATAGTATAGTGTGCAATGGATGGTCTTGTAAAAAAAAGACCTTTTGCATTTATATCTTTTTTTACGTCGATCGTGTCAACATAACCCGAAGCATTACCAAATGCTACCATCATTCCTCTAATCTTTAATGTCTCAATTGATCCTTTGAATGTCTTTATACCTACTCCGTCGTAGACAACATCAATTCCATTTTTACCCACAATTCTCTCAACTTCTTCTACAAAATTTTTTTCAGAATAATTTATGACATGATGACAACCATTTTTTTTTGCAATTTCCTCTTTAATTTTTGATCCAACTGTTCCGATTACCTCTGCACCTAAAGTATTGGCCCAAGGACATAAAATTTGACCAAGACCTCCAGCAGCAGCATGATATAAAACTTTATCACCTTTTTTTAAGGGATATGCTCGATGCAATAAATATTCTGCTGTTATTCCTTTTAATGTAACACAAGATGCTACTTCATCAGACACATCCTCGGGCACAGAAACTAATTTTTCTTCAGGCATAATTTGTTTTTCTGAGTAAGCGCCAATAGGCATTGAAGCATGAGCAACTCTATCACCGACTTTAAATAGTTTTACTTCTGACCCCACTTCTTCAATTATACCACAAGCTTCTAAACCGATACCGCTGGGTAATGGAATTGGATAGAGACCTGTTCGATGATAAACATCTATAAAATTTAATCCAATTGATAGATTTTTAATTAAAACTTCCTTAGGCCCGGGTTTTCCTATCTGTACATCTTGAATAACTAAAACCTCTGGTCCACCAAACTTATTTATTTGAATAGATTTCATTATTTATTTTACAAATGTGCCATTATGATAATCTTGAACAGCTTGTAATATCTCTGCTTTAGTGTTCATTACAAAAGGCCCACCTCTGGCTATTTCCTCATTAATAGGTTTTCCTGAAATAACTAAAAATTTTGCACTTGAAGCAGCTTTAATTTTTAACTCTTCGCCTTTTGAGAGTAAAATTAGAGTGCTATCTTTAATTTTTTTATGATCTTTTTCACCAATTATTATCTCTCCATTTATTAAGTATACAAATGAATTGTGAGTAGAAGGTAAACTAAATTTAAATTCTTTTCCCTCATTTAGTTCAACATCAAAATAATAAGGCTCTACATTATGTCCTTTAACTGGACCTTCTGCTTTTTCGAATTTACCCGCAATAACTTTGACACGTTTATCATCATCTATATGAACACTCATTTTGTTTGCATCGATATAAATATATTCTGGTTTACTCATTTTTAATTTTGCAGGCATATTAATCCATAATTGAAAACCATGAAGTTTACCTTCTTTCATTCCTGGCATCTCTGAATGTATAATACCACTACCAGTTTTCATCCATTGAACATCGCCAGCAGTCATTTTACCTTTACCACCAGTACTGTCCTCATGTTCAAAATTTCCTGCTAACATATAAGTAACAGTTTCAATTCCTCTGTGTGGATGTGGAGGAAATCCAGCAACATAATCTTCACTATTTTCTGAACCAAATTCGTCCAACATTAAAAAAGGATCGAAATAATTTGGTTCAACGCCAATACTTCTTTTTAATTTAACCCCAGCTCCATCTGATGCTGGAATAGGATCAATGATTTTACTAACCTCAATGTTTTTCATATTAGAATTTAATAGTTAAAAAACAGAAATTTGCAATGTTACTTTTTATTATGTGAACCATCACAGAATGGCTGGTTATTAGTTTGTTTACATGTGCAAAAAAACATCTTTTTAGTTAATTCTGCTTTATATACAACAGGGTTAAATTCAGATCCTTTATGTGAGCCATCGCAAAATGGTTGCTTGGAACTTTTCCCACAACTACACCAAAAGTAAGATTTGCCTTCTTTAACTTCAATTTTTATTGCACTACTGCCCGCTCTCTGTCCCTTATTCATGTTCCCTCACTTGTTATTTAAATTAAATTAAAAAGCTCTGTTAAATCCTTTATTTGATTACTTGGATTAAAATCAAGGTTATCAAAGATATTATTATTTCTGTTCACCCAAATAGAATGGTAACCATAATTTCCTCCACCAGAAACATCCCAAGTGTTTGCACTTAAGAACATAACCTCACTATTTTTTATTTTATATTTTTTAATTGGTAAATCGTAGACTCTTGAATCTGGCTTATAAATTCCAACCTCCTCTATGGAAAAAATGTCATCAAATAATTTATCTAAGCTATTGCTTTTGACTAGCTCATCTAATAGGGAAGGAGTCCCATTTGAAAGAATAGCTAATTTAAAATTCTTTCCTTTTAATTTTTTTAAAGTTTCTGGAACTTCTTTAAAAGGTGAGAGAACTTTGTATAAATTCATTAATTCATTTTTCATAGAAGGATCTATACTAAAAGCCTTCATTGATTTATCTAAACTATCTTCTGTAATTTGCCAAAAATCTTTATGTCTTTTCATTAAACTTCTGAGCCAAGTATACTCTAACTGAGTAGTTCTCCAAAAATTAGCAAAACTCTCCCACTTATCACCAATTTTATCTTTACATTTTTCTGCAGCGGAATTTACGTCAAACAATGTACCATAAGCATCAAAAATTATTGCTTTAACATTTTTCATAAATTAACTTAACACAAATGAGCAATATTAGATTATTTTTTTTGAATTCACTGTCAGTGAATATGAATGGTAAGTTAGATAAGTCACAATCACATTATTTAACAAAAGTAATGAGAATAAATGAAAATGAGGTCTTTTCTTTATTCAATAACAATGGTGAGTGGGTAGCTAAAATTTTAAGAATTTCAAAAAGTATTGTTGAATTTAAAGTTATAAAAAAACTAAGACAAAAAGAAAAAATAAAAGAATTATGGTTGGCTTTTTCTCCAATTAAATCAAATTATCAAAATTTTATGATTCAAAAAGCTACGGAGTTGGGAGTTACGAAATTTATACCAATTATTTTTGAAAGGACAATTGTTAGAAAAATAAACAAAGAACGTTTTGAAAAAATAGTTATTGAGGCAAGCGAACAATCAAATCGTATTAACGTACCATTAATTGAACCTACTCAAAATTTGGATAATCTTTTAAAAAATTCAATGGACTTAATTTTCACAGACTTAAACTCGACCAATACAAAACTTGATAAATCAAAATTTACAAATAAACCAGTCTGCATAATTATAGGACCAGAAGGTGATTTTTCAGAAGAAGAAAGAGCGAAGATTCTTTCTTTTAGAGGAGTCCAGCCATTCAAAATTAATGAGAACATTCTAAGATCAGAAACGGCAGTGATATCTGCAATTTCAATCGTAAATTATGCAATTAATTGATAAATTGTCGCGAAAACTAAAGTGTAATTTTTATAAAAGAGCTTTATATAGCTATTACAATGAAAAAAATTTTTATTATATTTTTAAGTCTTTTAATATCTAGCAGTGCTTTAGCAAACCAACCCTTTGATTGGCAACTAGGGTTTCAAAAAGCTGCTTCAGAGTCTATGAGAGATATTGTTGCTTTCCATAACAATCTTTTATTACCAATTATTATTGCAATCAGCGTGTTTGTTTTATTTTTAATGTTGTATGCTTGCATAAGATTTAGAGCCTCAGCAAATCCAAACCCATCTAAAAGAACACATAATGTTACTGTAGAAATTTTATGGACTTTAATACCATGTTTAATTTTGATTGTGATGGCAGTACCATCATTTAAGATTTTATATAAACAAGATACTATTCCGAAAGCGGATCTAACAATAAAAGCGATTGGCTACCAGTGGTACTGGGGTTATGAGTATCCAGATGAAAATATAATTTTTGAGTCTTATATGATTGAGGATAAAGATTTAAAAGCGAATCAACCTAGATTACTTGCTGTAGATAATGAGGTTGTAGTTCCAGTAAATAAAGTTGTTAAAGTTCTGATAACAGCAAATGATGTATTACATGCCTGGGCTTTACCAGCATTTGGAGTTAAAAGAGACGCAGTGCCTGGAAGAATTAATGAAACATGGTTTAAGGCAGAAAAAGAGGGGACATACTACGGCCAGTGTTCTGAACTTTGTGGCATCAAACATGCATTTATGCCAATCACAGTAAAA
>CACPQC010000022.1 GCA_902635975.1 uncultured Pelagibacteraceae bacterium
AATACGTTAAATATATGGCTTGCTTTCAAACATTGATCGTATGCAGGTAAAGATATATTTTTTTCAACTAATGATTTTGCCTCACTCTCATGCATATCAAATATTTTAAATAAATTTTCTGTATTGGCATGCTCAAAGTTATAAGCTGAGAATTCTTTTTCTGATTGATGGAAAACTTTCCTGTAATCAATACCTTCATTATTCCAAACTAAATCATAAACGTTTTTTTTCTGCTGGGTAAATATACAAATTCTTTCAAGGCCGTAGGTTATCTCTACTGAAACTGGTTTACATTCAAAACCTGCCATTTGTTGAAAATATGTAAATTGAGATATTTCCATTCCATCACACCATACTTCCCATCCAAGGCCTGCAGCTCCTAAAGTTGGGCTTTCCCAATCATCCTCAATAAATCTAATATCGTGGTCTTTATGATTAATTCCAATTACCGACAAACTATTTAAATAAAGTTTTTTAATATTTAGTGGAGAGGGTTTTATTATAACTTGAAATTGATAATAATGCTGAAGTCTATTTGGATTATCCCCGTATCTTCCATCTGTAGGTCTTCGTGAAGGCTGAACATAAGCTGCTTTCCATGGCTTGGGCCCAAGTGATCTTAAAGTAGTAGCTGGGTGAAATGTTCCAGCTCCAACTTCCATATCATAAGGTTGTAAGATTACACATCCATTTTTACTCCAAAACTTTTGAAGATTAATAATTGTATCTTGAAAAGTTTGAAATTTTGGTTTTTTTTTATTTTTTTTAGAGGCCATATTTTTGCCAAACTGATTTTTCCTCTAATATATTTGCTAATTGATCGATATGGTCATTTGAAGACGATAATTTTTTACTAAGCCAACTTTTTGATTTTTCAAATTTTTTAATAACGACATCCTCTCCAAATTTTTCTCTTAATACCTGATTTGCATTTCCTATCTCATCTATCAAACCAAGATCTTTGGCTTTTCTACCTGACCAAAATTCTCCTGAAAATAATTCTACCTCAGATTTTTTAAGTTTTGATGACCTGCTTTTTTCAACCACCTCTATGAAATCTTTATGTAAATCTAATTGAATATTTTTTAATCTTTCAATGTCTTCCTTTTTTTCATCTAAAAATGGGTCCAATGTACTTTTGTTTTTCCCAGCAGTATGCACTCTTCTCTGAACACCTATCTTTTTTATTAATTCTGTGAAACCAAAAGAGGAGTAGATAACACCTATCGAGCCTATTATTGAACTTGAGTTTGCGTAAATTTCATCACCTGCACATGCTATTAAATACCCACCTGAGGCTGCAACATCCTCAGCAAAAACTATTACTTTTTTTTTGTTTTTTTTTGCCTGTTGTCTAATTAGGCTGTAAATTAAATGTGATTGGACTGGAGAACCTCCAGGAGAGTTTATTGTAATAGCTACACATGGCGCCTTTTTAACTGAAAATGCTTTTAAAATTATATTTTCTTGACTAGAAAAATCAATGCCTTGTTTAAACTTTCCTACATTCCCAATTACACCAATTAGTTTAATATGAGGAATAATTTTTTTCTTTTTAAAATAAGAGAGCATTTTAAATATTTATAGAATTTTTTTATGAATATAAAGACACCTTATAATTGAAGATTCAGGTGCGTCAATTGATAAGTATCAAAAGTAACCTAATATACTAATTTGCCCAGTTAATGGGTAAGGTCATACAATTAAAAAACAAGATTAATAATTCATATTTTCAACTTAAAAATTCTGTAGAGGATAAATTAATGTTAGTTGAAGAAAGAATAAAGTCAAAATTAGAGAGTGATGTAGAGTTAGTTCAAAAAATGACAAACTATCATCTCGATACAGGTGGAAAGAGATTAAGGGCTTTACTAACTCTAGGTTCAACAAAATTATGTGGTTATACAAAAGGAACGAGGGACATAAACCTCGCAGCTTGTGTTGAACTAATACACGCAGCAACTCTAATGCATGATGATGTAATAGATAACAGTTCAGTAAGAAGAGGCAAAAAAACATTAAACAAAATTTGGAATAATCATTCCTCAGTTTTAGCAGGAGATTATTTACTGAGCAGATGTTTTGAAATGATGGTTGAAGATGGAAATATGGAGGTTTTAAGATTATTGTCATCAACATCCTCAAAAATAGCTCAAGGAGAAATATTGCAACTTCAGCATCAAGGTGAAGTTGATATGCTAGAGGAAACTTATTTAAAAATTATATCAGCAAAAACTGCAGAACTATTTGCAGCATCTACAAAAGTTGGTGCTATATTATCGAATATGCAAACTAAGGAAAAAGAGGCTTTAGAATTTTATGGTAGAAATTTAGGACTAACGTTTCAAATAGCTGATGATACTTTAGATTACAATTCTGAATTAAAACTGTTTGGAAAAAAAATTGGAAAAGATTTTTACGAGGGCAAAGTAACTCTTCCTATAATTTTATTATTTCAAAAAGCTGATCATAAAGAGAGAGAAAAACTTAGAAATATTTTCTCTAAAAAATCAAGAGATGAGATCGATCTAGATTTTGCTTTATCTTTAATTAAAAATTATAAGATAATTGATGCCTGCTATCTTAAAGCTCAACATTATATTAACTTGGCTTCTAATTCTTTATCAATATTCAATGACACAGAGGAAAAAAATATTCTGCAAAATTTAACATCTTTCAGCTTATCAAGAAATTTTTAGGGACTTAAAAGTTTCTTTTCCCAATTATTATTTTTATTTAAAAAATATTTTAATCTCTCGTGAATTCTATTTTCCCCATCTAACCAAAATTCAATAGTTGATGGTGTTAAATTCCATCCAGACCAATAATCAGGTCGAGGAACATTGTCTTTATCGTTATATTTTTTTCTAAAATCTTGCAAATTTTTTAAAAGTTCGTCTCTACTTTTTAAAACGCTGCTTTGTTGGGATGCCCAAGCTCCTATTCTACTTTCGTAGGCTCGAGAGTTGTAATAATCATCAGCAGTTTTATCATCAACCAATTTTAATGTTCCAACAATTCTTACTTGCCTTAGCAAACTTTTCCAGTGAAAACACATTGTAGCGATTGGATTATCTTTTAATTCTTTTCCTTTTTGACTGTTCAAATTTGTATAAAAAATAAATCCATTTTTATCAAAACCTTTAAGTAAAACCATTCTCACAGATGGAACACCATCTCTACTAGCGGTGCCTAAAGCTAAAGCATTTGGATCATTAATTTCTTTCTTTTTAGCCTCCTCAAACCATTTTTCAAATAATTCAAAAGGATTATTAAGATCTAAAAAGCTTTTATTAAGGCCTAGAGAGTTTTTTTCATTCATAATTTTAACAAAATAATTTATACAATATAAATAATGTCATTTAACACTTTTGGAAAGTTTTTTCGTTTTACAACATGGGGGGAATCTCATGGGCCAGCTATTGGCTGTATTATTGACGGTTGTCCACCTTTAGTAAATCTAAAAGAACAAGATATTCAAACAGAATTAGATAAAAGAAGGCCTGGTCAATCTAAATTTACAACTCAAAGGAAAGAGAATGACAAAGTAAAAATCTTATCAGGTGTCTTTGAGGGTAAAACCACAGGAACGCCAATATCTCTAATAATTTATAACGAGGACGTGAGATCAAAAGATTATAAAAACATTAAAGATAAATTTAGACCTGGCCATGCTGATTTTACTTATTTTAAAAAATATGGCATTAGAGATCATAGAGGAGGTGGTAGATCCTCTGCTAGAGAAACAGCTGCAAGAGTTGCAGCAGGAGCAGTAGCTAAAAAAGTTTTAAAAATAAAATTAGGAAAAAAATTTAAGATTTCTGGTGCTGTAACACAGCTTGGTATTCTTGGTTGTGATACAGGAGAATGGAATGATAAGATAATATACAACAATCCATTTTTTTGCCCTGATAAATCAATGTTAAAAATTTGGGAAAAATATCTTCTAAGTGTTAGGAAGGCGGGATCCTCGTGTGGTGCAATAATTGAAGTCAGAGCAGATGGTGTGCCTGTGGGTTTAGGTGCACCTATTTACTCTAAACTAGATTCCGATATTGCATCTGCCATGATGAGTATAAACGCAGTTAAAGGTGTAAATATAGGCTCAGGCATGAATTCTGCTCAGCTATCTGGTGAAGAAAATTCTGATGAAATTTCACAAAATAAAAAAAAAATGAAATTTGCATCTAATAATGCTGGTGGTATTCTTGGTGGTATTTCGTCAGGGCAACAAATAATCGTTTCGTTTGCAGTGAAACCAACCTCCTCAATACTAAAGAGTAGAAAAACAATTAATAAATTTGGAAAAAATACTACTATATCTGTAACTGGTAGACATGATCCTTGTGTAGGTATTAGAGCTGTTCCAGTTGGTGAGGCTATGTTATCTTGTGTTTTGCTTGATCATTATTTAATGAACAAAGCTCAGTGTAGTTAAAAATATTATTTTTGTTTTTGTAAAATAATATTTGAATTTAACAAATCTAAAACTTTTTCCTCAATAGAAATAGCATCTAAATTAGCAAAGCTATACATGTTATTCGGTGTATCCTGATCAATGAAAAAATCTGGTAAAGTCATTGATCTAAATTTTAAATTTGAGTCCATTAACCCTTTTTTGGTCAAGAAATCAACCACATGTGAACCAAATCCTCCTATTGACCCTTCCTCAATTGTCATGATTGCTTCATGTGTGGTCGCTAGTTGCCAAATAAGATTTTCATCAAGAGGTTTAGCAAACCGTGCGTCTACAATTGTAATATTAACTCCCTTTTTTTTTAAATTCTCAGAAGCTTTCAAAGTTTCACTTAACCTCGCACCAAAGTTTAATATAGCCATTTTTTTCCCCTCTTGAATTATATTGGATTTCCCAATCTCTAGCTTTTCATTTATTGAAGGTAAAATTGAACCTACCCCAGTTCCTCTGGGATATCTAAAAGCACTAGGTTTATCATTTATTTCTATGGAAGTGTTAATCATTTTAACTAGTTCAGATTCATCACTTGGTGCCATCACAATAAAGTTAGGCAAGGTTGATAAATATGTTACGTCAAAACTTCCTGCATGTGTAGATCCGTCAGCACCGACTAGTCCAGCTCTATCTATCGCAAATCTAACAGGTAAACTTTGGATTGCTACATCGTGAACTACCTGATCATAAGCTCTTTGAAGAAATGTTGAATATATAGCTGCGTAAGGTTTGTAATTTTCAGTTGCTAAACCTGCTGCAAATGTAACTGCATGTTGTTCAGCAATTCC
Organism: uncultured Pelagibacteraceae bacterium; assembly: GCA_902635975.1. Lineage (GTDB taxonomy): Bacteria > Pseudomonadota > Alphaproteobacteria > Pelagibacterales > Pelagibacteraceae > Pelagibacter. The sequence goes on from CACPQC010000022.1 coordinate 5,260, forward strand.
TACATCAAAAGTTCTTTCTGGAAATTCTTTTCGAAAATTATCTAAACCAGTGCCGTCAGGCATGGCTGCTGTGATAGCAATTATTTTACTGTCTTTTTTAGCGTGCTTAATGAGGGTATCTGAAAAAACTTTGGTATAAGAAGGAATTTTGCTGTTACCCTTAACTTGTTTTCCTGTTTTAACATCAAACTTAGATACTCCGTGATAGTGATCTTTTGCTTCTTCTGCAAATGAATATCCTTTACCTTTTTTTGTTTTGATATGAATTAATATTGGTCCCTGATGTTTAGTATCCCTGGCATTCTTTAAAATTGGTATTAAAGAATTTAGATCATGACCATCAATTGGTCCTATATAATAAAAACCTAACGAACTAAATAAAGTTCCACCAGTCACTGCCGATCTTATTAAGTCTTCTGCTTTTCCAGCTTTCGCACTAAATCTTTTTGAAAATGCTGACATGATTAATTTTAAAGTTTCCCTTAAACTGAAGTAAATTTTGCCAGAAAAAATTTTTGCTAAATAAGTGCTCATTGCGCCAACGGGTCTGGCAATTGACATATCATTATCATTAAGGATGACAATCATTTTAGTTTTAGATGCACCTGCATTATTCATTGCTTCATAGGCCATCCCAGCACTCATAGCACCATCACCTATCACCGCAATCACGTTATCTGATTTATTAGATAATTTATTAGCTACAGCTATACCTAAAGCAGAAGAAATTGATGTTGAGCTATGCGCTGCACCAAACGGATCGTATTCACTTTCAGATCTTTTAGTAAACCCAGAAAGACCTTTGCCTTGTCTAATAGTTCTTATTCTGTCTTTTCTTCCGGTTAAAATTTTGTGAGGATAAGATTGGTGACCGACATCCCATATTAATTTATCATTAGGGGTGTTAAAAATATAGTGTAATGCTACACTTAATTCTACAACCCCTAGACTTGCTCCTAGATGACCACCAGTAACTGAAACCGCGTCAATCATTTCATCTCTTAACTCATCTGCTACTTTTTGTAATTTTGCTTCAGGAATCTTTTTTAAATCAGAAGGGAAATTAATGTGATCTAAGAATTCGTATTTTTTTTTCATTTATTTCTATTCAAAATATAGTTTAGGGTTTCTGATAAATTTTTTTTGTCTGAGCCATATTTTGTCAATTTTTTATTAATCTTTAAAATTAGGTTATTAGCATATTTAATAGTATTTTTATATCCTAGTAAACCAATAAGAGTGGCTTTACCTTTTTTTTTATCCTTTCCTGTTTTTTTTCCAGCTATCAATAAATTTCCTTTGTGATCTATTAGATCATCAGCAACTTGAAATAGTAAACCTATATCAGAGCCTATTTGCTCAAATTTCCTAACTTCTTTTTTACTTTTGCCTTTTAAGATTAAAGGAGCAGCGCAAGCAAAACTAAAAAGTTTGCCTGTTTTTTTTATTTCCATTTCGATAACTTTGTTTCTGGAAACTTTTTTGTGTTCATAACTAAGATCTAAAAATTGACCACCTGCGATTCCGAGATGGCCAGAACTTTTAGAGATTTTACTTATCAAGTCCACTTTAGTTTTTTTTGGAATATTAAAACTTTCATGGCTTAAAATTTCAAAAGCTAATGTTAAAAGAGAATTACCAGCAAGAACAGCCGTTGACTCTCCAAATTTTTTATGTGTGGAGGGTTTACCTCTTCT
>CACPQC010000023.1 GCA_902635975.1 uncultured Pelagibacteraceae bacterium
TATAGTTGTTGCAATTGGAATAATGATAAAACCAAGACTTTTGAAATAATAAACACTAATACAAATATTCAAAACCACAGAAAATAATGAAATATAAAATGGGGTTTTTGTATTATTGTTTGCAAAGAAAAAAGTTGAAAAAACTTTAATAAACGCAAATGCAGGTAGTCCCAATCCAAAATAGTAAAGCGCTTTTGAAGAATTCAGGACTGCCTCTTCATCAAATGAGCCATATCCGAACAGTCCAGAAATAATTTCTTTTGATCCCACAAATAAAGCAACTGTAGCAGGAAAACTTAAAAACATACTTATTTCTAAAGCTTTATTTTGAATATTTAGAATTTTATTTTTTTTTTTTAAGAAAATATGCTTAGATAGTTGAGGCAAAACTACCACACCAATTGCTATTCCTGCTATTGCTAGATTTATTTGGTATATTCTATCTGCATAATAAAGGTAAGATACTGCACTTGACTGGAATGACGCTATAATTGTACCAACAAGTATATTTACTTGGGTTACTCCAGAAGAAAAAATACTGGGTAAAAGTTTTTTAAAAAAAAATTTTACCTTATTAGTAATTTTTATTTTAAAATCTAATTTGATTACATAAAATTTTTTCACAAAATGATATAAAAAAATAAATTGTAACAAGCCAGCTATTGAAACTCCCCATGAAAGAAAAAAAATTAAATCATCATTCAAATAATTTCCAAAAAATAATATCGAGATTAATACAATATTTAGAATAATGGGCGCCGCTGAAGCAGCTGCAAATTTATTATGAGAGTTTAAAATTGCACCAAAAAAAGACGACAAGCTTACAAACATTAAAAATGGAAAAGATATTCTAGTTAAAGTAATAGCCAGTTCAATTTTATCTGTATTTTTAGCAAATCCTGGGGCTATTAAACTTACAAAAATAGGCATAAAAAGTTCAATGAGCAAAACTAAAAAAAATAAGCCTAGTAATAACAAATTAAAAACTTGATTAGCAAATATTTGTGATTTTTTTTTACTTTTGACCAATTCAGAAGCGTAACTAGGAACAAATGCTGCATTAAATGTACCTTCAGCAAATAATCTTCTAAACGTATTAGGAATTCTAAAAGCAACAAAAAATGTATCGGCTAATAAACTTGTTCCAAGAAAAATAGCTATCAAAACATCTCTCAAATATCCAAGTAATCTGCTAATTATAGTATAAAAACCAAAAGTCCCTGTTGACTTAACTAAATTCATAAATCATATTAGTCTTAAATTTACCTCATTTGTACACCTAATTAACCTAAATGAAAAAAACAAAAATTGATCATTATACAGATAAAGAAGCTTTAGATTTCCACCGTCATAATAAGCCAGGAAAAATCGAAATTTCTTCCTCAAAAAATATGACAACAAAAAGAGATCTTGCGCTCGCTTATTCGCCAGGTGTGGCAGCGCCAGTTAAGGCTATAAGTGAAAACCCAGAAGCCGCATTTGACTATACAAGTAAAGGTAATCTTGTTGCAGTAATAAGCAATGGATCTGCAATTTTAGGAATGGGTAATTTAGGAGCATTGGCGTCAAAACCCGTTATGGAGGGAAAAGCTGTTTTATTTAAAAGATTCGCGGACATTGACTCAATAGATCTTGAAATAGACTCAGAAGATCCAGACGAGATAATTAGAAGTATAAAAAATTTTGCTCCAAGTTTTGGAGGTATAAATCTAGAGGACATCGCGGCCCCAGACTGTTTTATAATTGAGGAAAAATTGAAAAAAATTTTAGATATTCCTGTCTTCCACGATGACCAACATGGAACAGCAATTATCACAACCGCAGCATTACTAAACGCGCTTGACATAACTAAAAAGAAAATTGATAAAGTTAAAATAGTTATCAATGGTGCAGGAGCATCAGCTATGGCATGTGCAAATTTATTTAAAAAAAGTGGAGTGCCACAAAAAAATATTACAATGGTTGATAGAAAAGGAGTAATTTATACTGGACGAGAAAATTTAAACCAATGGAAGTCAGTACATGCTATCAAAACTGACAATAGAACTTTGACTGATGCAATCAAAAATGCTGATGTATTTCTTGGATTGTCAGCTAAAGGTGCTCTAACTAAGGACATGGTAAAAAAAATGAACAATAATCCAATCATATTTGCTTGTGCAAATCCTGACCCAGAAATAAAACCTGAGGAAGTAGAGGAGGTTAGAGATGACGCAATTATTGCTACTGGACGTTCAGATTATCCAAACCAAGTAAACAACTTAATTGGTTTTCCTTACATATTTAGGGGTGCATTAGACGTTAGATCGAGAGTAATAAATGAAGAGATGAAGGTAGCTGCGGCAAATGCAATAGCTAATTTAGCCAAGGAAGAAGTGCCAGATGAGGTTGTTGCAGCGATGGGAGGTGAAAGACCACATTATGGAAAAGACTACATCATTCCCTCAACTTTTGATCCAAGACTTATTAGTGTTATCCCAGCAGCAGTCGCTAAAGCCGCAATAGATACTGGAGTTGCAAGAATAAAAGTAAAAGATTTCGAACAATATAAAGATCAATTAAAACAAAGACTAGATCCCACAGTCACAATTATGCAAGGAATAAATACCTATATAAAGAAAAAACCAAAAAAAGTTGTTTTTGCAGACGGTGAGGACGAAAATATGTTGAAGGCTGCAATAGCATTTAAAAACTCAAATTTAGGAATACCAGTTCTAGTTGGAAAAGAAGATTTGATTAAGAAACAAATAAAGAAGATAGGTTACAATGAAAATTTTGACTTAGAAATTGTAAATTCAAAAGACTCTGAAAAAAAGGAAAGGTATGTAAAATATCTTTTTAAAAAACTTCAAAGACAAAAAGGTATGCTTGAACGAGATTGTGACCGCCTGGTAAGAAATGACAGGGTTATTTGGGCATCCTGCATGGTCGCGTGTCAAGATGCTGATGCAATGGTAACTGGAAATACACGAAGATACTCTTCTTCACTTGAAAAAATAAATAAAGTTGTGGATCCAAGAGCAGGTGAGATTATGTTTGGTCTAAATCTCATAGTAAATAGAGGAAAGACAATTTTTATATGTGATACCTCTGTAATTGAATACCCAGATTCAAATCAATTAGCAGAGATGGCAAAATCTGCGGCCAGAGTTGTGAGACTGTTTGGTTTTGATCCTAAAGTTGCGTTTTTATCACACTCAACTTTTGGGGAACCTGCAACTGAAAGAACTAAAAGGTTAAGTGATGCTGTTGAGATTTTAAAAAAGGATAAAGTTGATTTTAAATTCGATGGAGAAATGCAGCCTGATGTTGCTTTAGAGGAGCTATATAAAGAACTTTATCCATTTTCAGAAATTGTAGGCAATTCCAATGTTTTAATTATGCCAAGTCAGCATAGCGCAGCTATTTCTTACAAAATGATAAAATCTATGAGTAGAGCAAAAGTTATTGGACCATTATTAATTGGTTTAGGTCTTCCAATAGAGATCGCTCCATTAAGAACTTCGACATCAGAGATTATAAATTTGGCATCAATTGCAGCATATTCTGCAGATGTAATTAATTACAAAAAAGATTAATTTTTTTGAATTCTTAAATCTTCAACTAATATAATACTAGCTATAACATCCTTAACATCGGGAATTTCTTTAGCCTCTTTTAAAACTTCATCTTTTTCATCTTCAGTGATTGCAATTCCATAAATAAAAATTTTCTTTTTGTAAGTATCAATCTGATAATTTGTTGCTTTTACTTTTTTATTCAAAATAATTGCTGTTCTTAATTGAGATGTAATTAGGAGATCCTTTGCAGATTGTTTAAAATTAAACTCCTCTTTTATTTTAATATCATTTCTTACAGATCTTACACCAAGAGTTTCCCATGCTAATTTAGTCAATTGAAGTTTTTCCTCAGGATTTTCGACTTTTCCTGTTAGAAAAATTCTTCCATCTAAGACTTGAGTATTTATAGCAAATAAATATTTTTTGTCCTTTAATAACATCCTAGCAGTAAAATTTTTTTCCATTATAGAATCATCTATTTGAGTTCCAACTGTTCTTGGATCAAAGGCTACACTTACTCCTGTTCCAAAAAAACCTTTAGATCCTACACCGGCACAACTAGTTAAAAACATTAAAAATATTGAAAATATTACTAATTTAATTTTCATTTTTTAATTCTATACAAAAATTATAAATCGCTTTCTTTGATATCTCACTTTTTTTACCAATTAGACTTACAATTTCTTTTACACTTAATTTATTTATGGTTTTTCTAATTAAATCTTTATCTGATTCACTTAGTTTTTGCGAAGCATTTTTTACTTTTTTCATTTCTGAAATAACGATAGTTAATTCCCCTTTAAGTCCACTTTCCAACATTTTTAAATTATCAATTTCTTCTCTTAGAAATTCTTCATAAAATTTGGTCATTTCCCTACAAATCAAAATTTTTCTACCATTAAAATATTTTTTTAAAATGGGAATAGTTTTGTTAAATTTTTTTGACGAAACGAAAAAAACTATTGAGCAATCTAGTTTTGATAAAGTTTGTAGATCGTTATTTAATAGCTTATTCTTTTCAGGTAAAAAACCATAAAAATAAAACTTGTCACTAAAACCACTTACAGAAATTGCACTCGAAACAGCAGAGGGTCCTGGAATAGGTGAAACGTTGATACCTTCTTTTAAACATTCATTTATTAAAACGCATCCTGGGTCTGAAATACTTGGTGTTCCTGCATCTGAAATTAGAGATATTATAGATCCTGATTTTAATAATTTGATTACCTTGTTTAAGTTTTTTTTTTCATTAAACTTATGATTAGAAATCAAATTAGATTTAATATCAAATTTAGTAAGAAGAATTTTTGAAACTCTAGTATCTTCGCATAAAATAAAATCTGACTTTCTCAAAGTTTCTATTGCTCTTTGCGATATATCTAATAAATTTCCGATTGGTGTTGATACAACATACAATCCAATTTTAATCTTAATGTTGTCAGATTTGTTTTTTAAGGACATTGTCGTAACTAATTAATATAATATTATCTAAATGATTAAAATTTCAAAATTAATAATTTCTTTACTGTTTTTATTTATAATTAGCACCTCACAGAAAGTATTTGCAAATGAGAAAATAAAAATTGGGCTTCTTATTCCATTAACTGAAGATAATCAAGAGATTGGTCAACAGATTATCAAAACTGTCAGAATGGCAATCAATGATATTAACAATGAGAGTATAGAAATAATCGTGAAAGACACTAAATCTAATCCTGATAAAACACTAAAATCAGCTATTGAATTAAAAAATGAAAATGTAAAAATTGTAATAGGTCCAGTATTTTATGAAAATCTTGTCTATCTCAATGAAGTTGAAGATTTAATTTTTTTATCTTTAACAAATAAAACTATTGATCTTCCAAAAAATGTTATTAGTGCTGGTGTCAATTCCACTTCTCAATTAAATACTATTAAAAAATTTTTAGAATTAAATAAGATAAAGAAAACAATTTTCTTATTACCAAAGTTAAAATATGAAGCTGAAATTAAAAAAGCTTTAAAAAATTCAAAATTAAAAACTGAAAAGGTATTTAAATATGATACTGAGCCAACTAAGTTAACTAAGCAAATTGAAAAAATAACTAATTATAAAATTAGAAAACAAAATTTAGAAGACGAAATAAAAAGATTAGAACAATCTGAAGATCCAAATAAAGAGAGAAAAATAAAACAATTAGAAAAAAGATATACATTGGGCAAGGTTAACTTTAACTCTGTTGTGATAGCGGATTTTGATGAAAGTTTAAAAAGTGTTGCTACATCCCTTCTATACACCGATGTGTCACCTGAAAAAAAATATTTTATATCACTAAATCAATGGTTTAATGAGAGCCTAATACAAGAAAAAAGTCTTCAACCTATATATTATCCTTCTATTAATAAAAAAAATTGGGAACAATATAAAGATAGGTTTTACAGAAAATTTAAGAAATATCCAAATCATCTAAGCTTACTTAGTTATGATCTAGTTGGTTTAATTTATTACCTGTCATTAAAAAATGACTTTATGACAACTGATACTCAAAAACTTTTTAAAGATGAAAGTTCTTTTAAAGGTAAAATTGGAATTTTTGATATTAAAAATAATAAGATAAATCACCGTTTAAATTTCTATAAGATTGAAAAAAATCAAACTACAAAAATTTTTTAATTTTCTTAAAAGCTTTAAATCTATGATCAATTTTATGCTTTGAACTAGGCTTCATTTCACCAAAAGTTAATTTTTTTTTGAGAGGTATGAAAATAGGATCATATCCAAAACCATTATTACCTTTTGGTTTATTAGATATATGTCCTTCAACTTTACTTTGGACACAAGCAATTTTTTTTTTTAAATGACTTATTGAAAGAGCACATATAAATCGGGCTTTTATTTTTTTACTTTTCCAATTTTTATCTTTTTTATAAAGTTCTCTGTAAACTTTTTTTATTGCAATTTTAAAATCAGATTTTCTCCCTCCCCATCTAGCTGAATATATACCTGGTTTTTTTTTTAAAATATCGATTTCCAACCCAGAGTCGTCAGCTAAGCATGTTAAATTAGCCTTTTCTGAAAAATACCTTGATTTAATAAGTGAATTTTCTTTAAAAGTTTTGCCAGTTTCTTTCGGACTTTTAAGATT
>CACPQC010000024.1 GCA_902635975.1 uncultured Pelagibacteraceae bacterium
ACAATAGTATTGAAACTGTTAAAACTGCGATTGCAATACTGGAAAATATTTTCAAAAATGGCTGCCGTTATCAGAAAGCTGGTGTGATGCTAACTGGATTGCGTAATGATGATGGAAGAAAAAATTTATTTTCTTCTGAAAAAGATGAAAAAATAAAAACTTTAATGCAATCAATTGATAATACCAATTATAGATACGGTAGATCTACTTTAAGTCTTGCAAGTGCTGGTGTTCACAAAAAATGGAACATGAGAAGACAATATTCATCTAAAATAGATACAGCCGATTTTTATTGTTTGCCAACAATTAAGGTTAGATAAAAAATTAAAGACTTTTAAAAATATCAACCAGTATTTTTCATAGCAGCAGAAATTCCAGCTATAGAGGTCAATAATGCATCATTTAGATATGCTTTATCTTTTTTATTTTTAATATTTTTAACTTTTTTAATTACGATAGGTTGAATTATATTTAAAACCTCAGAATATATATTCCTAATAATGATTGATGATCTAAATTGTTTTCTAGATGCGATTATTTCTTTGGGTGTAATCTTTTTATTTAACTTTTTGATAACATCAAATTGAAATCTGAGTTTCTTTCCAACTCTTTTAAGACTATCATCAGCTAAATATTCCTCATAAATCTTTGATATTTCTGGATCAGCTTTCGTGATAACCATATCTAGCATATCAAGCATGGAGTTAAAGAATGGCCAATTTCTCTCCATATCAAATAATGTTTTTCTAAACTGATAGATATAAGAATATCTTAGAGCTTCAGCGCTACCCAACCAGGCTGGGAGCATAAGCCTAATTTGTGTCCAAGCAAAAACCCATGGTATCGCCCTTAAACTTTTGATGTTATCGACATTTTTTCTCTTTGATGGTCTTGAGCCTATAGAAAGCTTTCCAAGTGCTTTGTGTGGAGTCACAGTTTTAAAATATTTAATAAAGTCAGAGCTTTGATTGATATTTTTTCTATAAGAGTTTTTTGATATTTCAGCCATTTTTTCTATCAAAGATCTCCAATTTTTTTTTGGCTCTGGTGGTGGATTTAGCGTGGCTTCAGCGACAGCACCTATATAACTGCATAAATTATATTTTGCTAAAGGCTCATATCCATATTTTTGCTGAATGACCTCGCCTTGATCTGTAATTCTAATTTTTCCATTAACAGAATTTGGAGGTTGTGATCTTAATGTTGATTGAATAGGGCCGCCACCTCTGCCTGGGGAACCTCCTCTGCCATGAAAAAAGGTTATGTTCACATTAAATTTTTTGCCTAATTTAATTATTTCTTCTTGAGCTTTATATTGATGCCAACTTGCGCAAATTTTGCCAGCATCTTTACTAGAGTCAGAATAACCGATCATTACTTCTTGATCATTATTTATCATTTTTCTATACCAGGATTGTGAAAATAACTTTTCCATAATTTCCTTAGAGTTAATAAGGTCATCCAAGGTTTCAAAGAGTGGGACAACTCTTAATCTATTTTTGATATTTGCTTCTTTTTGTAAATAAGATACAGACAATATATCTGAAGCTGATGTTGTCATTGATATTACATATGCGCCTAAACATTCACTTGGTTCGTTAGCTAAAATTTTAAATGTTGACCAAACTTCTTTATTTTCTTTGTTCTTAAATTGAAATTTTTTGATTTGATTTTTCTTTGAAATTATTTGTTTTTTCAAAAATTGAATTTTCTCGTTTTCGCTTAATTTTAAATAATCTTTATTAAATCTTCTTTTTATAAATTCTCTGATTAATTGACTATGTCTTGACGATTCCTGCCTAACATCTAGTCTTGCTAAATTTATACCAAAACATTTAGCTCGCCTCATTAAATCTAATAATTCGCCACTAGCAATATTTTCATTTTGGTTTTGCTCTAAAGACTCTCTAACTACTCTTAAAGGTTTTAAAATTTCCTCTCTAGAACTTAATAGTTTTTTTTGATCTAAAGGTTTATTGCTTACTAGATGTTGTTCTATTAATCTATGGGTAACTCTCATTTTATCTCTTAAAGGTCTCAAAAATACTCTATACGGCTCAAATGATTTACCAACTTTTTTAAGAATTTTCTTTGAACATTTTTCCATAGAATAAGACCTAATTATTTTGGTCAAAGTTTTTTCATACAATTTTGCCGCTTCCCATCTTGAAAGCAAAATAACTTTTCTGGTAACTTCCGCGGTCACATTAGGGTTGCCATCTCTATCACCTCCCATCCAAGATCCAAACTCTATTGGATTAAAGTTTTTTGGTAAGCCTTTATCCATGTTCTGAACAAAAATTGAATTTAATCTTCTATAAACTTTAGGAATTGTATCCCATAAACTGTCTTCAATTATCGCAAGACCCCATCTTGCTTCATCAAATGGTGAAGGTTTGAATCTTTTTAAATCATCCGTATTCCATATAATTGTCAACTCATCAAAAAGTTTTTTATCTAATATTTTCAACTTTGAAGGAAAATGTTTTAAGAGATCTCTTTGCTCAAGAATTTCTGTTATATTATGATATTTTTGAATTAAAGTTCTTCTTTTAACCTCTGTTGGATGGGCTGTAAGAACAATGCCTATTTTTAAATTCTTAGCAGTATTATAAATTTTTGTCTCTGGAATATTCTTATTATTAAAAAGATCTTCAAAGATTTCCTCAATAAACAAATTATTATTTGAAGTTTTTTTTTTACTATTTTCGTATTCGTTTAAGCTTCTAGAGGCATCAATTGAGTCAGCTAAATTGATAAAATTCATAAAATGAGTAAACGCTCTTGTTAGTTTAAAAGAATTTTTTGGGCTAAGATTTTTAATTGCCCTTACTACTTTTCGATTAGTTTGATTTGAATTTGGATTAATTTTATTAGCTTTTGACAATTTTCTGACTTTTTCAACTAATTCAAAAAATTTTTGACCCTCCTGTTCTTTGATTACTCTCCCTAATATATTTCCCAGATATCTCACATTCTCTCTAAAAAATTTAGTAGGTATACGCTCGTAGTAAAGATCTCTTTTTTTCATTGAATAATGTCTATATTTTTAATTTGTTTTAAGGAATTTTTGAATTCATCTAAATTTTCTCTTAGTGACAGATTAGAAATTAAATAAACAGCAACTAATAAACATATAATTGGAATTGCAGTTATAACTGAAGCATTACTTTTTATTAGTAAAATGTATAAAATTATAAATAAAGCAGAGCGCATTAGAAAAGTTTTTCTGAAAACACTAATAATTGAAAGTGAATGTTTAATTAAATTGTAAAAACTCATTTTAGATGGACCAAAATATCTTTTTCCTCTCACTGAAGGTATTGACACTAACTTTCTCTCAATTTTTTTTAATGATCCTGAAAAACTGTTCCAGGTAGCTTTTTCAATTATCATTTTCTCAACAACCGATTTGGGTAAACATGTAAAGTTCCCAAATTTTATTAATTGACCAGTAAAAACTAAAGTAAATACCTTGTGAAGAGCATAGCAAATTTTAAATTTCAAGTCTTCCGATCTTTTAACTCTTTCCCCAACTATAGGCTTATTATTTAAATTTTTAACTTCACTTAAAAATTTTATAATTTCTTCTGGTCTATCTTCACCATCTCCATCCATTGGTATAACATATTCAAAATCATCTTTTTCAAATAAATATTTTAAACCTGTTGCAATACATCTTCCGTGTCCTTGGTTTTTAATCATATTCAAAATTTTAATTGATTGAATGTTTTTAAATTGTTTTTTCTCAGTAGCACGATCATGGTTAGATGCATCATTAACAATTAAAATAGAAATTTGAAATTCCTCGTTGATTTGGAGTTTATCAATTTCATCTATTAATTTAAACAAAGACTGCCAATCATTATATACGGGAATTAAAATCTTTATTTTCATTTAGTTAATCTTATATTTTAATATCTTCCCAAACAAACTTCCTCTAAACAAATGAATTGTGAAGATTTGTCTAATTTTTCATTATTAGTGGGCCCTTCCCATTTGGGTCGTGATTTTAAATGATATGAGAGATTGCCAGCTTTCCACTCATCTCCTGTGACAAATTCTATTTCTTTGTCAAAATCTTGATCCCATAAAAATTGAACTTTATTAGCAATATCCTTCCCTGGATAATCAGTCCTCTTGTCAGTTTGAGAAACTGAAATGAGGGAATAAATAATGGGTGATAAAAAAAATAAAAATAAAAAACCATATAAAAATAATTTAATTTTTTTTAAATCTATTTGAAATTGCAACATATATACGAACAATACTCCAAAAAATAAATAAAAAGGTGTCATCCACATCGTTCTTATTTTTGATCCTGTAACAACAGAAGTTATTAAGATTAAAAGAATAGGTAAAATATTTATTGAATATAAAAAAATTAATTTTTTATCTTTTAGGTTTATTCTAAACTTAATTTTTTTTGTCAAAACCCAGATTAAAAAGAAAAATGGAATGAGTATGCCTATTTGTTTGATCAAAAAAATGATTGGTTGTTTTAAATGATTAATCAAATTAGTTTCTTCAATGCCAGTTCTCTTTAAACCATATGCAATTGTTACAAATTCATTGTTATAAAGCCATATTATATGTGGCACTAATAGTACAAGAAATACCTCTATGGTTATTAAATATTTGAAGTCAAATTTTTTTATTTTTCTTATAAAAATTAAATAAATGAATAACAAATCAATAGATATTAATAAATAAATAAACAAGTATTTGGATAAAAAACCGATAGCTGCAAATAATCCAACTAAAAAACAATCTATAAATTCAATTTCTTTTGATTTATAAATTTTCCATGAATAGTAAACAACTAAGGACCAAAAAGGTAATTGGCAAATATTTACATTAAATTCTGGTGAAGTAAAATTATAGAAATAAATTGATTCTAATAATAATACTGAAATTAAACTCAATTTAATATCTGCTAAAATTTCATAAGCAAATTTAAAAACAAAATAGAAGGATATCAAAACAAATATTTGACAAAGCAAATAAAATACCCAGTCTTGGGCACCAAATATTTGATAAAATACTTCAGGAAAAAAAGCGCTCATTGGAGGATGCTTATCAAATCCCCAATCTAAATTACTTCCCCAAGCAAGAGCTTCGATTGTATCTAAAGGTAAATTTTGGTTTGTTAAAGTTGGAACTAAAGTCCAAATAATTAAATGAGATAGAGCAAAAATAAAAAAAATATTATTAATATTTCTATTTAAAACATTCATTAGTAAATATTTACAATAATTAAGCTTACTTGACACCCCTAATTTGCAGAATATACTCCCTCGAATTTAAAATATAGAAATGCCCAAAACTGCTAAAGGAAAAAAAACAAAAAAAATAAAGCCAAAAGTCAATAAAAGAATTAAATCTAAAGTGGCTGCTAAATTTAAAGAAATTAATAAAGGTCCAATAAAAATTTCTAAAACTTATATTCCAAAAGAAAATGAAAAATATATGTGTGAAAAGCACAAAGTTTTTTTTAGAATAAAGTTACAAGATTGGAGAAAAGAACTTGTAAGAGCTAACAATGAAGCTTTATATAATGGAACTATGGATGATAATAGTATATCTGCAGACATTGTTGATCAAGCAAGCTCATACACTGATAAAAATGTTGAAATGAAAGCAATTAACAGACAAATAAAATTAATTTCTGAAATTGATAAAGCCTTAATGAGAATTAAAGATGACACTTATGGTTTTTGTTTAGATACAGCAGAACCTATTGGGTTAAAAAGGCTTATGGCAAGACCAGTCGCAAAATACACAATAGCGGCACAAGAAAAACATGAGAAAAATGAGAAAGTTCATGCGGATGACTAAAAAAAGGAAAAAAAAAGTTCATAATCCAATTACTTATAATTTTACCAAAAAATATATATATTTTTATTATGCTTTTTTTTGGATACTTCTATTGTTATTTGTATTTACACGATGAATAAAAATATTATTTTTATCATTATTATTGTTCTTGCGATAGAACTATCCGGTCACGGTATTATTGTATCATTAATGAGATTACTAAATTCTTAGGATAAGACTATTAAGCTTTTGGTGGTAATTCGTTTTTGTTCATAAATGAAAAACCTCTTATAACAGCACCACGTTTAGAGATTTCATTATACCATCTAGCAAGATTTTTATAATTTTTAAGACCAATATCATGCCATTCGTGTCTTGCTATCCAAGGGAAAGTCCCAATATCTGCAATTGTATAATTATCACCTGATAAATATTTTGATTTAGATAATCTTTCATCCAGCTCTTGGTATATTCGTTTGGAAATTGTAAAATACCTTTCCTCACCAAATTTACTTTTTCCAGGATTGTAATGATGGAATTGATGATGTTGGCCTAACATTGGACCAACATAACCCATTTGAGCCATAAGCCATTGATTAATTTCTAATCTTTCTTCAGAAT
>CACPQC010000025.1 GCA_902635975.1 uncultured Pelagibacteraceae bacterium
TTTCTAATTTAATATTATTTTCACCAGTTAAGATTAAAGAAATAAATCTTTGAAAAGGAGGTAGATTATTTTTTCTTCTAATTTCTATTTCCTTGTTTAAAAAAACATGAGGGTTATTGCTTGTTATGTCTAAAATCATATTATTATTTGTATTGTAAGTTTGAAAATAAACAGTTGAAGAATTACCTGCTCGCCCAGCTCTTCCAGATAATTGATGATATAACTGTAAATTTTTCTCTGCTACTCTTAGATCGTGTCCTTGTGATGATAAATCAATATCAACCACAACAATACAATTTAAATTTGGAAAATGGAAACCTTTTGAAATCAATTGGGTGCCAACCAAAATTTCAATTTCATTATTTACGATTTTTTCAAGTATATTTCCCGAACTTTTTTTATTCATTGTGTCGCTCGAAAAAATTTCAATTTTTTTTGATGGAAAGTATTTTTTAACTTCTTCAGAAATTCTTTCAACACCAGGTCCTGTAAATTTGAAATCACATTTTTTACCTTTTGAACAATCTTTTATCAAAGAAGACTTGAAACCACAGTAGTGACATAAGAGATTATTCTTATTTTTGTGGTATACAAGATTAATAGAACAATTTGGGCATGAATAACTGCTTAAACATTTGATACAAAAAACATTAGGTGAAAAGCCTCTTCGATTTAAAAAAAATAAAACTTGATCTTTTTTTTTTAAATGATGATTAACTTTTTCAATTATATTTTTAGAAAGCCAAGATTGTTTACCTAACTTTACGTTATTTAAATTAATTATTTCATAGTTAGGCAAAGAAGCGTTTTGATATCGGCGATTCAATTGTGAACAAGTGTATTTCTTTTTTTTTATATTTTCATATGTTTCAATTGATGGCACTGCTGTAACTAAATTTATTGGTATATTCTCAAACAATGCCCTAGAAATAGCCATATCTCGAGCATTATATATTATTCCCTCATCTTGTTTATAAGACTGGTCGTGTTCCTCATCAACTATAATTAGTCCTAGCTTCTTAAATGGTAAGAATAATGATGATCTTGCTCCTATAACAACTTTTATTTTATTATTAATAATCCCACTCCAAATTATTTCTCTATTTTTTTTTGTGATTCCCGAATGCCAAATCGCTGGTGAAAAGCCAAAAAATTCTTGAAATTTTTTTTCAAATTGGTTCGTTAAACCAATCTCTGGTAGCATTATCAAACCTTGATATCCCCGTTTTAAAATTTTTTTCAATGCTTCGAAGTACACGATCGTTTTTCCTGAGCCTGTCACACCCTTTAACACGTGGACATTAAATTTTTGATTATATTTATTTATTTGATTTAATGAGTCCTCTTGTTCTTTTGTTAAATTTAAAGGGTAATCTTTTATCTTTGAGTCGAAATTTTTATAAAACTTTATATCGAACTTGTGTGCAGTTTGGCCACTCAATAAAGCAAGTTTTAGCGCCATACCTTTTGGCACAATATTATACTCTGAAAACCAATTTAAAAATTTTACAATATTTTCATTCAGTCTTGGAACATCAAGTTTTTTTATTACTCTTTTAATTTTAAAATCTTTATTTTTCTTTTCTTCGAAATTATCCCAAACCACACCTGTTTTTTTTGATTTCCCAAAAGGTACTTCTACAAAGTCTCCAATATTTAATTTTAAATCACTTTCATAAGTAAATGGATAATTAAAAATATTTGGTAAAAGAATCGGAAACTTCATATACGAATAATATGAAAAAATTTTAAGAGTGTATTGCCCTTTTATCTACAGATAATGCTGCTTCTTTTACCGCTTCAGAGAAAGTAGGATGTGCATGGCAAGTTCTAGCAATATCCTCTGAGCTAGCACCAAATTCCATTGCAACACCAATTTCAGCGATCAATTCTCCTGCATGTGGACCAATTAAGTGTGCACCCAATACTTTATCAGTTTTTTCATCTGCTAGAATTTTTACAAATCCCTCTGCATCATCAATCGCTTTTGCTCTGGAATTAGCCATAAATGAAAATTTACCAATTTTATATTTTATATTTAATTCTTTAAGTTGTTCCTCTGTTTTTCCAATAGAAGCAACTTCTGGGGTGGTGTAGATTACTCCTGGAATAGTATCGTAATTTACGTGTCCTGATTGACCTGCTATATTTTCTGCAACAGCAATACCTTCATCTTCTGCTTTATGCGCTAGCATAGGTCCAGCTATTACATCTCCTATCGCATAAATGTTATCTTGATTTGTTTTAAAGTTTTTATCTGTTTTAATTCTATTTTTTTTATCTAAATCAATATTTACTTTATCTAAATTTAATCCAATTGTATTTGGTTTCCTGCCAACTGAAACTAAAACAACGTCACAGTCAAAATCCTTTTTTTTACCCTCTTTATCTGATGTGGAAACTATTGCATTTATGCTATTATTTTTAATTTGTTCTACTTTGTGCTGCAAATGAAAATTTATTTTTTGTTTTTTAAGAATTTTCATAAACTCCGTTGAAATTTCTTTATCCATACCAGGTGTAATATGATCTAAATACTCAACCACATGAACCTCAGTTCCAAGTCTGGACCAGACTGATCCCATCTCAAGACCAATATATCCTCCTCCAACTACAACCATTTTTTTTGGAACTTGCTCTAATTTTAATGCACCAGTTGAGGATACAATAACTTTTTCATCAAATTTTACGCCTGGCAAAGATACAGGTAAGGAACCTGTTGCAATTATAATTTTATCTGCTTCTACATGTGTTTCTTTATTCTCACTATCTTTAATCAGAATTTCATTTTTTGATTTGAAACTTCCAGTACCTTTAAAGTAAGTAACTTTATTTTTTTTAAGTAAAAATTCCACACCTTTGGTCAAAACTGTAACCGCTTTATCTTTGCTCTTCATCATTTTTGGTAAATTTAATTTTACCTGTCCAACCTCAATCCCTTTATTTGATAAATCTTTAACTTTATGAAATTCTTCAGATAAATTAAGCAAACTCTTAGATGGTATACAGCCTATATTCAAACAAGTTCCACCTAATGAACCTCTAGACTCTATACATGCGGTTTTCAGACCTAACTGTGCAAGTCTAATTGCACAAACATAACCTCCAGGGCCACCTCCTATAACAACTGCTTGAAATTTTTCTGCCATTCAAATATCTAAAAATAATCTCCTTGGATCCTCTAAATTTTCTTTTATCATTTTTAAAAAAGAGACTGACTCTTTTCCATCTATAATTCTGTGATCATATGACAAAGCTAAATACATAATTGGTCTAATTTTTATCTCTCCATCAATTGCTGTTGGTCTGTCGACTATATTGTGCATACCTAATACCCCGGACTGAGGTAAGTTTAATATTGGGGTAGACAACATCGAGCCATAAACACCTCCATTGCTTATGGTAAAAGTCCCCCCTTGGAGGTCTTCTATAGTCAGTTTTCCCTCTCTTGCTTTTTCTGAAATATCTTTAATATTTTTTTCAATATCTGCAAAAGATAGTTCATCAGCATTTTTCAAAACTGGGACGACTAATCCTTTATCAGTTCCTACTGCAAAACTTATATTGTAATAATTTTTGTAAATAATTTCATCACCCTCTATCTCAGCATTTACCGCTGGAAAATTCCTCAGCGCAACGACGCACGCTTTAACAAAAAAGGACATAAACCCAAGTTTAATCCCATAACGACTTTGAAAATCTTCCTGATTTTCTTTTCTTATATCCATTATATTAGTCATATCGACTTCATTAAAAGTTGTTAATAAAGCTGCATTTTCTTGTGCCTGTTTTAATCTCTTTGCTATGGTTTGTCTCAGCCTGGTCATTTTGATTCTCTCTTCTTGACCATATTTAATTTTTCTCTCTGACGGAGGTGGATTGACTCCCATTAAATCAATCAAATCACCTTTCAAAACTCTGCCATCTTTTCCTGAGCCTTTTATATTTTTAATATCAATTTTATTCTCACTTACAATTTTTCTAACTGCTGGAGATAAATTTAAATTTTTTTTAGGTTCTTCAATTTGTTTCGTTAATATTAGGGGCTCGTCTAAATTTTGATTATCTTGTTCTTTTTTATCTTCTATGACTGGGGAGATAAATAACTCCTCTTTTTTTTCTTCAACATTAGGTTCTATAGATTTTGTCTCTTTAACATCGTCCTTTTTTATTATTTCACCATTTGTAGATATTGAACCTAAAGTAGCACCAACTTCAACAACAGAACCATCTTTGGAAATTATCTTATCTAAAACACCTGAGGCGGGAGAGGGGACTTCTAAATTTACTTTATCTGTTTCCAATTCTACAATAGGCTCATCTGCTTCAACTGCATCGCCTTCGCTTTTTAACCATTTAGAGACTGTTGCCTCTACAATGCTTTCGCCAAGTACTGGAACCAAAATTTTTTCACTCATTTTACTCAAAAACTTTCTTCAGAATTTCTTGCTGTTGTGACATATGTCTCTTTAAATATCCTGTTGCAGGTGATGCATCAGGACTTCTTCCAATATAAGAAATCATATTATTACTAGCCTTAATATTATCTAATGTCCATTGTATATAATCTCTAACAGAAAACCATGCACCCATATTTTTAGGCTCTTCTTGACACCAATAAAAATTAGCATTTTTTGAGTAGGGTTTAAGCTCTTTAGCTAGCGTTTTTGCAGGAAATGGGTAGAGTTGTTCAATTCTAAAAAACACCACATCATTTCTTTTTAATTTTTCTCGTTCCTCTAATAGATCGAAATAAATCTTTCCTGAGCAAAGAATTACCTTATTTATTTTTTTTGTTTTTTTCAGCTTTATGAAACCCTTTAGTTTTGGATCCATAGCATGATCCCATAAAATTCTATGAAATGAATTTTTTTTACTAAAATCCTCTAAGTTTGATGTACAGTGTTTGTGTCGTAATAGTGATTTTGGTGTCATTATAATTAATGGTTTTCTAAAATCTCTGTGCATTTGTCTTCGTAATGCATGAAAATAATTTGCAGGAGTTGTACAGTTCATAACCTGCATGTTATCATTTGAACACAGTTGTAAAAATCTTTCTAGTCTTGCAGAAGAATGTTCAGGTCCTTGACCTTCATATCCATGAGGCAGTAGCATAACTAAGCCAGATGCTCTTGACCACTTTCTTTCTCCAGAGGCGATAAATTGATCAATTACTACTTGTGCACCATTTGCAAAGTCACCAAATTGTGCCTCCCAAATTGTAAGTGTATTTGGCTCTACTAAACTGTAACCATACTCGAAACCTAAAACTGCTAGTTCAGATAAAAAACTGTCAACAACCTCAAATTTTTTTTGTCTTTCTGAAATATTATTTAAAGGTATATATCTTGAATTATCCAATTGATTTCTTAAAACAGAATGTCTTTGACTAAATGTTCCTCTACCAGTGTCTTGGCCAACTAATCTAACAGGATAGCCTTCCTCTAAAAGTGAACCAAAGGCTAAGGACTCTGCTGTGGACCAGTCGATTTCTGCTCCTTTTAAAACGTTATTTTTTCTAATATCTAGAATTTTTGATATAGTTTTGTGTATATTAATCTCTTTTGGAATTGAATTAATTTTTTCTGAAATCTCTATCAGCTTTTTTAAATCTGACCCTGTAATCCCCCTTTTATCTTTTCCTTCATCAGGTTTATATCTAGACCAGGTTCCCTCAAACCACTCAATTTTTGGTTTATAATTTTTTGCATTTTTAAATTGCTCATCCAACAAATCTTTGAATTTTTTAATTGAAGCGTCTAAAAATTCTTTAGAAATTGAATTTTCATTAACCAATTTTTCACCGTAAACTCTTATTGCGGATGGATGAGAGCGTATTTTTTTATACATTAATGGTTGAGTAAATGATGGTTCGTCACCCTCATTGTGTCCAAATCTCCTATAACAAATCAAATCAATAACAACATCTCGGTTAAATTTTAACCTAAAGTCAGTAGCGATTCTTGCTGCATAAACCACAGCCTCTGGGTCATCACCATTAACATGAATAATTGGAGCTTCAACCATTTTAGCAATATCTGAGGGATACGGGGATGATCTAGCAAATCTTGGGCTTGTGGTAAAACCAATTTGATTATTAATTATAATATGAATGGTTCCACCTGTATTGTGTCCTGGTAGTCCTGACATTGCAAAACACT
>CACPQC010000026.1 GCA_902635975.1 uncultured Pelagibacteraceae bacterium
ACCCATCTGCATATTTAGCTCTCCAGTTGAGTTAAATGAGAGGCCTTTCTTTGGATCTTTAATTTGAATATATGAATAACCTAAATCGAAAATTATACCTTTAATATTCTCATTTTTAATTTTAAGGTCGTTAAGTTGACTAAATTTTTTATTTTTGAATAAAAATCTATTTTGATATTTCTTAAGAAATAGGTCAGCAATTTTTTTAGTTTGTAAATCTCTATCAAGTGCAATAACTTGAGTATTTTTAAAACCTAAGATTTTTTTGCTATATCCACCTTGACCAAATGTGCAATCGATAAATGTGCCGCCATGTTGAGGGGTAATAATGCTTATTAATTCATTAAGCAGTACCGGATAATGTTTTACGGTATCCGTTACCATGATGGCACTCATTTATTTTTTTGAAGACCATTAATTTTTTTGTCTTCTTAAAAATGCTGGTATTTCAAGATCGTCATCTTGATCTTCCTCTGTTGATCCCAATAAATCCTCTGAGGTTGTATCATCACTCTTTGAACTAAAGAGATCAGGTCCTTCAGCTTCTACTCCAAATTCTCTTAAGTCATTTTCTGGAGCCTGACCGATTTCAGATGACACAAGCGCTTCTTGAGAAAAAGATACTTCTCCTTGGTCTGAAATATTTTCAACAATGTTTTTTGCATCCTGGTTTTTCAATAGCTCTTCATTATATTTATTGTTTAAATCATCAACAGACTCATTTAAATTTTCTGAAGTGACTTCATTCTCAAGTTTAAGAGCATTTGCGCCATGAGATACCGGCGCGTGATTATTATTTGAGAAATTAAAAGATGTAGCTGTACTTAGATTAGAAAAGTCAGAGTAGCCTGGATTTCTGTTTTGAATACGATGAACCATATTAATTACTGATTTTGTTTCAGGTTGTTGACCATCTAGTGATGTAGCTACGATTGAAACTCTTATCTTACCCTCTAATGTTGGGTCAGTTATTGCGCCAATAATTACTTCAGCATCAGCTTCAACTTCTGATCTTATTTTATTTACTACTTCATCAACTTCAAATAATTTAAGATCTTTGCCACCAGTAATGTTTACCAATAAGCCTTTAGCGCCTTTTAAAGTATAATCATCAATTAAAGGATTACTTATAGCCATTTCTGTAGCTTGCATTGCTCTGCCATCACCTTCTGCTTCTCCTGTTCCCATCATTGCTTTACCCATAGATGCCATAACAGTTTCAACATCAGCAAAGTCAAGATTAATTATTCCTGGCCTTACCATTAGATCTGTAACACTTTGAACTCCGTGCATTAGAACATTATTTGATAAATTGAAAGATTCCTCAAAAGTTGTTTGTTCATTAGCTATCTTAAACAAATTTTGATTCGGGATTACTATAATTGTATCAACATGTTTTCTTAATTCTTCAAGACCAATCTGAGCTCTTCTCATTCTAGAAGGACCCTCATACAAAAAAGGAAGGGTTACAACGCCTACTGTTAGTATATTTAACTCTTTTGCCGCTCTCGCTATAACATGTGCTGCACCAGTACCAGTCCCACCACCCATTCCGGCAGCAATAAAAACCATATTTGCACCTTGCAGAATATTTATAATTTCATTTAAAGACTCATCAGCTGCAGCTTGTCCAATATCAATTTTTGCACCAGCACCCAAGCCTTTAGTTAAATTTAATCCAATTTGAATTTTTGATTTCGCCTTACTATGCTTTAGATCTTGTGCATCAGTATTCACAGCAATAAACTCTACTCCTTGCATTCCATTATCTATCATCTCATTTATTGCATTACCCCCTGCACCGCCTACTCCCATAACTAAAAGTCGAGGTTGTAATTCTCTTATTTCTGGTGTTTTAAAGTTAATTGTCATTTTAAATCCCCCATTAATTGTTAAATTTACTCTCCCATTTAAGACTTGCTCGATTTAAATTTGATTTTTTTCTTGCATTGACCTTAAATTTTTCAAATATTGCAGGTTCCCAAATTTGGAATGTTTTTCCTTGACCAACAAAGACCATGCTATTTTTAATTTTTGCATGTTTTAATAATTTTGTAGTTAGCAAAATCCTACCCTCACTATCAAATTGTAAATTAACGCTTTCAGATAAAATTGAAGTCGCAAAAAAATCTCTTTTTTCCTCAAAAGGATTTAATGACTCAATCGAATTTGAAATTTTTTCTATTCTATCTTGCGGCCATGCTTCAATGGTTTGATTATTAAATGACGGGTAACAAATCACGCCATTATAACCCAAGTTAGACAGGTAAGATCTAAAACTTGCTGGCACTGACACCCTTCCTTTTTTGTCCAATTTGTTTTCGTAGGTTGATAAAAACATAAACCATAAATTCCTTTATTCCTAAATGGGAATATATGGGATATTATGGGTTTTTAAAAAAAGAGTCAATACCCTCATTTTTCATTAAATTTACAAACTAAGCTTCTTTTCAAAGCTGAATCAAAACGTGAACATTTGTAAACAATATCTAGATATCTGCCAGATGAACTATAAGCCGGGTTCTGTCATTTAAACTTATCATTTGTCTAGACTTAAGATCACTCTTAAGTTCAAGCAACTAACCCTGATGACTAGCCAAGGATGGCTTTTAGTTATTAAACAATGTCATCTCTATTTAGTCTTGCTCCCAGTGGGGTTTTCCAGCGTTCATTGTTACCAATAGAACCGGTGCGCTCTTACCACACCTTTTCACCCTTGCCATGTTATGGCGGTTTATTTTCTGTGGCACTATCCCTAGGGTTTCCCCCGCCAGGTGTTACCTGGCACTGTATCCTTGTAGAGCCCGGACTTTCCTCTCTAATAAAATTAAAGCGATAAGTCGTTCATCTGACAGTTACAATTTATAATTTAATATTTAAATTTCAAGTAGAATTTCAGTATTTAAAGAAGATTTTTGCTTATCAGAAGACATTCTTGATCAATTTTTCCATTTATCAAATTTTGTCTGAATTTTCTTTGAAAAGCTTTTACAACATTAATCTCATAGCTATTATCCTTAATTTTGATTTTGCCAATCTTCGAATAACCTATCTTTTTTAAGTTTCTAAAAAAAATTTTTTTTTCAAGAAAACTAACTTTCATGTTTCTTTTTTTTTTCATTTTTGCACTAGATAAATTATGCCATTTACATAAATTTTTATCTGCTAACTTTCTCCAAGGAAATTTTTCCCCAGGATCTTTTTTACGATCTGGCGCTATATCAGAATGACCTAAAATATTTTGATTTTTTACATTATACTTTTTTTGTAAATATTTAAGTAATTTAATGAGTGAGGAAATTTGACTTGAATTAAATTTTTTATAACCATGCTCGTGTCCAGGATTACTGACTTCAATACCAATCGAGAATTTATTTAAAAATTCGTAATGCTTCCAACTAGATTTACCTGCATGCCAGGCCTCATACAAATCAGGAACTAAATTTAAAATTTCACCATTGTTTTTCACAAAATAATGTGAGCTTACATTTGATCTGTAATCACATAATCTTTTTATTGCCTCTAATTCATTTTTCATGCCTGTGTAATGTATAATGATAAAAATTATTTTTTTTTTTGACCTTTTAGGTAAGTTAAAATTTATAGAGTAATTCATAGTCAAATTAATGGCTAATTTTGATCTCATTTCTGATAAATAGTTAATTTACTTTAACAATTTATATATTATAAAAGCTACAATGATTAAAAAATTAGCTATAATTTTAATTACAACTTTTACGTTAACTATAAACGTTAACGCAGGCTCAGACGGTGAACTTTTATTAAAAAAAAATGATCCATCAAACGTGAAGGATTGCTTTGAAGGATTTAATAGAGCTACGTTTGCCTTTAATCAAGCGTTAGACGGAATTTTATTTGAACCTATTGCGAAAGCATATCGAATTCTTCCTTCGCCAGTTAGAACTGGAGTTGGAAACAGTCTAGATAATTTATCTAATCTAGTAACAATACCTAATAATATTCTTCAAGGAGATTTTAAACAAGCCGGTGTAAATACTGGAAGATTTATAATCAATACTACGGTGGGAATTTTGGGAATTTTTGATGTAGCAACGACGATGGGTTTTTCAGAATATGTAAAGGAAGACTATGGACAATCTTTAGGTACAGCTGGAGTGGGTCCAGGATGCTATTTAGTTTTACCAGTTTTAGGTCCATCTACAATTAGAGATACGGCTGGTTCAGTAATAAATGTTTTGGGAGGAGATCCTTGGTATAATGTTAGTGTAAAAAATGACACAACATATTTTAATGAAAAAGATTATTATATAAGTAGAGGAACAGATGGTATTAATTTTAGAGCCAAAAATATCGAGTCATTTGATAATCTGGAGGAGAATGCTATTGATTTTTATGCTTCGGTTAAAAGTTTATATTTACAAGATAGAAAACAAAAAATTTTAAACACAAGGGGAGTTGTTAATACAATGGATGACTCTGATTGGGAAGAAATTGAGGACAAATAATTTTTTTATATGTTTAAAAAATTAATTGTTTTTAATTTTGTTATATTTTTTATCTCCTTAAATACAGTATATTCAATAGAGCCTGATGTTTTTGTTCAATCTACAGTTAACAGAGCCTCTGATACTCTAAGTGGTAATAAAACAAAAGAAGAGAGAATTGAAGAACTGAAGCAAATAGCTTTGGATACCGTTGATATAAAAGGCATAGGATTTTACTCTTTAGGAAAACATCGAAAAAATTTAACAAGTGATAAAAAAAAAGAGTACTCAAAAGTTTTTAAAGATTATTTTCTTAATAGTTTTTCAAGTAGGCTCGCAGAATACTCAAACCCGGTAATAGAAGTGAATTCTAAAGAAAAAATTAATGAAAATTATACTATAGTTTCTAGCACATTAGCAGCAACTGAGAAAAGACCAGCTATAAAAATTGATTGGAGAATTTATACGAAAAATCCTGATAAACCTTTGATAAGAGATTTAATCATAGAGGGTTTAAGTCTTGCAAGAACTCAAAAGGAGGAATTTAATTCAATCATTCAAGGTGCTGATGGAGACGTAGAAGCCCTTTTTGCAAGTTTAAGAAATTTTTCAAAAAAATAAAAATTTATAATGTATGGTGGGCCCGCCAGGACTCGAACCTGGGACCAATACATTATGAGTGTACTGCTCTAACCAACTGAGCTACAGGCCCAAAAGAAAAAGATTATTTATATCAAATTTCAAATTCTTTCAAGTTTAGTCTTGGTGGGCCGTGTTGGTTACGCTCCAACTACCCCTGCAATGTCAATGCAGTACTCTACTATTGAGCTAACGGCCCTTATTAATTAAAGCATATATTTAAATATGATTTTTTGCAAAGATATTTGTTTTTTTACTACAAGCAAACATTATAGAAAAATTAATCCAGAACAAAGTAATATTGAAATCACTAAAAAAAGAACCACCTGGTAAAAATGGTATAAAATTAATTACAACAAAAGTAAAAGCTCCGATTTGAATATGGTTTCTCGACATCAAAATTGATTTTAATATTTTAAACATCAAAAAGAAAAAAATACTCAATATTAAAATAAATCCAATTATTCCATGCTCAGATAATAGCTCAAAATAAACTTGATGAGGATGTGTCAAGCATACATAGTTCGATCTTAATTGAGAATTATCATTTTCTCTGCACGTCTCAACTCGATAATTTTTATTACCTACACCAAATAAGGGATAATTTTTGAAAACTGAATAACCAGATTTATATAATTTGATATATTGATTATCTTCTAAATTTTGAAAATTTTTTTTGTTAGTTATTACATTATAAAATTGACCAATATATCTTAATTTCAA
>CACPQC010000027.1 GCA_902635975.1 uncultured Pelagibacteraceae bacterium
GTTTTTGAGGATTATATTAAAAATGAAAAAATCAAAAATGTCGCAAACAGGCTTTTATATACATCAGCAGTGGTAATTCCTTTAATTACAATTATATTAATAAATAAGTTATGAGTTCATATAAAATAATAGATCATGAATATGATGTAGTAGTATTGGGAGCTGGAGGCTCCGGTTTGAGAGCTGCTGTTGGTTTGAGTGAAGCTGGCTTAAAAACTGCATGTATTTCAAAAGTTTTTCCTACTAGAAGCCATACGTCTGCTGCTCAAGGTGGTATTTCAGCTGCCCTTGGAAATATGGGTGAAGATGATTGGCGTTGGCACATGTATGATACTGTGAAAGGAGCTGATTGGTTAGGAGATCAAGACAGTATTGAGTATTTGTGTAAAGAAGCACCTAAAGCAGTTATAGAGTTAGAAAAATATGGAGTTCCTTTTAGTAGAACAGAGGACGGAAAAATCTACCAAAGACCATTTGGTGGAATGACTAAAAATTATGGTAATGGAATTGTTCAAAGAACTTGTGCAGCTGCAGATAGGACTGGCCATGCAATTTTACATACTTTGTATGGACAAGCCCTGAAACATAAAACAGAGTTTTTCATAGAGTATTTTGCATTAGATTTATTGATGAAAGATGGTGAGTGCAAAGGTTTAATTGCATGGAACTTAAATGATGGAACTATTCACAGATTTAGAGCTCACTCAGTAATCATTGCTACAGGCGGTTATGGCAAAGTTTATTATTCTGCAACTTCTGCACATACTTGTACTGGTGATGGAAATGCTATGGTTTTAAGAGCAGGATTACCATTGCAAGATATGGAATTTGTACAGTTTCA
The DNA here is from genome assembly GCA_902635975.1 of uncultured Pelagibacteraceae bacterium. GTDB lineage: Bacteria > Pseudomonadota > Alphaproteobacteria > Pelagibacterales > Pelagibacteraceae > Pelagibacter. The sequence continues at coordinate 842 of CACPQC010000027.1, forward strand.
TCCAACTGGAATATATGGTCATGGAACACTTATAACAGAAGGAGCAAGAGGTGAAGGAGGATATCTTACGAACTCTAAAGGTGAGAGGTTTATGGAAAGATACGCACCTAAAGCTAAAGATTTAGCATCTAGAGATGTAGTAAGTAGATCTATGTCAATAGAAATAAATGAAGGTAGAGGAGTTGGAAAAGATAAAGACCACGTTCATCTAAATTTAAGTCACTTAGATAAAGAGGTTATAGAAAGTAGATTGCCAGGGATAACAGACGCTGCAAGGTTATTTGCTAATGTAGATGTAACTAAAGACCCAATTCCAGTAGTACCAACTGTACATTATAATATGGGTGGAATTCCAACTAATTATAAAGGTGAAGTTCTAACAGTAAATGGCTCTGAAAAAGTAGTTCCAGGTTTAATGGCAATAGGTGAAGCAGCATGTGTTTCAGTTCATGGCGCGAATAGACTAGGTTCTAACTCGTTAATCGATCTTGTAGTTTTCGGAAGAGCAGCCGCAAAAAGAGCTGCAGAATTAATTAAGCCAGGAACACCTCACGAAGAAATTGGAGAGTCTGAAACGCAAAAATGTCTTGATAGGTTTGACAAAATAAGGAATGCGGATGGAGAAATAGGGACTGCAGAACTAAGACTATCAATGCAAAAAACAATGCAATCAAAATGTGCAGTTTTTAGAACTGAAAAAACACTCAAAGAAGGAGTTGACGAAATAAGAAAAACTTATGATGGATTAGAATCTTTATCCGTAAAAGATAAATCATTAATATTTAACACTGATTTAGTTGAAACTTTAGAGTTTGATAATTTAATTAGACAGGCAGTTGCAACTGTAGACTCAGCCTATCATAGAAAAGAAAGTAGAGGCGCTCATGCAAGAGAGGATTTCCCTAAAAGAGATGATGAAAAATTTATGCAACATACTCTTGCCTGGTGTAATGGCAAAGAGACAAAAATAAGCTACCGTGAAGTTCATAAATCAACATTGACTAATGATGTACAATATTTTCCTCCACAAGAGCGAGTTTATTAATGGTACAATTAAATTTACCTGAAAATTCAAAAGTTAAAAAAGGTAAATATTTTAAAGACAGAACAGGTTCAAAAAATCTTAAAAAAGTAAACATTTATAGATGGGACCCATCTTCAGGAGAAAACCCAAGAATTGATACTTATGAAGTTGATATGGATAATTGTCCCTCAAAAGTGCTTGATATTTTAAATAAGATAAAAAATGAGATAGATCCAACTCTAGCATATAGAAGATCCTGTGCACACGGAGTTTGTGGTTCATGTGCAATGAATATGGGGGGTAAAAATGGCCTTGCATGTACAACACCGCATGCAGAAATTGAGGGTGATATTGATATTTATCCTCTGCCTCACTTAAAAGTGAAAAAAGATTTAATTGGTGACTTAGATGGTTTGTACAAACAATATAAATCAATCGAACCTTGGTTAAAATCAAACTCTAAATCAGAAACAGAAGAAATTTATCAATCAAAAGAAGATAGAGCAAAGTTAGATGGTGCTTATGAGTGTATAATGTGTGCATGTTGTTCAACGTCATGCCCTAGCTATTGGTGGAATGGTGATAAATATTTAGGACCAGCTGTTTTACTACAAGCTTATAGATGGATTATAGATAGTAGAGATGATGAAAGACAAGCTAGGTTAAAAAAGGTTGCTGATGAGCTTAAACTTTATCGTTGTCATACAATTCTTAACTGTACAAGTGCTTGTCCCAAAGGATTAAACCCTGCAAAAGCTATAGCTGAAATAAAAAAAATGTTAGCAACAGCTAATATTTAAACAATAGACTAACAACTATTTTTACTCTAAAAGATCGTTCATGAAATTAATAGAGCATTTTGTTGATGGAAAAATAATTTCTGGAACTTCTGACAAAAAAGGAAAAATATTTAATCCTGCAACTGGTGAACAAGTAAAAGAAGTTAGGTTAGCATCTAAATCTGATTTAGATCAATCAGTTATAATTGCAAAAAAAGCATTTGAAGAATGGTCATTAAAACCTCCTCTTCAAAGAGCTCGAGTAATTTTTAAATTCAAAGAACTAATTGAGAAAAATTCAGATGAACTCACACAATTAATTGTCGAAGAACATGGAAAAGTTTATGAAGATGCAAAAGGATCTTTGACACGAGGATTAGAAGTTGTTGAATTTGCATGTGGAATTCCTCATTTACTTAAAGGGGAATTTTCAGAAAATGTTGGAACAAATGTTGATAGTTGGTCAATGCGACAACCTTTGGGAGTAGTAGCTGGAATAACTCCATTTAACTTTCCAGCGATGGTACCTATGTGGATGTTTCCAATCGCTATTGCTTGTGGAAATACTTTTATATTAAAACCATCAGAAAAAGATCCATCGTGTTCTATAAGATTAGCTGAGCTGTTAAAAGAAGCTGGACTGCCAGATGGTGTATTCAATGTTATAAATGGAGATAAAGTTGCAGTAGATGCAATCTTAGATAACAAGGATATTAAGGCTGTAAGTTTTGTTGGGTCAACTCCAATTGCTAAATATATTTATGAAAACTCAGCTAAAAATGAAAAAAGAGTTCAAGCTTTAGGAGGCGCAAAAAATCATTTGGTGGTAATGCCTGATTGTGATTTAGATGGTGCTATTAATGGTCTAATGGGTGCAGCTTATGGTTCTGCTGGAGAAAGATGTATGGCCCAGTCAGTTGCAGTTGCAGTTGGAGATATCGGAGATGAGTTGGTATCTAGATTATCAAAAAAAGCAGAGGCTTTAAAAGTTGGTCCTGGAATGGATAAAAATTCAGAAATGGGACCACTTGTGACTAAGGAGCACCTAGAAAAAGTAAAAGGCTATGTTGATTTAGGAGTAAAAGAAGGAGCTAAGTTAGTGGTTGATGGAAGAAGTTTAAAGTTACAAGGATATGAGAATGGTTTTTATATTGGAGGTTGTTTATTTGATCATGTCACAAAAGATATGAGAATTTATAAAGAAGAAATATTTGGACCAGTTCTCTCTGTTGTGAGAGTGAAGACTTTTGAGGAAGCCTCAAAATTAATTAATGAACATGAATATGGAAATGGAGTTAGTATTTATACTAGAGATGGGGATGCTGGTAGAACATTTGCTAGCAAAATCCAAGTTGGTATGGTTGGGATAAACGTACCAATACCTGTACCAATGGCATTTCATAGCTTTGGGGGGTGGAAAAGATCTTTATTTGGTGACAGTGCAATGCATGGTATGGAGGGAATAAAATTTTATACAAAATTAAAAACTATAACTTCAAGATGGCCTTCAGGAATTCGATCAAATGCTGAATTTGTGATGCCTACAATGAAATAAAAAAAATGAGCAAGATATCTTTAATAGGTGCTGGGCAAATAGGTGGAACTTTGGCTCACCTGATTGGAATCAAAGAACTAGTCAGTGAGGTAGTTTTGTTTGATGTTGCAAGTGGTATTGCAAAAGGAAAGGCACTAGATATTGCTCAATCATCCTCAGTAGATGGTTTTAATGTAAAATTTTCAGGCACAGACAAATATAATGATATTAAAGGATCAGATGTAATTATCATAACAGCGGGTGTGCCAAGAAAACCTGGAATGAGTAGAGATGATTTACTTGGTATTAATTTAAAAATAATCAAACAAGTTGCTGAAGGAGTAAAACAAAACGCTCCAGATGCATTTGTAATATGTATTACTAATCCCTTAGATGTAATGGTAATGGCATTTCAAAAATTCTCAGGGTTATTACCTAGTAAAGTGGTTGGGATGGCTGGTATATTAGATAGCTCAAGGTTTAAATTATTTTTGTCTGAAGAATTTAATACCCCAGTAAGAGAAATAGAAGCAATGGTAATGGGTGGCCATGGAGATACAATGGTTCCCTTACCAAGATTTACTAAAGTTTCACAAAAACCTTTATTAGATCTAGTTAAGGAAGGGAAAATCTCTAAAGAAAGATTAGAGGAGATAAATCAAAGAACTAGGGACGGTGGAGCAGAAATAGTCAAATTTTTAGAAAAAGGCTCTGCTTTTTATGCCCCTGCAGCGTCAGGTGTTGAGATGGCAAAAGCATATTTAAATGATGAAAAAAAATTACTTCCTTGCGCAGCTTATCTTAATGGGGAGTATGGAATAAAAGACATTTATGCTGGTGTACCAATAATCATTGGTAAAAATGGAGTTGAAAAAATTGAGGAAATAAAGTTAGATGAAAAAGAAAAATCTGAATTTCTTCATTCAATTGATGCAGTAAAAAAGCTCTGGGAAGCAGCTTCTAAAATAGATCCAGATTTAGCTTAAAAATAATGAATATACATGAACATCAAGCTAAACAGATTTTAAAAAAATTTGGTGTAACAGTTCCGGAGGGAGTATTTGGATTAACAGTCGAGGAACTTTTAGAGAAATGCAAGTCATTAAAAACAAATAAGTACGTTTTAAAAGCCCAAATTCATGCAGGTGGTCGAGGAAAAGCTGGGGGCGTTAAAATTTTAGATAATTTAAG
>CACPQC010000028.1 GCA_902635975.1 uncultured Pelagibacteraceae bacterium
TTTTGAAAAATCAGTATAAAGATCAAATCCTTTTTGGGATTTATAAATAATATAAGGTGCTCCCGACTGATGTATCTCTGATAATTGTTTTGTTATATTCAATTTATTCTGTTTTTAGTCTTAAAACTGGTTGTTCTTTTATTGGTAAATGAATTATTGCCGCAAAAACAGATAAGGCAATTGCTAAATACCACGCGTAATCATATGACCCATAAAGATCGTGGAACAGACCCCCTAAGAAAGCACCAAAGAACGAGCCAATTTGATGACTTAAAAAAACAAATCCATATAAAAGACCTAAGTACTTTGTACCAAACATATGTGCAACTATTCCACTTGTTGCTGGAACAGTCGAAAGCCATAAGAACCCAAAACTTGCTCCAAATATAAATGAATTTATATTGCTAGCCGGTAAAAATATAAAAAATATAATTGTAAGACCTCTTAAACCATAAATTGCACTAAGTATTATTTTTTTACTCATTATTGTTGAGAGATAACCGCTAGTTAAAGATCCAAAAATATTAAATAAACCTATTAAAGATAAAATTGCTGCTGCTGTCCAACTTTCTAAGCCTCTATCTATTACGTATGTTGGGACGTGAGTTCCAACTAAAGTTATATGAAAACCACACACAAAAAAACCCGAAACTAAAAGTAAATAACTTTTGGTACCAAGGGCCTCTTTGATCGCTTCAAGAGTGCTTTGAGTATTAGGTTGTTCAATTGTTTCAGTTAATGATGGAGATCTAACAAAGAATGATATAGCTAAGCCTATAACTAGAGTAATCATAAATGCAACTAAAGTATTTTGCCAACCATTCTCGGTTAAAGAGTACTCTGTTAATATAGGAGATAAAAAATATCCAAATGATCCAACAGCGGTGACGATACTCATTGCAATAGTTCTGTTAGACAAAGGAAAGTGCTTACCTACAACCGACATTGGAATACTTATGGCTGTACCTCCAAGACCTATGCCAACTAAAATGCCAAGATCAATTTGAAAAAAAATTCCTGTATTTGGCCCAGCATACAAAAAATAAACTCCAGCTATAAAAAAGATGAATGCTAGAGAAATTGCTTTATGACCACCATACTTATCTGCTATTACCCCAAAAATAGGTCCTGTCATTCCCCACATTAACATTTGAAGGCCAATTGATAATCCAGATTGAGTTAAAGAGATTCCTAAATCATCTCTAAAGTCCATAAAGAACATTCCAAATGTTTGTCTCACACCTAAAGAAATGAGTACAACTAGACTAGCTGCAATTAAAGTAATCAATGCTGTTTTATTTCTTATAAATTTTTCTGATTGCATTGAAATTATTTTAAATGTCTAAGAGCTTGTTTTAAATCAGCAATAAGGTCACTAGGATCTTCGAGACCTATATGAAGCCTTACTAAATGCTCGTTCTTTTCTAGGCTCATATATTTCCTACTCCCCGTTTCTCTAAATTCTTGATGTAAAGCTAAACTTTCAAAACCACCCCAGCTATATCCATAGCCAAACAATCTTAAGGAATTGACAAATTTTGTTACAGAATTTGGGTTTTTTGATTTAATTTTTAATCCCATCAAACCTGAGGCTCCTGAATAATATTTTTTCCACATTTTATAATTCAATGAATTTTTTTTATAAGGGTAAAGCAATTCTATTTTTTTATTTTTATCTAAAAAAGATGCAACTTTTTTAGCATTCTCGCTGTGTCTATCAAGTCGCACATCTAAAGTTCTAAGCCCTCTAGTAATTAAATATGCATCATCAGGTCCTAATCTCAAACCAGTAATTTTTTCTGCTAATTTTACTTTATTAAAAACCTTTTTATTGACTGCTAAGCTACCACCCATGACGTCAGAGTGTCCAGAATAATACTTGGTTGCAGAAACAATTGACATATCAAAACCAATTTTAATTGGTTTAAAAAAATATGGTGTAGCCCAAGTATTATCAATAGCTGTGAAAATTTTTTTTCTTTTTGCAATTGAGATTATTTTTTTTAAATCCTGAAATTCAAATGTATTACTACCTGGATTTTCAACAAAAATCAGTTTTGTTTTTTTTGTAATGGATTTTTCTAAAGTCTTTAAATTTCGAGGATCATAAAAAGTTGTATGAATATTAAATTCTTTTAAATAATTTTCTGTTAAAATTCTTGTTGGACTATAAACTGGGTCTGCAACCAACATTTCATCTCCAGGTCTTACAACACTAAAAATTGCTAAAAAAACAGAGCCAAAACCAGTTGGTGTAGTAAAAACATGATAGCTTTCCTCAAGTTTTGTTAAAATTTTTTGTAATATATAAGTTGTGGAAGTTCCTTGTCTTCCATAATCATAATGTCCACCAAGAGGATTTTTTTGTGCTTTAGCCTGAGTTTTTCTTAAATGCTGCATAGACTTAAATATAATTGTAGATGCTCTTACTACTGGCGGATTGACAGATTGATTATGAAAATCTTTAGCTGTGTGCTTTAAAAAAGTCTTGAAAGATTTAGACATAAAAAAAATTGATAACTATAAAAGACAATGCTATATCCCTGACATAATTTCAATTAAATTATAACTAAAGGAAATAATGGGATATCCAAAAAAGCATAGAGGCCGAAGAAAAATGGGCTCTAAAAAAAGACGAGCTAGAAAGAAAAACAAAAAAAAATAGTTTTTCCAATGGAACAAATAAAAAAAGTTAAATCCATGAGTATTTGGATATTTATAGTTCCTTTTGTAGCAGTAAACACTTGCTTAATATTGATAACCCAATTTCATGGTTTATTTCCTAATCGAGCAGACATAATTCATAACACATTTCCATATATTGATGGTGGTGCTTCTATAAGCAGGACAGCTAGAGTATTTCCTACTTATCTTATTTTTAAACCTGCTATGTTTTTAACCTCGTATTTATTAATCCGATATTGGTATCTAAACAGAGAGATTTTACTGAAAGTTGGTGGGGAACATAAACATATTAAAAAAATAATTTTTTTTGGTGTAGCATCAGCGGTAGCTCTAACTGTTCACTCAATTTTTTTAGGGGTAAAATTTGACTATGATCTATATAAATTATTTAGACGGGTAATTATGTTATCATTTATAATTTTTGAAATAGTTGCTCAAACATATTTAGTTATAATTTTGTACTCTTTTAAAAATAAAATAATAGATCTTATCAACCCAAATTTTTTAAAAGCTAAGTTAGTTCTAGTATCAATTTTGATAGTTGTAGCAGCAATAAGTATCCCTATTATAAGCTTGCCAGGAAATGACTTTATGGGTTTTAATTTGAAATTTTTTAAACATGCATTAGAATGGGATTATTTCATTGGTGTTATAACCTTTTATTTGTTTACTTTTTTTATGTGGAAAAAAATTAATTTGTAATCCAGCCACCACCTAAAACTTTATATCCAAAGCTATCTTTTTTATAAAAAACACAAGCTTGACCAGGAGAAATTCCATCTTCAGAAATTTTAAGATTTACTTCCGCTTTTTCTAAATCTTTAAACGAAACTTTTGCATTAAGAAGCTTTCCAGTTGATCTTACTTTTACTAAAATTTCATCTTTAAATTCATTTTTGTTAGCTAATAAATTTAAATTATTTAAGTGAATTGTTTTCTTTCCTAATTTGTCTTTAGGTCCAACTATAATTTCATTTTTATCTGCATTAATTTTAAGAACGTATAAAGGGTCTTTATCAGAGACCTTTATTCCTTTTCTTTGCCCAATAGTAAAATTAACTATACCATCATGCACACCGATCACTTTTCCATTCAGATCCTTAATATTTCCTTTTTTATAAGCCTCTGGCTTAAATTTTTGGATAACTGATGCATAATCTCCGTTAGGTACAAAGCAGATATCTTGACTGTCAGGTTTATCCGAAACGTTTAAATCTAATTGCTTCGCTATCTTCCTAGTTTCATCTTTTAGCATGCCACCAAGTGGAAATCTAAGATAGTTTAACTGATCTTTAGTAGTATTGAATAAAAAATAGCTTTGATCTCTATTCTCATCTACAGCTCTATACATATTTGTTTCATTTCCTGATGTAATACTTTTAACATAATGACCTGTGATCATTGCATCGGCTTTTAAATCCTTGGATACTTCAAATAAATCTTTAAATTTTACTGTTTGATTGCATTGAACGCATGGAATAGGTGTTTCACCTTTTAAATAACTATCAACAAAATTATCTATAACTCCTTGTTTAAACTTATTTTGATAATAAAGAATTTTATGTTCGATTCCTAATTTATTAGCAACTCTTTTTGCATCCATGATATCTTGACCTGAACAACATTGCTTTGAGGACGCAACGTCTTTTCCATCGTCATAAAGTTTTAAAGTAATTCCAATTACTTTATATCCTTCATTTTTCATCATACCTGCGACTGTAGATGAATCTACTCCACCCGACATAGCGACAACCACAGTTGTATCTGAAGGTTTTTTATCTAATCCTATAGAATTTAATTCATTATACATTTGGTGGTATTTATACTCATTTCTAATATAAATTAAATTAAATGATTTATGATTTTGAACCAGGTGACAAAGTTTTCAATCCACACAATAAAGACTGGGGTATCGGTCAGGTCCAGTCAATTAT
>CACPQC010000029.1 GCA_902635975.1 uncultured Pelagibacteraceae bacterium
AAAAAAATTGAGAGAAATGATTAATCTAGGTTTTAATGATGTCTATAGACATTTTAATGATACCAAAGAAGGTTATACTTTTTGGGATTATATGAGAGGCGCTTGGCAAAAAAATAACGGAATGAGAATAGACCATTTTTTAGTCTCAAATTCTCTAATAGACAATATTAAAAGTATCAATATTAATAAAGACCCTAGAGGACGAGAAAAGCCATCAGATCATACTCCTATAGAAATAACTTTAGCTTAACAACCTTTAAATGATTTTGACATGTTGCTAATCAAATCAAAATACAAATTTTTTCCTGGATCAAGTGTAGCTCCTAATGGATCTATAACACCTGTTGCAACATTGGTATCTTTTGCTACAGCTTTAATTATATCAGGATTAAATTGAGGTTCAGAAAATATACAACTCACTTTATCATGCTCGATAACTTCTCTAATTTCAGCTAATTGTTCAGCACCAGGCATAACGTCTGTATTTACTGTAAATGCTCCAAGAATATTTATACCAAATCTTTTTTCAAAGTATTGATAAGCATCATGAAAAACTATTGATTTAAAATCTTTGTTTAATTCAGATTTAACTTTCTTAGTTAGTTTATCTAAATCTTTATGAGCGTTTTTTAAATTTGCTTTATATTTTGCCTCATTTTTTTGATCATTTTCAATTAAGTGTTCTGCCATTTCACTTAAAATTATTTTTGCATTCATCGGATCAAGCCATATGTGTGGATCAAACTCTCCGTGAGCATGTCCCTCGTGTCCATGGTCATCGTGACCATCTTTTTTATGACCTTTTTTATCATGATCGTGTTCATCATGACCATGTTCCTTCTCTTTTTTATCATGGTCGTGATCATCATGATCATCCTCTTTCTTAGCATGATCGTCATGATCATCTTCCTTATGCCCATGATCGTCATGACCTTCAAAAATATTTCTTTCTCTAAATTTAAGTTTAGTTAAACCTTTAATTTCCATTAATTCGATTTTTTCAGCATCTTTTGCAATTGTTTTTAATGGTTTCTCTAAAAAGGTTTCGATATCCTCACCTACCCAAAATATAATATCTGCATTTTGTATCATTTTAGCGTGTGATGGCTTAAGTGCAAATCCATGTGGGGAAGCATAACCATCAACAATTAAATCTGGTTTACCAACACCATCCATTAGATAACTTGCAAGCGAATGGATTGGTTTTATTGCTGCAACTACTTTAATCTCAGCGTTAGCTGGTGCAAATATTGTTAAGAATGATAATAGTGATAGGATTAATGGTAATTTTTTTAAGTTTTTCATATGTTGTATATTTAGATTGTTATAATATAACACCATGTAATAATATAACACTTATTAGTCAAGAAAAAAAATGAGCACTGATCAAAATATATTGGTAAAATTAAACGATGCTGGTTTACAGTTGAATAACAAATGGCTAGTCAAAGGTGTTTCACTACAGGTTGAAAAAGGGGAAATAGTTACTCTCATAGGTCCAAATGGATCAGGAAAAAGCACAACAGCTAAAATTGCTTTAGGTATTTACAAAAAGATTGATGGTTCAGTTGAAAAATACACGAATAAAGTTGGATATGTCCCTCAGAAAATTTCAATTGATTGGACGTTACCGCTAAGAGTCAATGATTTCATGATGTTAACAGAAAGTCTTAATAAAGATACAATAGATGAAGCTCTATCTTTAACTGGAGTAATTCATCTTAAAGATAAAAATTTAGGAGATCTATCAGGTGGTGAATTTCAAAGAGTACTACTTGCTAGAGCCATATCAAAAAAACCTGATCTATTAGTACTTGATGAACCAGTGCAGGGAGTAGATTTTACTGGTGAAATAGCTTTATACGAATTAATTAAAAAAATTTCTGATGAATTAAGTTGTGGGATCTTATTAATTTCACACGACTTACACACAGTAATGAGTGCAACAGACCATGTTGTTTGTTTAAACGGCCATGTTTGTTGCTCGGGATCTCCAATGGATGTTGCAAAAAACAATGAATATAAAGCTTTATTTGGAGAACAAGCTTCTCAGATATTATCAAGATATGAGCACAAGCACGACCATATTCATACAGATGAAGGTGAAATTAAAAAAAATTAGATGTTTGATGATTTTTTTATAAGAGCTTTGGTAGCTGGAATTGGGGTTGCTTTTGTAACAGGACCTCTTGGTTGCTTTGTTATATGGAGAAGATTATCTTATTTTGGTGACACCTTGGCTCACTCTGCTCTATTGGGAGTGACATTAGCTTTTACTATGGAATTTAATATTGCTATTTCAGTATTTATTATTTCTTCCATAATAGCTTTAATTTTAATTCAACTTCAAAAAAAAACTAACTTACCAGGTGATGCTTTATTGGGTCTTCTAGCTCATTCATCTCTGGCAGTTGGACTTGTTGTTATTGGCTTTTTAACATTCATTAGATTTGATATTATGGGATTATTGTTTGGAGATATTTTAGCGGTTTCGGTTGATGATCTATTGATCATATGGATTGGAGGAGCATTAATCCTATTAGTTCTAAAATTAATTTGGAAACCTTTATTCGCTTCAACAGTAAATTATGAACTAGCGGAGGCAGAAGGATTGAATCCGGATAGAGCTAAAGCTATATTTACAATTTTAATGGCAGCAATCATCGCTATTTCAATAAAAATGGTTGGATTACTATTAATTACTGGAATGCTGATTATCCCTGCTGCAATGGCTAGAAATTTGTCATCAAGTCCACAAAGTATGGTTATCTATTCAATTATAGGGGGATTGTTATCTGTAATTATAGGATTATTCACATCTTTAGAGTTTAATACATCTTCGGGTCCATCAATTATAACAGCAGCTTTATTATTGTTCATACTTTCATTATTTAAAATAAAACAAACGATTAAATTGAAAAATTAATGAGGAATCAGTAAAATGAAAATTATGCATAAAGAACATACTCTCACAAAAAATCAGCAAATTATTTTTGATTTAATTGATAAATCTCCTGAGCCATTAAAAGCCTATTCAATACTCCATAATGTTCAAAAGAAAGGTATAAAAGCTCCACTGCAAGTTTATAGAGTCTTAGACAAATTAATTGAAATAGGAAAAATTCACAAAATTGAGAGTAGGAATGCTTTTATTGCATGTCATAATTCAAGCTGTCAGGTAGCTAAAGCTACTGCTTTTTCAATTTGTGAAATGTGTGAAAAAGTTACTGAAATAAGTAGCGCAGGCCTTTCTAAATACTTAGCTAATTTCAAGGACAAAGATGGTATGAAATACAGTAAATACAATCTTGAGTTTTTTGGTTTATGTAAAAAGTGTAGAACTTGATACTTACTCAACTATCAAGGTATCTTTCGATCCACCACCCTGTGAACTATTTACAATTGTGCTTCCTTTTCTCAAAGCAACCCTAGTCAGGCCGCCAGTTGTCACATAATTAGTTTTGCCACTTAAAACAAATGGTCTTAAGTCTAAGTGTCTAGGCTCTATATTTTTCTCTGTAATGGTTGGAGCGGTTGACAGTGTTTCTAAAGGTTGTGCGATATATTCTCTTGGGTTTTTTTTAATCTTCGCTGCCACTTCTTCTCTTTCTTTTGTAGAGGCCTTTGGACCTATCATTATTCCATATCCACCAGAGGCATTAGCTGGTTTTACAACCAATCTAGACATATTTTCTAATACATACTCTCTTTGTTTTTTGTCATGACACAAGTAAGTTTCGACCTGATTCAATACAGGTTGCTCACCTAAATAATAGATAATCATTTTATTTACATATGAATAAACCACTTTATCATCAGCTACACCTGTGCCTATTGCATTAACAATACCTACGTTTTTTTTCAGCCAGCATTTAAATAATCCTGGAACACCAATGACAGAGTCCTTATTAAAAGCTTTAGGATCTAAAAAATTATCATCCAATCTTCTGTATATGCAGTCAACTTTTAAAGGACCTTTAACAGTTTTCATATAAACGTTATCATTTTCAACAAAAAGATCTTTTCCTTCAACCAATGCAATGCCCATTTGTTCAGCTAAAAAAGAATGCTCAAAGTAAGCAGAATTATAAATGCCCGGTGTTAGCACTACCATGTGTGGATGAGCAGTTTTCTTAGGTATACATTCGTTCATACAATTAAAAAGTTTGTTTGTATATTGATGTATTGATGCAACTTTATATCTTGTAAAAAGTTCAGGAAACACATCTCTCATGACCATTCTGTTTTCAAGCATATAAGAGACGCCCGAGGGTACTCTGAGGTTATCCTCTAGAACTAGGTAATCTCCATTTTTATTTCTGATTAAATCTACCCCAGATATATTAGCCCATGATTTATATTTAGGTGAAAATCCTTCACATTCCTTTACATAATAAGGAGAATTAAAAATGATTTCTTTAGGTACAATGTTATCTTTAAAAATTTTCTTTTGATTATAAACGTCATCAATAAATAAGTTTAAGGCTTTAACTCTTTGCTTTAAACCTTTGGTTACCTTGTTCCATTGAGAT
>CACPQC010000030.1 GCA_902635975.1 uncultured Pelagibacteraceae bacterium
CACCAAGATAAAACCAAAATTATCAACTACGGGCGGAACCTCAGATCTACGATTCATAAAAGCAATATCACCTGGTTTAGAATTTGGTTTAGTTGGTCGAACTATGCATCGCGTGGATGAGGTGGTATCTTTAAAAGATTTAAAAAATCTTAAGAAAATTTATGAAAATATTTTAATAAATTATTTTAAATGAAAACAGCGATCATAAATTCTGACTCTTATGAAAAACATAATACTGGTGATGGTCACCCTGAACAGCCTAAAAGAGTAATTGCTATTAAAGAAAAATTAAAAAAAAGAAAAGATCTTATCTGGGATAAGCCAGATAGTGTTCCTGATGACATATTGTCTATGACACATTCAAAAGACTATATAAATAACTTAAAAAATTCTTTTCCCCAAAAAGGCCTTAAGTTTTTAGATGGAGATACAGTTGTCTCACCAGAAAGTAAAAAGGCTGTTTTTGACGCTGCAGGTTCAACAATAAGAGCAATAGATGGAATAGAGAGCAATCAATTTAAAAACGCTTTTTGCTTAGCAAGACCGCCAGGCCACCATGCTGAAAAAAGTAAAGCAATGGGATTTTGTTGTATATCAAACGCTGGGGTAGCAACAAACTATTTAGTGAGAAAATATAAATACAAAAGAATTGCCTGTGTAGATTTTGATGTACACTGGGGTAATGGAAATTATGATGTTATGCGTAATAATAAAAATTCATTATATATTTCAACGCACCAATATCCTTTTTATCCTGGGGGAGGGACAGATAAAGATAAAGGAGACTTTAACAACTCATTAAATATTCCTTTGCCCGCTGGCACAAACTCCGAAGAATACTTTAATGCATTTGATAGAGTGTTAGAAAGATTAGTTCAATATAAACCTGATTTTCTTTTATTTTCAGCAGGTTTTGATGCTCATAAAGATGATCCATTAGCTCAATTTCAACTAAGTTCAAAAGATTTTTATGAGATTACTAAAAGAACGTTAATAGCTACCAATAAGTTTACTACAGGTAAGGTTGTTTCTATACTTGAGGGTGGATATGATTTAAATGCCTTAGCAGAAAGTGCTAATGAACATGTTAATGCATTGGTAGAATTCAATTGATAAATATCTAGCTCCTTATAAATCACCTTCATGAAATTATACAATATTAAGAAATCAAAAATTGATAGTAAAGGTCGTGGACTCTATGCTGCTAAAGATATCTCAGAAGGTACAAAAATTATTAATTACATAGGAAAAATAATTACAAATAAAGAGGTTGAAGAGTCAGACAAATATGACAATAAAAAACCTATTTACCTATTTACTTTAAATAAAAAATATACTTTGGATGGTGATTTCTCATTTAATATTGCTGGATTAGTAAATCATAGCTGCGATGCGAATGCGCGTTATGATGGTAAAGGTTTAAAAATTTGGATAACTGCTGATAGAGATATTAAAAAAGGTGAAGAGATAACTTGTGATTATGGCTTTAGTTTTGATAAAGAGGATTACAAACAGTTTCCTTGTAAATGTAGATCAAAAAATTGTTGTGGTTTTATAGTTCGTGAGGAAAGTCGTTGGAGAATTCATCGTAAATTTGCAATGAGTAATAAAAGAATTAATAAATAACTCTCGTTAAATAAAGACCATGTGGTGGTGCAGGTGGAGCACACAATGTTCTTTTTCTAGAATTCATAACATTTATAAATTTTTTTAATGTCCATTTTTTTTCCCCAACATATTTTAAACAACCTACCATCGACCGGACCTGCTGTTGTAAAAAAGATTGAGATCTAAATTCTATTTCTATCTTATCTTTTGTAGATTTGATTTTTACTAATTTCATAGTTTTTATTGGACTTTTAGCTCTGCAACTGGATTTTCTAAAAGTACTAAAATCCATAGTTCCTATTAATTTTTTTGCACATTTCCTCATTAATTCTAAATCAAGATCTTTCATAATGTGCCAGCCTCTATTTTTATCTAAAACTGGTCTACTGATCTGATTTATAATCACGTAATTATAAACTCTTACTTTAGCTGAAAATCTAGCATGAAAATTTTTACTTTTTTTTTTAATCTTAAGTATTGCTATTCCATCTTTGTTTAAAAAGTGATTGATTGATATTAAAAACTTGTCAATTTTATCAATCTTATTTTTACAATCAAAATGTGCTGACTGCTCTTTTGCATGAACTCCAATGTCCAACCTTCCAGCTCCATATATTATAACTTTTTCTTTTAAAAGTTTTGAAATTTTGTCTTGTAACAATCCCTGAACAGTTTTGCCTTTTTTTTGAATTTGCCAACCTCTGAAATTTGTACCCTCGTATTCAATTAATATCTGGTATCTAAACATTTGATAACTTCGAGCCCTTTTTTATTTTAGAGCCCAACAAGAATTGATTAATTTTTTGGGGTCTTTTTCCTTGTCTTTGAATTTCGAGAATCTTGATAGATTGATTGTTATTACATGCCACTTCTAAGTTATTTGAAATTATTTCTCCAACTTCACCTATACCATTACCAATTACGGCTTTCAAAATTTTATATCTTTCGTTATTAAAAGTAAAAGAAGCTCCAGGTGACGGAAATAATCCATTTATTTTTCCAATAATTTTTGAAGCATCTTCATCCCAATCAATTTGTGACTCCTCTTTACGAATTTTTTTTGCGTAAGTTGCTTTAGAATGATCTTGATCAATAAACTTTGCTTTATTTTCAAGTATATCGTCTACGTTATCTAAAATTTTTTCAGCAGCTAACTTGGATAATTTTTCTGAAATTTCTTGAGCATTTTGATTTTTATCTATTTTAAGCTTATATATGTTGCTTACCGGCCCACTATCTAATTCTTCATTAATCTTCATAATACTTATTCCTGTTTCAGAGTCTAAATTCATAATCGATCTTTGAATCGGCGCCGCTCCTCGCCAGCTAGGAAGTATTGAGGCGTGAATATTTACAAAACCTTTATTGGTTAAGTTTAAAAAATTTTTGGGAATAATTTGTCCATATGCACAAACTATTGCTAGATCAGCATTTAGCTCTTTTAAAAATTCATACTCCTCGTGATTATCATTGAGTGTATTGGGTGTTCTATAATCTATTTTTAAAGTTTCAGAAATGCCCTGAATTGGACTCTTGTTAATTTTTTGTCCTCTATGAGATTTTTGTGGTGGTTGAGTAAAAACTACAGAAATATTATAGCCATTTTGATGTAAAGATTTTAAGATCGGAACACAAAATATTGGGGTACCCATAAAGATAATCTTATTTGCCATCTTTAAACTACTATTCTGTCTGGATTTTTTTTAATTTTTGAAATTTTTTTTATAATAAAGTCTTTTTTTAATTTTGATAAATGATCAATGATTAATTTACCATCTAAATGATTAATTTCATGCTGAATGCAAGTAGATAGAAGCCCTTCACATTTGAGATTTTTTTTCTCTCCCTTTTCATCAATATATTCCACCTCACAAATTTTTGGCCTCTCAATTTCAATGAAAGTTTCAGGTATTGACAGGCAACCCTCTTCATAAGTTGATGTTTCTTCACTTAAATTTTTTATCACGGGATTAATTAACGCAATTGGTTGATTTTTTTCATCTTTGTTTGAGACGTCAACAACTAAAACCCTTTTAAGTATACCTACTTGAACTGCCGCAAGGCCAATTCCTTTAGAGTGATACATTGTTTTAAATAAGTCATCAATTAATTTTTTTTCATTGATTCCAACTTTTTCAATTGGATTAGAAATTTTTTTTAAAATATCATCAGGTACAGTAATAATTTCTTTAATACTCATGAAATAAAAAGATAAACTAATTTTTAGACTTTTAAAGGCAGAACTTTTAATAAAATATCATTTCTTATCTTATCGATATTTAATTGATTTAATGTAGCTATTATAAAATACATCGTATCATCATCAATTCTATCTAAATCATCTTGACCAATGACTTCTATTATTCTTAACAGAGCTGCACCTTTTTCATCATTGTTAATCATTACTTGTATATCAGTGGGTATCTCGGATTGATTTATTTTATATAAATCATCATATTTTTTTGGAACTTCAATCCCATCAGATTTTAATGACTCTAAAAAAATTTTGTCTTTTTTTGAAAACGAGTATTCTTTTTTTTTTTTTATTTTTTTTAAAAAATTTTGTAGATCTTTTTCAAGTTTGGACTTTGAGTAATTGCCATCAAAATAACTAATAAGTTTCGATTGATGCATCACATCCTTGTTGAATTTTATTTTTTTTTCATCTTTTTTACTAATTTCTATATTAGTGTAATAAAAACTTGTTAGATTGTCTGGTATATCTCTCGGTTCCATAACATCTAGAAATTTCTTTAACTCGCTATCAAATGCATTTTCAAGATTATCTTTTATAAATGACTCCTTTAAAATTTTTAATAATCTTAATTTTTCAACTTTTTCAGATTCAAGTAAAATCTTTTGATAAACTAATGCTCTTGACTCAATATTAGATAATGATTGTATATGATCTCTTACATT
>CACPQC010000031.1 GCA_902635975.1 uncultured Pelagibacteraceae bacterium
GGCAGAAAATGCCGAGAATGATATTGGTGAAAATAGAAATAATCTTCAGCCGGAAGATATTTCGTCAGATGAAAAAGAAAAAATAACAGAGTCTTCTCCTGCTGAAAAAATTACTGAACTTGAAGATAAGCTAGCAAGGACTTTTGCTGAAATGGAAAATCAAAGAAGAAGGTTTGAAAAAGAAAAACAAGATGCATTTGAATATGGTGGTTATAGTTTTGCTAAAGAGGCATTAAGCTTAATTGATAACTTAGAACGATCAAAAAATGTTTTAGAGAACGATGATAAACTTAAAGAAACTGAAGCATTAAAAAAAATTCTCGACCATTTAAATGTAATAAAGAAAGATCTAATATCTATTTTTGAAAAAAATGATATTAAACCCATTGATAGTCTAAATCAAAAACTAGATCCAAACTTTCACCAAGCAATGATTGAAATAGAAGATGATACTAAGGATCCAGGCACAATAATCCAAGAAATTCAAAAAGGATTTACTATAAAAGACAGACTACTGAGACCATCATTAGTTGGAGTATCAAAAAAAGTTCCAAAAAAAGCGGAAAAAAACGACAAAAATGAGGAAAATTCAAAAGATAAATAATTATGAGGCCAGCTTGTAGTTTTGCATTTAGCACCTATATGGAATTTTACAGGTATAAATATTATGAGTAAAATAATTGGAATAGATTTGGGAACTACAAATTCTTGTGTTGCTATTATGGAAGGAACACAGGCTAAGGTATTAGAAAATGCAGAAGGCGCAAGAACAACTCCTTCGGTAGTTGCATTTACTGATGAGAATGAAAAATTAATTGGTCAACCAGCTAAAAGACAAGCTGTAACTAATCCTGAAAATACTATATTTGCTGTTAAAAGATTAATTGGAAGAAATTTTGATGATCCTACAGTTAAAAAAGATGTCGAAGCAGCACCTTTTAAAATTGTAAACTCTGAAAAAGGTGACGCTTGGATTGAAGCAAAAGGAGAAAAATATTCACCATCACAAATCTCTGCTTTCATACTTCAAAAAATGAAAGAGACTGCTGAAAAATACTTAGGTCAGGCTGTAACTAAAGCAGTTATAACTGTGCCTGCATATTTCAATGATGCACAAAGACAAGCAACTAAAGATGCTGGTAAAATTGCTGGCTTAGAAGTTTTAAGAATTATAAATGAACCTACTGCTGCTTCATTAGCGTATGGATTGGATAAAAAGCAAAATAAAAAAATAGCTGTATACGATTTAGGTGGAGGAACTTTCGATGTATCAATACTAGAATTAGGTGATGGTGTATTTGAGGTAAAATCTACTAATGGTGATACATTTTTAGGTGGAGAAGATTTTGATAATGCTGTTGTAGAGTATCTAATTGGCGAATTTAAGAAAGATAGCGGTATTGATCTCAAATCAGACAAATTAGCATTACAAAGATTAAAAGAAGCTGCTGAAAAAGCTAAAATAGAACTTTCAGCTGCAGAACAAACAGACATAAATCTTCCTTTTATCACAGCTGATAAAACTGGACCAAAGCACATTAACTTAAAGATGACTAGAGCAAAGCTTGAAGCTTTAGTTGAAGATTTAATTGCTAGAACGATACCGCCATGTAAAACTGCTTTAAAAGATGCAGGAATTTCTGCAAGTGATATTAATGAAGTAGTTATGGTAGGTGGTATGACTAGAATGCCAAAGGTTATAGAAGAAGTAAAAAACTTTTTTGGCAAAGACCCTAACAAAAGTGTCAACCCTGACGAAGTAGTAGCAATGGGTGCAGCTATCCAAGCTGGTGTATTACAAGGAGATGTTAAGGATGTATTGTTATTAGATGTTACACCGCTCTCTCTTGGAATTGAGACACTAGGAGGAGTATCTACAAAACTTATTGAAAAAAATACAACTATTCCTACAAAAAAAAGTCAGGTATTTTCTACTGCTGAAGACAATCAGCCAGCTGTTTCAATTAGAGTTTTGCAGGGAGAAAGAGAAATGGCAACTGATAATAAATTATTAGGAAATTTTGAATTAATAGGCATTGCTCCAGCACCCAGAGGTGTCCCTCAAATTGAAGTAACGTTTGATATCGATGCAAACGGAATAGTGAATGTGTCGGCAAAAGACAAAGGTACAGGTAAAGAACAAAAAATTCAAATTCAGGCTTCTGGCGGTTTAAGTGACGAAGAGATAGAAAAAATGGTTAAAGATGCTGAGGCTAACAAAGAAGCTGATAAAAAGAAAAGAGAGTCTGTTGATGTAAGAAATCAAGCAGATACTTTGATTCATTCAACTGAAAAAAATTTGAAAGAACATGGATCTAAAATCTCTGATGCTGAGAAAAAATCAATTGAAGATGCTTCAAACGATCTTAAAGAATCTTTGAAAGGTGAAAACACCGATGATATTAAGAAAAAAACTGAAACACTAGTTCAAGCTTCGATGAAACTTGGTGAGGCTATTTATAAATCACAACAAAGTACAAAACCATCTTCTAATAAAGATGATGGTAAAGACGAAAAGGGAAAAAAAGACGATAATGTTGTTGATGCTGACTTTGAAGAAGTAAAAGACGAGAATAAAGAAAAAAGCGCTTAACTGACATCTATTTGTCCAGGTTTAATACATGGCTAAAAGAGATTACTATGATGTCCTTGGCGTAGGAAAAGATGCAAGCCCTGAGCAACTAAAGTCTGCATACAGAAAATTAGCAGTTAAATATCATCCAGACAAAAATCCTAACGACAAAACAGCAGAAGAGAAATTTAAAGAAGCAAGTGAAGCTTATGGTGTGCTTTCTGATAAATCGAAAAAAGAAAACTATGATAATTTTGGTCACGCGGCTTTCGAGAATGGAGGAGGTGGTCAAGGCGGCTTCAGTGGTTTTGGTGGTTTTGGTGGTACCGATTTTTCAGATATCTTTGAAGATTTTTTTGGAGATTTTGGTGGTAGCAGAAGAGGATCAAGGGGAAGAAGTTCTAATAACAGAGGGTCAGATCTAAGATATGATCTATCAATAACATTAGAAGAAGCATACTCTGGAAAAAAACAAAATATACAATTTTCAACTTCAGAGAAATGTAATACCTGTAAAGGAAATGGATCAAAGCCAGGTACAACACCTGACAGATGTAGTTATTGTGGTGGTAACGGAAGGGTTCGATCAAATCAAGGCTTTTTTACAGTGCAACAAACTTGCCCTCAATGTGTGGGCAGTGGAGAAGAAATTACAAATCCATGCTCTAATTGCAACGGACAGGGCAATAATCAAATTACAAAAAAAATCTCTGTAACGATACCTAAGGGAGTAGATGATGGTACTAGAATACGACTAGCAGGTAAAGGTGAGGCAGGAACAAGAGGAGGTGCATCTGGTGATTTATATTTATTTATTAATATAAAATCTCATGATTTATTTAAAAGATCAGATGTAAATTTATTTTTTGAATTCCCAATATCAATTGCAGATGCTGCACTTGGAACTACGATAGAAATTCCAACTATAGATGGAAAAAAAGCGAAAATTAAAATACCTGATGGAACTCAAGATGGAAAACAGTTTAGACTTAAAGGAAAAGGAATGCCTTTCATGCGTAAAGGGGACTTTGGGGACCTGTATGTCCAAGTAAAAACAGAAGTGCCGGTTAACTTAAATAAAGAACAAAAAGAACTATTAGAGCAGTTTAGAAAAATAGAAAATGAAAAATCTAACCCAAGTATTAAAAAATTTTTTCAGAAAGCAAAAGATTTTTGGAAGAGTTAAAAAATGGGGTTAGATCAAATAATCCCAGTTATCTTTTTAATTGCAGTTTTGTTTCTTGTTCTTCCAGGCTTTATTGAAACGAATTCAAAATTAAAATTATTTCTCAAAAATTTACTCATTTGGTCTGTAATTGTTTCATCCATTGTGATAGTTACATATTTAATCTTTTGATGAAAAAAATAAATTTAGCAATTACTGGATGTATGGGCCGAATGGGTAACCAAATAATTAAATCAGCCAAAAAAGATCATAACTTTAAAATAACTGCATTAACAGAAAGCAAAAGGATTAATAAGAAAATTAATGGTATCGCTATTGACTTAAATACTCATAAGGTTTTTAAAAAAGTAGATTTAATCATAGATTTTACAATTCCTAAATGTACATTTGAAATATTAAAGATTGCCTTAAAATTAAAAAAAAGGGTTGTAATAGGAACTACTGGCTTTTCAAAAAAAGAGGAGAGCTTAATTGAAAAATATTCAAAAAAAATTCCAATTTTAAAAGCTGGAAATATGAGTTTAGGGATAAATCTTTTAATGTATTTGACTGAAATTGCATCTGGTTCTTTGGGAAAAAAATTTTTAAGTAAAATTTTCGAAGTCCACCATAAGCA
>CACPQC010000032.1 GCA_902635975.1 uncultured Pelagibacteraceae bacterium
CTGCTTGACCTGTGTGGCCGCCTCCGCTTACACTGCATTTTACATCATATGCAGTTGGTTGATTAATAATATCAAAAGGTCTTGTTATTTGCATTTTGTGATTTTCACTTACAAAATAATCACTAAAAAGTTTACCATTAACATAAATCTTACCTGAGCCTTTTTTTAACCAAACTTTAGCAATTGAGGTTTTTCGTCTACCTGTGGCATACTTACTATCTTTAAAATCCAATTTTAACTTTGACTTGTTATTATTTAACTCAGCGTTTTCCATTTTAGTTGCGCACCAAATTTTTGTTATTTAATTTTGCTAATTCTATAATTTTTGGATTTTGCGCGGTATGTGGGTGATCATTTCCAGAATAAATTTTTAATTTTGAAAGTTGTTTTCTTCCTAATACACCTCCTGGAAGCATTCTTTTAACAGCTAATTTAAGAGCTTCATCAGGTTTTTTTTCATGAAGTTTTTCAGGCGTAGTCACTTTAATTCCCCCAGGATATCCAGTGTGTCGATAATATTTTTTATCCTGAAATTTTTTTCCAGTAAATTTTGCATGTTCTATATTCTTCACAACTACAAAGTCGCCATTATCCATATGAGGTGTAAATGTAGTTTTGTTTTTTCCTCTTATAATCTTGGTAATAACAGCTGCTAATCGTCCAATTACAGCATTTTTAGCATCAATTTCATACCAATTATTATTAAGTTGATTTTTGTTAACAAATTTAGTCATGATTGGCGCGATTAATACTGATAAATGTCATATTGTCAATTTATATTAATGTTGATACTTAACTATTAACATTTAAAAATAAGGATTATATATGAAAGATAAAAAAAATAAAAGCATAGACGCTAAAACGTATAAATTTGATACATTGAGTCTGCACGCCGGATATCAACCACACAAAAATGCCGGGTCTAGACAAGTGCCAATTTACCAAACAACTTCATATTTATTTGATGATGTAGATCACGCTGCTGCACTATTTAATCTTGAAAGAGGTGGTCACATATATAGTCGAATATCGAACCCAACAGTTGCCGTTCTTGAAGAAAGAGTTGCGTCACTTGAGGGTGGTACAGCAGCTTTAGCTACCTCTTCAGGGATGAGTGCAATATTCTTAGCTGTGATGACATTGTGTGAAGCCGGAGATCATTTAGTTGTGTCATCACAATTATATGGAGGTACAGTAAATCTTTTTAGACTAACCTTACCAAAATTCGGAATAAAAACTACTTTTGTAAAACCAAGAGACACAGAAGGATTTAAAAAAGCGATACAAAAAAATACCAAAGGTATTTTTGGGGAACTCGTTGGTAATCCTGGGAATGAATTGATGGATATGCCAGCAATAGCAAAAATTGCTCATGAAGCAGGTATACCTTTAATGGTTGATGCAACATACCAAACACCCTATCTATGCCGGCCAATTGAGCACGGCGCTGATATTGTAGTTCACTCATTAACTAAATGGATGGCTGGTCATGGATCTTCAATGGCAGGAATAATTGTCGAAGGTGGAAAATTTGATTGGATGCAAAATGATAAATTTCCTACGATGACACAACCTTACGAAGGTTATCATGGTTTATCTTTTGCTGAAGAGTTTGGACCAACTGCATTTACTATGAAAGCAAGAGCAGAAGGAATGAGAGATTTCGGACCTTGTTTAAGTCCACAAAATGCTTGGAATGTTTTACAAGGTATTGAAACTTTATCAGTAAGGATGCAAAAACATTGTGCTAATGCTGAAAAAATGGTTGAATATCTACTAGGTCACGAAAGTGTTGCTTGGGTTTCACATCCGAGTGTCCCTGATCATCCTGATCATGAATTAGCAAATAAGTTATTACCAAATGGCAAAGGTTCAATGATAGCTTTTGGTATTAAAGGCGGTAAAGAAGCTGGTGAGGCTTTTATTAATAATGTTAAATTAGCTTCTCATTTAGCAAATGTTGGTGATACAAGAACACTTGTTATTCATCCCGCTTCAGCAACTCACTCTCAAATGGATGAGGCTACATTAAAATTTGCAGGATTATCTCATGACATGATTAGACTTTCCGTTGGGATTGAAGATATTGATGATATCAAGAATGATTTTGAGAATGGATTTAGAGCTGCTAGAAAACCTAGGCTCGTATCCAATCAATGAAATTTAAAGTAAATAATCATGAAGTCTATGCATCAACTGGTGGTAGACCATTCGACAAGAGTAAACCTTTAATAATATTTGTTCACGGTAGTGGACTTACTCATATGACCTGGGTATTGCAAACAAGATACTTTGCTTTTCACGGTTATAGTGTTTTGGCATTAGATATGCCTGGGCATGGTTTATCTGGAGGTGAAAGTTTAAAATCTATTGAGGCAATGGCTGATTGGATTAATAATGTTATAGATGCAGTAGAATACAAAGAGGCATCATTAGTTGGTCACTCGCAAGGGTGTTTAGTTACAGTTGAATGTACCGCAAGATATCCTGATAAAATAAAAACTTTGATTCTTATGGGAGGTGCTGGTGCAATTCCAATGAACCCTGAGCTATTATCTTTAGCGGAGAATGATGACCCCAAAGCAGTAGAACTGATGATGGATTGGGCGCATGGACCAGCTGGTCATTTTGGAGGACACCCAGTACCAGGCCTCTATCATATAAACACTGGTTCTATGTTGGCAAAAACCAGAACAATTAAGAATACGCTGGGAGTTGATTTTAGAGCTTGCGATAACTACAAAAATGGATTCGAAGCTGCAAAAAAAATAAAAATCCCCACTTTATCAATACTAGCAACCGATGATAAAATGTGCCCAGTTAAAGAGGGAAAAAAACTTGCGGATTTGATTGAAGGTAGTCAAGTGGATATTATTGATAACTGCGGACATATGATGTTATTGGAAGAAGCTGATAGAGTTCTTAATGTTCTAAAAAAATTTATAACAACAAATTATCCACCTAAAAAATAAGCACTTATATACTTATGAAGAAGAATTTTAGATTTTTTGATAATAGGCAAAAGTATTTACTTTTTGTAACTACTACAAATGAAAAAAATAAAATTGCTGATGCTTTAAAACCAATAATTCAAAAGTTAAAACCTAAATATCCTGCATTAAAAGTCTTTGATGCAGGTATGGGAGATGGATCTTTATTAATGAGTATTATGAGACAATGTCATCAAAAAATGCCAAATATTCCTATGCTAATAAGTACTAAAGAAATAAGTTTAGAAGATGTGAGGTTGGGCCTTGAAAAACTTCCTGACAGATTTGTAGAACATAAAAATACAGTATTTGTTATTTCAAATCTAAACTATGTTGAGTCTACTTTATTAAGGTCAAAGAATAAGATCAAACAAAAAAAAATGAATTGGAAAATTGTAAAACTAAAAGGAAAATCATCCCTTGATTTCTCTGATCAACTAAGAAAACTTAACCGAGGGTTTTTGAGTAAAAAATGGCAAATTGAAAGAAACCCAATAAATGGTAATCCAACCTACAAAGAGCCCTCAGTAATTATAATTTATAGAAAAGATCAGGAGTTTTCTTTAAAAAATATTATTCCAAAAAAAAATAATGGTAAAAATAATTTCGATTTGATCATAGCTTCACAGCCTTATAGATCAAGAATTTCTGTTGAAAAAAAAGTAAAATATGTGATTGATCCAATGGTTAAGTCATTAAATAAAAAAGGTAAATTAGCTGTTATTCATGCCTGTGGAAATGACCCTGGTAATCAAATAATTAAGAAAATTTGGCCAGAAGAAAAACCATTTCCCTCATTATATAAATCAATCTTGGAATATATTAAAAAAAATACTGACAAAAATTTATTAAAAGATCTTAAATTTAATAAAAAAACAAATATAAGATATGTATTAAGAGCTTTGCCAAATGAAATTAGTGGAGGTATCGCTACTTCACTTATATTTTCAGCATGGAACGCTGCAATTTATGTAAATCAAATATCAGATAAACAGATACTGAGTGCTGAAAAAAAAAAAAATTATCAAAAAATTGTCCAGCAAATTGTTAATAAAAATAAAGGATTATATTTTAATAACGAACTATTTGTTATTGAGAGAAAATAATTAATAATTATATTTATTTCTATATAAAAAATATAATGAAGCAGTTATTAGTAAAATTGAACTAAACTGATGTAATGAAGAAATAAAGATACCTGCCCCACTCAACAACGTGAATATACCT
>CACPQC010000033.1 GCA_902635975.1 uncultured Pelagibacteraceae bacterium
TATCTTGTATTACTTCTTTATTATTCTTCAATTGTTTTAATAGTTCTTGAGTGATAATTTTAATTGTTGAAAGAGGTGTACCAAGAGAGTGAGCCGCTGCTGCAGCTTGCCCTCCTAATGACAGCATTTCATGTTCTTTTGCCATCACCTCTTCCATCTTATTCAAAGCTTCTTTTCTAAGTCTTGACTCGGAGCCAAATATAATTGCAAAATAATTAAGAAATATAAGAGCTATTATTAAGGCAATTGGAATAGAGTAATAATAATAGTCGTCTACATGAAAGTGGTCGTTTAATGGTGCTGGTAAGTCCTCTGAATAAAAGGTCAATAAAATTATTATCAAGCAGGTTGTAATTACCAATAATAAGTTTGTTTTAAAACCTAAATTTGAAGATGCAAAAACACTCGGAATTATTAAAAATATTATAAAAGGGTTTACTATTCCTCCCGTTAAATAAATTAAACCTGCCAACTGAAATATATCTATAATTAAAAAAATTAAAGCTGATCTTTCAGATAATTGCGTTTTTTTGTAAATAAAGATCAAATATAAATTGCTTATTGCTCCTAAAATAACAATCAAATTAGACAAGATGAAATTAAAATCAAAATCAAGAAAAAAGTATACAATATATATTGATAGTAATTGACCAATTATGGCAATCCATCTTAGTGAAATGTAAGTTGATTTCTTTAATGAAAAATATTTAGAAGTTTCAAAAAACTTCATTTTTAAATGTCAAGATTTTTTACATTAATTGCATTTGATGTTATAAAATCTTTACGTAAAGCAACATCATTTCCCATTAAAGTATGTATTAAACTCTGATCTTTTTTTAAATCCTTTGAATATTGAACTTGTAACAAATTTCTAGTTTCTGGATCTAAAGTCGTATTCCATAATTCCTCTGGATTCATTTCTCCCAAACCTTTGAATCTTTGTATACTCATTTGAGATTTCTCTTTATCTAAAAATTTTTGAAAATCTTTAGAACCTCTTTTTATTTTTTTAAAGACTTTATTATTTTGTAAAATAAAATTTTCTAATTCTTTTTCATCTTTAATATAAATACTTTTTGTTCCTTTATTAATCTTAAATAATGGTGGTTGTGCAAGATATACATAACCGTGTTCAATCAATTTATTAAATGGTTTGTTGTTAAAAAAAGTTAATAATAGGGCTCTAATATGAGAGCCGTCAACATCAGCATCTGTCATTATTATAATTTTTCCATATCTTAAATCTTTTAAATCTATCTCTTGGGATTTTGGATCAAGACCTAAAGCATTTATTAGTGTTACAATTTCATTGGATGAAATCATTTTTGACAAAGCTTTAGTTCTATAATCTGTCAATTTATTTCCATTTTTCTTAACATTTAATTCCTCTACATAAGTGTTCAAAATTTTTCCTCTTAAAGGTAGAACTGCCTGATTGCTTCTATTTCTTCCCTGTTTCGCCGATCCTCCGGCAGAATCACCCTCAACGATAAATAACTCTGTCCCTTCTTGTTTGCCTATTTGACAGTCTGCTAACTTTCCAGGTAAACCACTAAGTTCTAAGGCACCTTTTCTTCTAACATTTTCCCTGGCTTTTCTTGCAACATCTCTTGCTAAAGCAGCTTGAATAATTTTAGCTAACACAATTCTAGCAATTGATGGATTTTGATCAAACCAAATAGATAGTTTCTCATTGATAACGGTCTCAACTATAGTTCTTACCTCTGAAGACACTAATTTGTCTTTTGTTTGAGAAGAAAATTTAGGATCAGGTATTTTGATTGAAAGAACGCATGACAATCCCTCTTTTATATCATCACCAGCAATTGCCAATTTATTTTTTTTTAGAAGATTATGTTCATTCGCATATTTATTAATTACTCTAGTTAAAGCACTTCTGAAACCCAAAACATGTGTGCCACCATCTTTTTGATTAATATTATTCGTATAGGCTAATAAGTCCTCAGAATACCCTGCATTCCATTTTAAGGAACACTCTATTTCAATATTTTCTTTTTTTCCCTCTAAGTAGGCTGGCCTTTTAAAAAGATCGTTGCCATTCTTATTCTTAATTTTTTCTTTTTTTTCATTTAAAAATTCAACAAACTCTAAGATTCCACCATCATATTTAAACTCAAGTTCTTTCTCTTTTTTTTGATTTAAATCATTGAAAGTAATTTTAATTCCTTTATTTAAAAATGCCAATTCCCTGATTCTTTTAATAATGGTTTTACCGTTGAATTTTGTTGAGGAAAAAATTTCCTTTGAAGGTAAAAAAGTTATTTGCGTACCTGACTCTTTAGATTTACCTATCGTTTTAAGTGCTGATTTTGCAGTTCCATTAGCAAATTCAATAAAATATTTTTTTCCATCTCTATTTATCTCAAGTTTAAGTTTTTCAGATAGAGCATTTACTACCGAGACACCAACTCCATGAAGGCCTCCCGAAACTTTATAGGAATCGTGATCAAATTTTCCACCCGCATGTAATTGGGTCATTATAACTTCAGCGGCAGACTTTTTTTCACCTTTATGCATATCAACAGGTATTCCTCTGCCATCATCTCTTATTGTAATGGTCTCATCAGAATTAATTTTAACATTTATATTTTTGCAATAACCAGCTAAAGCCTCATCTATTGAATTATCAATCACTTCGTAAACCATGTGATGTAAACCAGTTCCATCATCAGTGTCACCAATGTACATTCCTGGTCTTTTTTTTACCGCCTCAAGACCCTTTAAGACTTTAATTGAGTCTGCTTGATATGATGTATTATTTTTCATTTTTTAAAATTTTGGAAAAATAAATTATATCATCTTTTAATAAAATTTGTTTAATTAAAATTTTCTTATCTCATAAATGGCGCTAAAATTAGCACAAAAATCAAGCACTATTTAATGGCGGAGATGGTAGGATTCGAACCTACGGTACTTGTTAAAGTACACACACTTTCCAAGCGTGCTGTTTAAACCACTCACACACATCTCCATTTTATATTATTTTTAAATACTAAAATATTTTATTTTAATTAACTTATTTTTCTTCATAGTGTTTTTTATATAAATAATTATGACGTAATATTCTTAAATAGAATTTTGATAAATTCTTAATTATCAATTTAATTAATCCGAACCAGGTTTGCTTTCTCTCTAGCATACCTTGGCTTTTTTTATTAATATGAGAATGTTCATATGTAATGTGTTTAAAATTTAGAAATCTAATCAAAGTAATTTGATATTTATTCAATAAGCCATCTAGACCAAATCTTAATGTCAATATTGGTTTTTGTTTTATCCTGTTTAGCATGTGATTTGATTGTCCTATTAATTCAAACTCAGAAAACATCGATCCATTATATTCTTTGTGTGTATTAAAAATACCTGACAATATTATTTCTGATAGTTTTATAGGCAGAGTTTTTTCATCATAATTAACTTCTCCAAATAATTTTTTCTTTAAAAACAAAATTTCCTTTTGGGTTAAACTAATAAATTGTAGCAGGAATGATAAATGGTATTTTGGTAAAGTTTTTAGAATTTCATTATTCGTCATATAATATTGTTTATGAAATTCATTAAAAGTTCCGTATTGAATTGAATTATTTTCCGTAAAAAAATTTATTTTTTTAATTATAATTGTATCTGCATCCCATATTATAATATTCTTATTTTCTTTTTGGGCAAAATTGATTGCAAATAAAATCTTCAAAACTTGTTGATAATACCAATATAGCCTTTTTGTAAACTCTAAATGGTAATTAATTTTTTTGGAAGTTCTAAGATAGATCTCTTTAAAATCATCTTTCGAAATTAATTCATTTTCATCTATAATCTCGATTTCATCATAAAAAAGAGCTTCTTTAAAGAGATGTAATTC
>CACPQC010000034.1 GCA_902635975.1 uncultured Pelagibacteraceae bacterium
CAATTAAAAAAAAAATCACAGTCAACAATACTGATCCAAATATAACAATTAAACCAGTTATTTTTGTTGTCTTTAGTTCAAAACCGTAACCCAAATCCATAATTAAATGTCTAATCTCACTTAAAACTTGAAAACAAAAAGACCATGTAATTCCAAGTATAAAAAATTTTCCTATTGTTGAAATTAAAAATAAATTAATCATTTCATAACTATTCTGACCAAAAACAAGGAGAGAAGCTAACAAACAAATAAAGGTAATTGCAATTATATTAATTATTCCTGTTATTCTATGTGAGATGGATACCAATGATGAAATATGCCACTTATAAATCTGAATATGAGGTGATAAAGGTTCTTTATTTTCCATAAAAATTATTTTTAATTAATTTTTCTGCTATTTCTACTGCATTCAAAGCCGCGCCTCTTAGAAGATTATCAGAAACAATCCAAAGATTTAATCCATTTTTGATTGTATGATCCTCTCTTATTCTTGAGATAAACGTCTCGTCTCTTCCTTCCGCCTCCAAAGGTGTTATATATCCACCATCTTCTCTTTGATCTATCACTTTGCAACCCTCAAAGTCATTTAGCGCCTCTTTTACTTTTTCTAAAGAAAATGGCTTTTCAAACTGTAAATTAACTGACTCAGAATGAGATATAGATATTGGTAATCTCACACATGTTGCTGTCAAATTAATCTTATCATCCAAAATTTTTTTTGTCTCGTTACTCATTTTTAATTCTTCCTTTGTATAACCATCATCTGAGAAGACATCAATATGTGGGATAGCATTAAAAGCTATTTGTTTTGTGAAATTTTTCGAATCAATTTTTTTTCCATCTAATGCTAGTTTAGTTTGTTCAATCAGCTCGTCCATAGGCTCTTTGCCACCTCCTGATACTGATTGATAGGTAGAGACAACTACCCTTTTGATTATAAACAAATCATGTAAAGGTTTGAGGGCAATCACTAATTGTGCAGTTGAACAATTAGGATTTGCAATAATGTTTTTTTTCATATTTCTTAAATCTTTAGAATTCACCTGTGGGACTATTAAAGGAACCTCAGGATCCATTCTAAAAAAACTTGAATTATCTATAACTAATGATTTCTTTGAGGCTTTTTCTGCAAATTCTTTAGAAATTTTTTTGCCAGCTGCAAAGAAAGTAATTTTAACTTTTGAGAAATCAAAATTATCTAGATCAACCACATCATATTCTTTGTCTCTAAATTTAATTTTTTTTCCTAAACTTTTTGAAGAAGCAACTAAATATAGATTATCAATTTTGAGTTCTTTTTTTTCAAGAACCTCTAAAATTTTTCTTCCAACATTTCCTGTTGCACCAACAATTGCTAAATTCATATTAACGTTTATTTTTATACTAAATGAAAGGCAAATCGCAAATTGTTCCTACAAATATTTTCTCGTTAATATCTATTTTAAATTGAGTTTTGCCATCCCAATAAGGTTTGTTAATCATGGCTATACCAATAACTTTTTTAAATGTTGGAGAATATGCTGCTGATCTGACATAGCCCATAACTTTATTATTATCGTCTAATAATGTCTTTTCACAATACATGTCAATTTTATTATGATCAATTTTTACTCCCATCAGTTTTCTTGAAATGCCCTCTTGTCTTATTTTTTTTAACTTTTCTTTACCTAGAAAATCAATTCCATTGTCTAAATGTATGAACTTATCAAAATTTGCTTCAAAAGGATTATCTCTATTATCAAAATCATTTCCATAAGAAAATAAAGCTGACTCTATTCTCTCGATCAAGTTTGGACACCCTGCTTTCACGTTGTATTTAGAGCCATATTCAAAAAGATAATCATATAAATCCTGACCTGCTAAATTGTCTTCTACATAAATCTCAAAACCACTTTGTTTTGACCAGCCTGACCTAGCAATAAAATATTTATACTTTTTAAATTCATAATATTTGAAATTAAAAAACTTTAATTGTCTTATTTCATCACCAAATAATTTTGCCATTAAATCATCTGAGAGGGGTCCTTGAACAGCTAATATATTTACATTTGGCTCTTTAATTTCTACTTCAAATTTATTTCCTGCAGCAAGACCTTTGGCAAAAAAAATTACATCAGAATCAGCAATCGATAACCACCATCTATCATCTGCCAATTTATTTATTATTGGATCGTTAACTAAAAGACCTTGATCATCAACAAGTGGGGCATAATAACATCTCCCAACTTTTGATTTGGATAAATCTCTACAAGTCATTAATTGCACTAATTTTGCAGAATCTTTTCCAGAAATTTCTACTTGTCTTTCTGCAGCGACGTCCCAAACTTGAACAAATTTTTTCAAATGATGATAATCGGACTCTAGGGACTTGAATGATGCAGGTAGCAACATATGATTGTAAACTGTATAGCTACTTACACCGTGAGACTCGATCCTATCAGTGTAGGGTGTGCTTCTCAATCTTCTTGATTTTACAATTGGAAAATTTTTCATTTTTTTTAATTTTTAGATCTTTTCTCTCATTTCAAATGCTTTTTCAATCATAATTATACGTCAGATATTGATAATTTAATTTATAATGGAAACTTTCGATAAGATTGTTAAAATTTTTTTCTTAACTCAAATTTTTGAATTTTTCCTGTTGAGGTTTTAGGTAATTCACAAAAAACTACTTGTTTTGGAACTTTAAATCCGGCAAGAGTTTCTTTACAAAAACTGATTAATTCTTTCTCAGTAGCTGGCTTATCTTTTACTAATTCAATAAACGCACATGGAACCTCGCCCCATTTTTGGTCAGGCTTAGCAACAACCGCAGCAATTGAAACCGAAGGGTGCTTTGCCAAAGTATTTTCTATTTCTATTGACGATATATTTTCTCCTCCTGAAATAATTATGTCTTTAGATCTATCTTGAATTTTGACGTAACCGTCAGAATGCATGACTGCTAAATCACCAGAGTGGAACCATCCACCATCCATAGCTTTATTCGTAGCATCTTTGTCCTTAAAATACCCTTTCATAACAACATTTCCCTTAATCATAATCTCACCAATTGTTTTTCCATCTTTAGGTACTTCTTTCATTGTTTCTGGATCCATCACTGATATTCCTTCAGTATTGGGATATCTTACTCCTTGTCTTGCTTTAATTTCGTTTTGTTTTTCTTCATCAAATTCATTCCATTCATCATTCCATGCACATTGGGTAACATGTCCATAAGTTTCAGTTAATCCGTAAACATGCATTACCTCAAATCCAAGTTCTCTCATTTTTTTGAATATAATACTTGGTGGAGGAGCTCCAGCTGTGAGCACATAAACTTTTTCTTTTAATTTTTTTCTGTCAGTTTCAGGAGCACCCGTAATCATATTTAATACAATTGGAGCACCACCAAAATGAGTAACTTTGTATTTATCAATTAATTCGAATATTTTTTTTATATCGATATTTCTTAAACAAATTGTTCTTCCATTTAACATTGGGACAGTCCACGGATAACCCCAGCCATTACAATGAAACATTGGCACAATAGTCAAAAAGTTTAATCTATTAGGCATATTCCAAGCAACAGCGCTTCCAGTAGACATCAAGTATGATCCTCTGTGATGATAAACAACTCCCTTAGGATTACCTGTAGTTCCTGATGTATAGCTCAATGATATTGCTTGCCACTCGTCCTCTGGCATTTTCCAGCCATAATCTTCATCACCAGTATTTAAAAAACTTTCATACTCTAAATCGCCAATTTTTTCACACTTAGATTGATCAGCAAATTTATCAACAATATCAATGATGGTAATTTTTCTTTTTAAAACACTTAACGCTTTCTTAACTTCTATATGTAGCTGTCTATCTACAACTAATACTTTCGCTTCACT
>CACPQC010000035.1 GCA_902635975.1 uncultured Pelagibacteraceae bacterium
TGAATTTAACAACTCTGAAGAATGGTATCAATCGATACCAAAAAATGTAAGGCCTAGGAAAGATCAACCATTTTACCATTTATTGGCTGAAAATGATGAAATAACTTATGAAGCATATGTATCTGAACAAAACCTGTTGGTAGACGACTCTGGTGAGCCTATCAAACATCCTTTAATTGAGGAAATTTTTTCAGGAAAAAAAGGCTCAAGTTATTTTAAGCCCTCGAATTAGATAAATCTTTTTTTAAACACATTTAGCTCAAATCTTTGACACAGCCAGATACTAAATTAACATTAATTCTGATCAAGAGTGTTAAACTATTACCCTTCATTATCTCCCTCTACATTCTTGATCAGATAAAAATTCCGTAATATATCATTGGTATATGTTTAAATATTTTGAACCAAATAAAATTTTTTCAATCACATCAAAAGCACCTAAGTACGTTTTATTTCTATTTATTATTGTTCTTTCGATAGGATTGTTAGAGGCATTAATATTTTCTCCAGAGGATTATAAACAAGGGGATGCGGTAAGAATAATGTATGTACACGTGCCGTCTGCATGGATCTCTCTTGGGATATTTTCGTTGATAACCTTATTGTCAATAATTGGATATATATTTAAGATTAAGAATTTTTTCTTAATTTCTAAAAGCTTAGCTCCCTCTGGTTTTATATTTAATATAATCGCTCTTGTTACAGGATCTATTTGGGGTAGACCAACTTGGGGGACATGGTGGGCATGGGACGCAAGAATTACAGCGATGTTAATTTTAGCTTTATTTTATTTATTATATCTTTTTGCCTGGAGAGTTTTTGAAGATAAAGATAGTGTTTTTAAAGCAACATTAATAATTACAATTCTTGGTATAATAAATGTACCAATAATTAAATATTCAGTAGACTGGTGGAATACTTTACATCAACCAGCATCTATTAATATTTTTACTAAATCTTCAATTGATATTTCGATGCTGTTTCCGTTAATGATTATGACTGCGGCATTTGCTCTATTTTCTCTATTAATTTTTTTAATGAAATATAATACAGAACTGATAAAGATTAAAAATAAAGGCCTTGATAGATTATGATAAATGAAATTTTAATTATGAACGGATACGGACTTTATGTTTGGTCTGCTTTTATATTTACTCTGGTAAGTTTTGCTACACTATACTTTGTTATCAAAAATCAGTATGTGAAAGAGAGAAATAAATTTATTGTTAAATTTGGAACTCTAAACTCTGAGAGAGTATCATTAGCTAAATCTCAAGGGATGAACAAAGAAATCTTATCAAACACTTCAAGCATTTAGCTTTTAAACCATGTATGGTCGTAAAGTTAAATTAAGGTTTTTTTTTATCTTATTAATATTCGTCACATTATCTTTGACAATTTTTTTAATCTTAAAATCACTCGAGGAAAATGTAGTTTTTTTTCAATCCCCATCAGAAATAAAAGGGTTACCAGAACTAAATAAAAAAAAGATTAGAGTGGGTGGAATGGTCAAGAATAAATCAATATCGGTTCAAGCAGAGGAGCTGAATTTTATTATTACTGACTTTAAAAATGAAATAATAGTTACTTATTCAGGTGTTGTTCCTAATCTTTTTGCGGAGGGCAAAGGGGTTGTAGCAGAGGGATATTTAAAAGATAAAAATTTTTTTCTAGCTACTAAAATATTAGCTAAGCATGATGAAAACTATATGCCACCAGAGGTAAAAGCTGCAATAGAGGGGAAGTAGATTTTGGCAAGTTTAATAGGTTCTTATTCGTTATTTTTTAGCCTTGGGTTTTCAGTTTTAATTTTATTTTTCTCTTTTAAAAACTTAAAAAATACAATTAATTTTGATAACAAGCTTTTATCTTTAACTTTTCTACAATTGTTATTTATTATTTTAAGTTTTTTTGGACTAATTATAGCATTTATAAATTCTGATTTTAGCAACTCAACAGTGTTTAACCATTCACATACAACTAAACCGTTGTTTTATAAAATTTCTGGAACTTGGGGAAATCATGAGGGAAGTTTGCTTCTTTGGTTGCTAGTACTAACTTTATTTATTTTTTTGTTTTTAATAAGCTCTAAAAAACAACCAAAAAAATATAGAGTATTAACTTTATTGTTCCAACAAATAATAATAATTGGTTTTTTAATTTTTTTGATACAAACGTCTAATCCTTTTGCTCAAATTTATCCAGTACCATCAGAAGGTCTTGGGCTAAACCCGATTTTACAGGACCCTGCTTTAGCAATTCATCCTCCAATTTTATATTTGGGATATGTTGGATCATCTATAATTTTTTCTTCTGTTTTAGCAGCCTCATCAACTAATTATATATCAAAAGAGTGGGCGAAGCATATTAAACAATGGATTTTAATTTCTTGGATTTTTCTTACTTTAGGAATTTTATTAGGTTCTATATGGGCTTATTATGAATTAGGTTGGGGAGGTTTTTGGTTTTGGGATCCCGTCGAAAATGTTTCATTAATGCCCTGGTTAGCATTGACCACTCTTTTTCATTGTGTACTAGTATTGGAAAAAAAATTACTTTTAACTTCATGGGTTGTCATCCTATCGATTGCAACGTTTACTCTAAGTATGAGTGGTACTTTTTTAGTTAGATCAGGAATTTTAAATTCTGTACATACTTTTGCCAATGATCCGGAAAGAGGTTTATACATATTAATCTTTTTATTCACGCTAATATTTCTCTCACTTTTTGTTTTTTTCTTTTTTCATAAAACTGATGGACAAAACAACACTTCTTTTTTTTGGTTAAGTAAGGAAACTTCAATCTTAATTAATAATTGGTTTATGATGTATTTTCTAGCAGTTGTTTTAATTGGTACTATATATCCAATATTTTTAGATGTCTTAACTTCACAAAAGATATCAGTTGGTCCACCTTTTTATCATAAACTAATAATTCCATTTTTAATTCCTTTTCTTCTGGCGATGGCAATCGGTCCAAAATTGAATTGGATTAAATCAAATCTTCAAAATAAATCTCATTTATTGTTACTTTTTGCAATCTCATTAATACTATCTTTTTTAATAATTAGAATATTAGAGATTAGTTTTTTAGTGAATACGATTTTATTTACTTCAGCTTTTTATTTATTTTTTATTACCTTGAGAGATTTTTTTATTAAGGGATTTAAAAACCTGGCTCAAAATAT
>CACPQC010000036.1 GCA_902635975.1 uncultured Pelagibacteraceae bacterium
GGTGGAGTTAAAAGAACAGCAGAAGAATTTAATAAAGAGTTTTTGGCTGAAATACCAATCGATCCAAATGTTGGTAAATTTGGAGATCAAGGAAAGCCTATAGTAGAAAGTGATCCAAACAATAAAATATCTCAAATTTATGTTAACTTAGCTAAAAAAATAAAATCAATTTACTTTTAAAAATTAATAATTATTTTAAATTTATATTATTTTATCTTTTAGTTCTAAAGCAGTCATAAGCTCATTCCATTCTCTTTTTGATAGGCCAGATTTTTCAACATCTACTTTTTCACCACTGATAAGTTTTTGAATAATTTTTTTACCTTTTGAGGATACTTCGGTGCCTCCCACTCTATAATCCAAGAATGCATCATAAGTAATTGGTACCCATCTTTTAACAGTATCTAACATTGCATCAGCATAAGCTCTGATTTCAAATTGTGCGTGATGATCTGCTCTTAATCTTAAAAAATTCATTAAATTTAAAAGGTCGGTTTTCCAATACCATTGAGTATAAGTATTAAGTGTTAAATTCATCCTTGCTAGTTCTCTTGCTAAACCAACTTGTTTTTCATCAATTACAGAACCATCATATCTTTCATTAAGCATAGTTTCATAATTATCATAAGTTTGCTCTGCATCTTTTTTTAATAAATCTAAAACTTTTTTTGCTTGATCACCTGAAAGAACGTCTCCTCTTCCTTGTCTATTACTTTGAGATTGTGCAGCTAAATTTTCCACAGCTGGTAAATAAAACTCTTTATCTAAAATAGAATATCTTGCAGAATATTCATTCACATTTGCTGTCCTATGTCTTATCCATTGACGAGCTATAAAAATGGGAAGTTTGACGTGATATTTTATCTCACACATTTCAAAGGGAGTACTATGCCAATGTCTCATCAAGTACTTTATAAGCCCTGCATCAGTTGAAACTTTTTTTGTACCTTTTCCGTATGAAACTCTAGCTGCTTGAACGATAGAAGTATCGTCCCCCATATAATCAATTACTCTTATAAAACCATGATCCAAAATAGGGATAGCCTCATAGAGAATATTTTCAAGTTCAGCAACTGTAACTCTTTTGGTTTTATTTTCTTGAGACTGTTGATCCTTTATTTCTTGTTGTTGTTCCTTTGTTAATTTCATGAATAATTTATTGAATCTTTAACAATTACTTTTATATTAATCATGTTGGTTTTCCAACTATGACGATAAACGAATCTCGTAATAACCATTGCGGACGTGGGGGCAGTACCCACCACCTCCACCATTTACAACTTATGGGGGTGAACTAGATTCGACGGATGACTAAAGGTTATTCTTTCGTTCGGAATTGTTCCTCCGTAAAGGACTATTTTATAATTGCTAACGAAAGTTACGCACTTGCTGCTTAATTAACTTTGTTAATTAAGTAAACGGGGTTTGGGGCACCTGGCAACAGAACGCCCCCTTTAAATGACTTTAAGTCACAGTGAATATTTCTTGAAAAAAATTAATTATAAGTAATGGAAACATTTATACTTTTTTTATTAGCTATAATAGTAATCTGGATTTTGTTTAGACCAGTAACAAAAAAAGAACTTGATAGGTATAATGATAAAGATAATTGGTCGAATATGGGATTTTAATATTAATCTCGTAACTAAAATATAATAACAAATTTAAAATTTTGGTGCGGTCAGAGAGACTCGAACTCTCATGGACTAGGTCCACACGGCCCTCAACCGTGCCTGTCTACCAATT
The DNA here is from genome assembly GCA_902635975.1 of uncultured Pelagibacteraceae bacterium. Classification (GTDB taxonomy): domain Bacteria; phylum Pseudomonadota; class Alphaproteobacteria; order Pelagibacterales; family Pelagibacteraceae; genus Pelagibacter. Next base: position 1,747 of record CACPQC010000036.1, read on the forward strand.
TCAGCATGACCGCAATATGACCCACATTAAATCAATGACAAGAAGGTTTCAAATTGATAAATTTAGTTATGGAATTTAGTCAAGAAGTAAAGAATGCTACTGATGCAATCTATCAAAAGATCTCAAAGGTAATGCCTGAAATCGAATGGTCAATTCATGCTCCATACATTTTTGAGATTAATAAACTTAAAAAAGAGAAAAATGCTGTAGTTCTGGCACATAATTATCAAACACCTGAAATTTATCATGGTATAGCAGATTTTTCTGCAGACTCATTAGCGCTTGCTGTTGAGGCTTCTAAAACCTCTGCTGATATAATTGTAATGGCTGGAGTACATTTTATGGCTGAAACAGCCAAACTTATGAGTCCAAATAAAAAAGTTTTGTTACCAGATATGAAAGCAGGATGTTCATTATCATCTTCGATCACTGGCAAGGATGTTAGATTGTTAAAACAGAAATACCCCGGCGTACCAGTGGTTTCATATGTAAACACGTCTGCTGATGTAAAAGCTGAGACTGACGTTTGCTGCACATCAGCGAATGCAGTCAAAATTGTAAAATCATTAGGAGTCAAAAAAGTAATTTTCCTACCTGATGATTATCTAGCAAAATATGTGGCCTCTCAGACTGATGTAGAGATCATATCTTGGAAAGGAATCTGCATTGTTCATGATCAATTTGATGAAAATGAAATAATTAATATAAGAAAAAATAATCCTGGTATTAAAATTATTGCACACCCAGAATGTCCACCAGAGGTAATCAAGGCAAGTGATTTTGCTGGATCAACTTCAGGTATGATAAATTATGTAAAAGACAACCAACCTAAGAAGGTTATGATGGTAACAGAATGTTCAATGAGTGACAATATCCAAGTAGAAAATCCAAATGTGGAATTTATTAGACCATGCAATATGTGTCCTCATATGAAAAAAATAACTTTGCCAAAAATCTTAGACTGTTTGAAAAATGAAACTGGTGAAATTAAAATGGACCAAGAGACAATCAAGAAAGCAAGATTGTCAGTTGAAAAGATGGTTGCTATCGGAAGATAACAATTTGTGGCAAGAATTAAACTAAGTAATAATTTTATAAAAGGTGCGGTCAAATTAGCTCTTAATGAGGATCTATACCCATTAGGTGATATAACGTCAAATTTATTAAAAAATAAAAAAAAAATTAAAATTAAATTAATTTCAAATCAAAACGCTATTGTTGGGGGTTTGTTGTTTGCAAAAGAAGCTTTTAAATTAGTTGATAATAAAATTAAATTCATTACTAAAAAAAGATGGTTCTTCAGGAAGGATTATTTTAGGAAATGTTCCCACTGTTAAGCCTGAAATTTCAGGTGATTTTTCAAAATTAATGAAATGGGCCG
>CACPQC010000037.1 GCA_902635975.1 uncultured Pelagibacteraceae bacterium
TCCAAATTGTTTTGATCTAGCTTTCCCTTTTTTTTGCTTCTCTAATAATTTTCGTTTTCGATCTGTAGCTCCTCCACCATGAATTTTGGTTAAAACATCTTTTTTAAACCCTTTGATTGTTTCACGAGCAATTATCTTACCACCTATAGCAGCTTGAACTGGTATCATAAAATTATGTCTAGGGATCAAATCTTTCAGTTTTTCACACACCTCCCTTCCTGTTCTTTGAGCAAAGTCTTTATGTATCATCATAGCTAGCGCATCAACTGGTTCACCATTTACTAATATTCCAAGTTTTACTAAATCTCCCTCTCTGTGCTCAATTATTTCATAATCAAAACTGGCATATCCGCTCGTCATTGACTTAATTCTATCATTAAAATCAAAAACAACTTCGTTTAATGGAAGTTCGTAATTTAAGACTGCCCTGTTGCCTGAATAGGTAAGATTAACTTGTATGCCTCTTTTATCCTGACATAACTTAATAATTGATCCCAAAAATTCATCTGGAGTAATTATAGTAGCTTTAATCCAAGGTTCCTCAATATACTTTATAAAAGTTGGATCAGGTAAGCTTGAAGGGTTTTGTAGATCAATTATATCTCCGTTATTTAGATTAACTTTGTATACAACCCCTGGAGTAGTTGTAAGTAAGTTAACATCAAATTCTCTTTCTAATCTCTCAGTAATTATTTCAAGATGGAGTAAGCCTAAAAATCCACATCTAAAACCTAGCCCAAGGGCCGATGATGACTCAGCTTCGAAAGAAAAGCTTGCATCATTTAATTGTAATTTAGCAAGTCCATCCTTTAATTTTTGATATTCTGAGCTATCAACCGGGAATAATCCACAGAAAACAACGGGTTTGCTTGGTTTGAATCCTGGTAGTGCTTCGATACTGGGTTTTAAAGCATCACAAATTGTATCACCAACCTTTGTTTCTGATAATACTTTTATGCCTGTAATGATGAAACCTATTTCACCAGTTTTTAACTCATCTATATCTTTTGGTTTAGGAGTAAATACGCCAACTTTTTCAACGATATAATCTTGGTTAGTAGATAGCATTTTAATTTTCATGTTTTTTACAATCCTGCCATTTATTACTCTCACTAAGATTACTACTCCCAAATAAGTATCGTACCAACTATCAACTAATAAACATTTCAAATTTTCATTTTCATCACCTTTTGGTCCTGGCAATTGATTAATTATTTGTTCTAAAATTTGCTCGATACCCTCGCCTGTTTTGCCTGAACATGGAACTGCATTTTCTGTGTCAATTCCAATTACATCTTCAATTTGTTTTTTTGTTTTTTCTAAATCTGATGCTGGTAAATCAATTTTATTTAGCACAGGTATTATTTCGTGATTAATCTCTAGTGCTTGGTAAACATTGGCTAAAGTCTGAGCTTCAACACCTTGCGTACTATCGACTATCAATATTGAGCCTTCACATGCGTATAATGATCTGCTTACTTCATAACTAAAATCTACATGTCCAGGAGTATCAATTATATTCAAAACATAATTTTTTCCATCTTTAGCTTTATAGTTCAATTTTACAGTTTGAGCTTTAATAGTGATACCTCTTTCTCTTTCTATATCCATTGAGTCGAGAACTTGTGCTTTCATTTCTCGCTCTGTTAAACCACCACAATTATGAATTATTCTGTCTGCTATTGTTGATTTACCATGATCAATGTGCGCAATGATTGCAAAATTTCTTATATTATCAATAGAACTCATTTAAATTTTTAGGATCGAATTTTAGCACCAGTTTTATTTTTAATTATTAAATTATTAATTTTTTCTAAATCTTTATCATTCAAAGTTTTTTCATTGGACTGGATCGTAATGTTAATTGCTATAGATTTTTGATTTTCTGGAATATTTTCACCCTCATAAACATCAAATACCTTTATATTGCTTATGAGTTGTGGATCTATGTTTGAAATGACATTAATAAGATCTTGAGCTTTTAAATCTTTGCTTACTATAAATGCAAAATCTCTTTCGGATTTCTGAAAATCGGAAACTTCAAATTTACTTTTTTGGTTATTTAAAGTTTTATCCGTAAGATTTAAATTATCCATAAAAATTTCAAAACCTACTAAGGACTCTGTTTTTAAATCTATTTTTTTTAAAATGTTAGGATGAATTTCGCCAAAATTAGCTATGGCTTTATCTTTATCTTGATTTAAAAATAATCTACCTGATTTTCCTGGATGATAATAGTTAGGTGTCTTATCATCTATAAAAAATTTGTCTGAGCTGAATCCTGCTTCAACTAATGTTTGAACAACATCTCTTTTAACATCAAATACATCTATATCTCTCTCCTCATCAATCCAAGAAAGCCTAGATTTTTTACCTGCTGATAGACCACAAATCACAGTATTTTGTTCGCCAGGATTAGGGCCAGTAAAAATAGGACCGATTTCAAATATAGACAAATCTCTAAAACCTCTATCTAAATTTTTTCTCATATACATGATTAAATTTGAATATATAGAGTTTCTTAATACATTTAATTCCGAGCTTATTGGATTTACAATTCTGATATCTTCACATTTACCTTTAAAATGGTCATTATAATTTGAGTCCGAAAATGACCATGTGATTGCCTCTAAGTATCCCTTTGAAGCAATAGATCTTTGCAAAAAATGAAACAGCTTTTGAGATTTGGTTAAAGTAGACCTTGTCCGTTCCTTTATTGGGTCTACAATTTTTATTTTTTCAAAACCACTTATTCTTACTAACTCTTCTACAATATCTATCTCCTGTGTAATGTCTGGTCTCCAAGACGGGATAGTTAATAAAAAAGATTTTTTTTCTTTTTTACTTTTAAAACCTAAATTTTCTAAAATCTTGATCATCTCTCTATTAGAAATTTTAAATCCTGATATTTTCTCAAATAAGTTTGGATTAAATGAAATTTTCTTAATATTAAAACTTTCAGTTTTTTGAATATCTATTTTACTAATTTCGCCACCACATATTTCTTTTATTAAAGATGCTGCTTTGTTTAATCCATCTTCAATAGATAGTGGGTCAATACCTCTTTCAAATCTAAATTTCGCATCCGTATCAATATTTAATTTTTTTGCAGTATTTCTTATT
>CACPQC010000038.1 GCA_902635975.1 uncultured Pelagibacteraceae bacterium
TCTTGTAAAGGTGGTTTAGAAACAGAAAATGATGAGATTATAATCTCAATGAAATACAACTAAAAAGTTATCTTTTTAACAAAAGTGTAACAATTCTGTAATATTAAAGATTCAATTAGTTTATACGAGTCATTCATCTTTATATTAATTAATAACGAAAGGATTAAAGATAATGAAAAAACTAACTATAGTGATCGCTTCTTTAGTTGCTTTATCAATAGCAACTGTTGCTCAAGCAAGAGATCAAATTAAGATAGTTGGTTCTTCTACGGTATTCCCTTACGCAACAGTTGTTGCTGAAAGATTTGGTGGTTCAGGATTTAAAACTCCTGTGATCGAGTCTACTGGTACTGGTGGTGGAGCTAAACTATTCTGTGCTGGTGTAGGTGAACAACATCCAGATATTACAAATGCATCAAGAGCTATGAAAGATAAAGAAAAAGCTTTATGTAAGAAAAATGGTGTTAATGATATCGTTGAAATCGTAATTGGTAACGATGGTATTACATTAGCTTACAGCAAAGATGCAAAACCAGTAAACTTTACTAAAGAACAATTATATTTAGCACTTGCTGCTCATACAGTTGTTGATGGTAAATTAGTTCCAAATATTTATAAAACTTGGGACCAAATTGACCCTAGCTTACCAAAACAAAAAATTTCAGTGATGATCCCACCAGGAACATCAGGAACTAGAGATGCTTGGAATTCTTTAGTAATGAAAAAAGGTATGACTAAAGAAGCTAAAGCTCTTTATAAAGCTGGTTTTGAAGCTGGAAATAAAAAATACAAAAAACCTCAAAAACTTTACAGAGAAGATGGTGCTGCTATTGAAGTTGGAGAAAACGATAGTTTAATCATCCAAAAGTTAACTCAAGATAAAGAAATGTTTGGTTTCTTTGGTTTCAGTTATTTCTTAGCTGCAAAAGATAAATTGCAAGCAGCAAGTATTGATGGTGGACAACCGTCATTAAAGTCTATTCAAGACTACAGTTATGCTGTTGCTAGACCTTTATTCTTCTACGTGAAAAAAGCACACATTGGAGTAATTCCAGGCTTACATGAGTTTGTGAAAGAATTCACAACTAAGAAAGCTATTGGAAAAGGTGGTTACTTAGCAGACATTGGTTTAGTGCCATTAGACTCTAAGTTGTATAAAACAACTAGAACTAATGCTACGAAGCTAGTTGCTATGGGTAATTAATTATTCCTCAGTTAACAAATGATTAAAAAGGGGGTCTTTTTAGACCCCTTTTTTTTAAAAAAAGAGTAAAGTCCTCACTTAAGGAGATTCTGTGAACTTAATATTATTTACATTTATTGTTCTTCTAGGGTTCACAAGCTATTATTTTGGACGCAAAAAAGCATATACAATTCAATCTACAAAAAAAAGATTAACCGCATTACCACAGTTTTATGGTTATTATCTTGCAATCTGGTGTGCAATACCAGCCTTTATAATTTTTTCATTATGGGCAATTTTTGAGCCCACAATTGTAAAACTATTAATCTTAAGTGATTATTCAAATCAAGGTTATCTTGATGATGAATTAAATTTATTATACGAAAAATCAAAAGCATTGTCTCGAGGGCAATTCACTGGAGAAATTACACCTTTTATTGAAGCTTCAGCTGAAAAATATTTAAGTCTTCGATCAATAGCTCAAAGTTCAAAAGTTGTTATAGTATTATCTGCAATTATTGCCTCTGTTGCTTATGCGTATAAAAGAATTTCATCTAATTCTAAGACAAGAGAACCAGTTGAAAAATTTTTGAACGCAGTTTTATTTACAGCTTCTTTAGCTGCAATATTAACTACTGTTGGAATAGTTTTCTCACTTATATTTCAAACTATAGATTTTTTTAAAGTAATTCCATTATTTGATTTTGTCTTTGGAACTCACTGGTATCCAGCAAAAGCTTTTGTTAGAGATTCTTCTGAGGCTTTAGATCCGACAATGTATTCAGATACTTTTGGAGCAGTCCCTATTTTTGCAGGTACTTTTTTTATTGCATTTATTGCTATGTGCGTTGCTATCCCAATTGGATTAATGAGTGGAATTTATTTAGCTGAATATGCATCAACTAAAGTTAGACAATATGCAAAACCATTAATTGAAATTTTAGCTGGTATACCAACAGTTGTTTATGGTTTTTTTGCTGCCCTAACTGTTGGACCATTTTTGAAAGAATTAGGAACTTCAATGGGTCTTGAAGTTTCAGCTGAAAGTGCTTTAGCAGCAGGAGGGGTAATGGGTATTATGATTATACCATTTATTTCAAGTTTAAGTGACGATGTCATTACAAGTGTGCCTCAAAGTTTAAGAGATGGAAGTTACGCTATGGGAGCAACTAAATCAGAAACAATTAAGAGAGTTATTTTTCCCGCGGCATTGCCGGGGATAGTTGGATCTATTTTACTTGGTGTTTCAAGAGCTATTGGAGAAACAATGATAGTTGTTATGGCCTCTGGTTTAGCTGCTAATTTAACTTTAAATCCTTTAGAGTCTACTTCAACGATTACAGCTCAAATTGTAGTTATTCTAATTGGTGACCAAGCTTTTGGCGACCCAAAAACGCAAGCTGCTTTTGCTTTAGGTATGTCATTATTTTTAGTAACACTTTGTTTAAATATTGTGGCCTTGAGAGTAGTTAAAAAATATAGAGAAAAATATGAATAAAAATAAAGAACAATTATTAAATAAAAGATATAAAGCTGAACAGCGATTTCGCTTATACGGTCTGAGTGCAATTTTTATGGCACTTTTATTTTTAACAATCTTTATTTTTAAAATTTTTTCAACTGGCTATTCAGCTTTTCAAAAAACATGGCTTATTGTTCCAGTAACTTTCGATGCTGAATTAATGATGTTAG
>CACPQC010000039.1 GCA_902635975.1 uncultured Pelagibacteraceae bacterium
GTAAAAAGTTGTGGATCCAATCCAATTACAAGATTTTTAAATAATTTACAGTTTTGGATTTTATTTAAGTTGATTATTTCAAATTCTTTAGCAGACTCTATTTCAGCTTGAATTGAATATCTACCGTCAACAAATAAATAATTCTTTTTCCGAAGAATAATTGCATAACCAGCAGATCCAGTAAAATTAGAAATAGTTTTTAGTCTATCTTTTTGAGAGTATTCTGAAAAAAACTCGTCATTTTTTGGAATAACGTAACCATCGATGTTAAAATCCTCAAATTTGTTTCTTAATTTAGATATTCTTTCTTTAATCATTTGAGTCTTTTTTGATATCTTATCCATCCAGGGCTTCTGAAATTATCATTTTCCTCAAAATCTTGATTAAATTCAAAATCATTCATTTCATCTTTTACCTCATCAAAAGATGAATTTTTCTCTAAATATTTCTCAGGCAATTCGTCGATAAATCTTGATGCCATGCTATCAATCCAGTCACCTTGGTAAAATCTGTTCATTGAAAAAGATATAATGGCTTTTTTTTTTGCTCTGGTTATTCCTACGTATGCAAGTCTTCTTTCCTCTTCTAAACCATTTTGGCCTTTCTCCTCTATAGATTTTTGGTGAGGAAATAAACCCTCCTCCCAGCCTGGTAGAAAAACTACTTCAAATTCTAAACCTTTAGATGCGTGCATTGTCATCATATTAACTTTTTCTCCATCCCATTCTTGATCAATAGAGGTTGCAAGTGATACATGTTCTAAAAAACTCTCTAAATTATCAAATTCTTTCATAGCACTTAAAAGTTCCTTTATATTTTCAAGTCTATTTTCATTTTCTAAATCTTTTTTATTTTTCAACATTGATGAATAACCAGACTCATCCAGAACAACTTGTAGAAGTTACTAGACCCATAATTGTAACCTAATAAAGTGGCATATTTTTTGGCCTCACCCTCTAATCCAATAATATAATGAATTTCCGCTAATCTATATATTGCCTCTTCCACATAAACGCTGGTTTCATAATTTTCAACCACGTTCTTAAATCTATTGATTGCAGCGACCCATTTCTCAGATTTTTCATAATGTCTTCCTATGTACATCTCTTTTCCAGCCAATCGATCTGTAATGAGTCCTAACTTAAAACCAGCATCAATAGCAAATTCTGTTTTAGGATAGTTGTTTATTAGAATTTCAAATTCTTTTTTTGCTTTTAGAAGAGGATCTAAATCTCTTCCCTCATCTATTATATTTTCATAATAACACATTCCTAGAAGATAGTGTGCATAATCAATATTTTTATGTTTAGGATATACTTTCAAATATCTATTCAAATGATAAGTTGCATCTGAATAGTAATCGTCAGAATAATACACATATGCAGTCATCAAAGCCGCTACTGGAGCCCAATCAGATTGTGGAAAAATTAATTCTGCTTCACTAAATTTTTTTGCAGCAAATAAAGTATCTCTCTCTAAAAATGCCTCATAACCCTCCTGATATAGTTCGATCATTTGAGATTTTAAATCTTTATTCTCTAAAACAGTTATTTTAGTATCTTTCTTTGAACAAGAAATCTGAAATAAAATTATAGCTGATATTAAAAACCATTTTAATACTAAATTCATTAGATGATAATACCAGATTATTTTTTAAACAAAAACTTTTAAGCGATAGATCTCAAATTCTGTTTATTAACTAATGAGTGTGGAATGTTTTTTTCATTAATTTCAAGGATAGAGTAATTTTCTTTATTTTGAAAAACTTTTCTTAATAAATCGTTTGTTAATTTATGGCCACCCTGAGAACATTTAATTTTTCCAATTATCTTATAACCTGATAGGAACAAATCCCCCATACAATCAAGAATCTTGTGATTTACAAATTCTTTTTTATTTCTAAGACCCTCATTGTTTAAAAGTTTGGAACCCTTTACAACTAAAGCATTATCTAATGAACCACCTTTAGCAAAACCCATAGATCTTAATTTTTCTATATCTTCATATAAGCAAAAAGTCCTCGAATTGAAGATATTTTCTAAATCATCCTCATAAACCTTTAAAGCATTTCTTTGGCATCCGATAAGTTGGTTCTCATATTTAATCTCAAAATCTATTTCTAAATTTATTTTGCTTGGCTGAATAGAAATAAATTTTTTACCATCATTGAAATCAATCAATTTATTTATTCTTATAACTTTTATTGGAATATTACTTACTTCAATACCTGCTTTGATTATTTCATTTACGAATTTTTTTGCTGATCCATCTAAAATTGGCACTTCTTCATTATCAATTTCTACTACAGCATTGTCTATACCAGTACCATAAAATGCTCCCATTAGATGTTCAATTGTCGAAACTTTTACATTAAATTCATTTGACACTGTAGTGCATAACATTGCGTTACTAACATTATTAACTTGTGGATAAATTACATTATGTTTATTTAAATCTTTTCTAATGAATACAATACCATTGTTAGGCGAAGCAGGTTTAATTGTTAGTTTCGCAAATTTACCAGAGTGCAAACCAACGCCTTCTAGTTGTATAATATTTTTGATAGTTTTTTGTTTATGAAATGACATCCTGTAGATGTACACTCACTTTAATAAAGTCTGAACTCAAGAAATATTACAATTAGCTACTTAAATTTATTAATTAAAAAACCTGAAAAATCTCTCAAAAAAAGGCTGTTTTTTTGATATTTTTTTGA
>CACPQC010000040.1 GCA_902635975.1 uncultured Pelagibacteraceae bacterium
TTGCTGCATACACTCTCTGCCAATTACCTTGATGGAATAGATTTGTTGCAGCAACGGCAATAAAAAAAGTCAAACCTGCTGTATAACTAGGAACATACGATAAACTTAAAAGCTGAGGATTTTTTTCTTTTACAAAGTCTATTGAAAAGTCAGATCCTGTGAAAATGTTAATATATATTAAAGAGATCAATAATAAAATTCCAATAACTATCATTTGAATATTATCTGTGAATATCGATGCTCTTAATCCTCCATATAAGGTGTAGACAAGTGTAGATATCAATACAATCAATGCTGTTACCCAAAGTTCTGTTCCAGAAATATAATTAATCAAAACTGCTACCGCAGTAACCTCTGCGCATAAAAAGATAAACATGTAAAATATTGTTAATAACAAAATAAGTTTGAATAAACTTTTTTCAAACTTTTTTCTCATAAACTCTATTAATGAAGATCCTCGAGGAAGCTCTTTTCTAATTTTTTTTCCAAAATATATCAAAAATAACATTGGAAAAGCAGTTCCCAAAGAGTATCCAATAACAGCACCTATACCCCCCCAAGTTGCTGCTGAAGCTGGTCCAAACAAAATCCATGCTCCTAAAGCAGATGCAGTTAAACTAGTAGTTAATGAGAAAACACCTATATTTCTATTAGCTGTAAGATAGTTATTTAACCCTTGATATTTATTTGAATTATATAGACCTAAAATTACAAATATAAGACTAATAGTTATTAATAATATTAAAGATGTGGATTGTGTTAAAAGATATGTTTTTTCCATTATTCTCCCTTTCTGAATTACCGGACAGGTTCAAAGGGTTTATTCTCAGTCTATTCAGACACCCCTTAAAGTTATAATTATACTTTGTTATCCATTATTTCAATCATACACTTAGTTGCATACTCTCTCCATTCTGATGAGCTTTTACCTTTAAGACTATCTAAGTGATCTCGGTTATTTTTTATATCATTTTTATGCTTGATTTTATCTCCCTCATCTAAATTTGACTCCATTTTTTTCAAATTAATTTCCATGGCTTTTATCCAATTATTCCCTAATTCTACACACTTTTTGTCATCTTTTTCATCACAGATCTGTTTAAAAAAATTAAAGATAACTTCATCAGTTTTTACAGGATTTTTCATTTAAGAAATATTATTTATTAAAACAATTATTAACTAAAATTGCCATTAAAATCCAAATTACAAAAACTTCACCGTTTGTGAAGGAATAATCTGCTCCAGCAAAACCAGCAACAATATTTATAGCATAAATAATTATTGTAGAAATTACTAAGCTAAAAATTAAATTAATTAATCCAGTTACATATTTCATATTTAAAGATTATCTATATTTCTGTCTAAAGCAAATTTAAAATTTCTATTTATAAGTGATTATTTTTTAAGATGCGCGAATATTATAAAAATACCAGGTTGTATTCAAACATTTTATTTTAATTTTAATTAAATATATTCCTTGAATACAACCTGCTTAAAACTTAGTTTTATACTAAGGAGGTTATTCAAATGAATCAAAAGCCACCTGACACTTAGCTGGGTAGCTACATATCAAAAAAACAATATAAGAAAAAAATCCATTTGGATTTAAAAGCCAAAAAGGCGATATAGAGGAGCTCTTTTGGTGAAAGAGCTAAAAGAGCGAACCTCTGACAAAAAAGATTTAATGTGGTGCTCTAAACTTGCTATGACAAGCCTTACAATTCGCCCACATAAATTTACCTAAAGTACTTCTAACATCATCCGAAGTTTCAATTATTTTCGTAAGTTGTATCATATCATTTGAAGATTTAGTCATCAGAGCATTGAACTCGTCTTTATTTTCCCAAATAATTGGGAGAGCCTCTGTTTTAAATCCTTCTTTAGTATTTTCAGGAAAATATTCAATTAGTGTTTTGTAATTTTCGCTCATCTCAATCATTAAAGTTTTCGCTTTTTCAAATTCATCTTTACTTGCTAAGGCTTGCACCCTTTTTGCAGTACTATAATTTTTGCTAAAAAGCGCTTTTCTTCCCTTAATTATCTCCTCAACTGAAAGATCAAGTTCAGATTTTACTGGAAGTGACAAAATAACAAAAAATGAAATAAAGAAAATATACTTTAATATAATAATATTATATTTTAATAACATATGAGACTAACAAATAGCTTAACAGAATACGGCTTCATTTCCAAAGTTTTTCATTGGTTAAGTGCCGCAGTCTTGATAATTCAAATTCCCCTAGGTTTCTATTTAGTTGATATGGATTTTGGTGATAAGAGGTTAACTGTTGAAAGTATCCATGTAACTCTTGGTTTAAGTATATTTTATCTAATTTTATTTAGACTTTTATACAAAACATTAAATCCAACACCTCGACTACAAAATAGTCTTTTTCCTGGACAAAAGATTATTGCAAAACTAAATCACATTTTTTTATATATTTCAATTTTAGTAATAACTATATCTGGTGCTTTGAAAAAATTATTCAATGGAGAAGAGCTTGATATGTTTTTTTTTAATATTGAAATTAAAGATAATTTTGAATTAGCAGAAATCTTTTATGAAATTCATATTGTTGGGAATTATACATTAATAGCTCTTATATCATTACATATTTTTGCAGTTATAATTCATAAAATTTTATTTAAA
>CACPQC010000041.1 GCA_902635975.1 uncultured Pelagibacteraceae bacterium
TGTCCAGCAATTCTTCCAAGTTTAACAACTGGTAGTGATGCTGAATAAGTTAATATTAAAGACATTTGAAGGATAACTTTAAAAGTATCTCTAATATTATCTGGGTGAAACTCTGCAAAACTTTCAGCACAGTCTCCTCCTTGAAGAAGGAATGCCTTACCATCAACAACTTTGGCCAATTGTTCTTTTAAGTGTCTGGTCTCGCCCGCAAATACAAGAGGAGGAAAAGTTTTAAGTTTATTTAAAACAGTATTTAACTCCTTATCGTCATCATACGTAGGTATGTGTTTTACAGGAAATTTTCTCCAGCTATTTACTTTCCAATTTTTCATATTCAACTCAAGATTGTTGTAGCAGAGTTTTTATATTATTCAACGGTTACAGATTTGGCTAAATTTCTAGGCTTATCTATATCATAACCTTTTTTTAATGCTGAATAATAAGCAAGTTTTTGTAAAGGCACTGTTAAAAGAAAAGGTAAAAGATCTGCACCTGTAGTTTCAACCTCAATCGTTTCCCAAATATTTTCTGAAATAATTTCATCCTTACTCTTATTTGTAATTAGTAAGACTTTCGCACCTCTAGCAATTACTTCCTGCATGTTAGAAATAGTTTTTTTATAGTAATCATCCCTAGGGGCTAGAACAACTACTGGCATACCCTCCTCGATGAGTGCTAGCGGTCCATGTTTCATTTCACCTGCAGGATAACCTTCTGCATGAATGTATGATAATTCTTTAAGCTTCAATGCCCCTTCAAGTGCAATCGGATAAGAAAAGCCTCTACCTAAAAACATTGATCCTTTTGCGTCATTAAAAGTTTTGGATATTGTTTGAATTTTATTATCAATTGATAAAGTCTGTTGGACTAAATCAGGCAACTCTTTTAAATCTTTGAGTTTTTTGTTGAATAATTCTCTCTTGAGATCCTTTCTCAAAAAACCAAGTTTTAAGGCTAATAAATAAAGTATCAAAATTTGTCCTAAAAAAGCTTTAGTCGAAGCAACACCAATTTCAATGCCACAATGAATTGGCAATACAAATTCTGAGTCTCTTGCAATTGAGCTTTCAATAACATTCACGACTGAACATGTCTTCATTTCCTTAGATTTACATAAGCTTAATGCTGCATAAGTATCAGCTGTTTCACCAGATTGAGACACAAAGACATATAAAGTATCTTTTTTAAATCTATTTTTTCTATATCTAAACTCTGAAGCTATATCGACATTAACATTTAAAGTTGTTAGTTCTTCAAACCAATACTTCGCCATCAAGCATGAATGATAAGCTGTACCACAACCTATTAATGTAATTGTTGAAATTTCATTTATTTTCCAAGGAAAGTTGAAGATATTAATATCATTATTTGATGTATCTAAGTACTCCTTAATTCCATTTTTGAGAGTAGTTGGTTGTTCCTCTATCTCCTTTGCCATGAAATGTTTATAATCACCTTTGTCATATTTTTCCTCTTCAGATGACAGTTCTAAAACTTTTTTATTTATCTTTATTCCGTCTTCATTAAAAAATTCTACGTGATCTTTTTTAATTACACAAAATTCTCCATCACTTAAGTAGGTTATTTTATTGGTCATTGATTTAAGCGCATAAGAATCCGAACCTAGATAATTTTCATTTGGACCATAACCCACAGCTAAAGGTGATCCCCTTCTAGCTCCAATAATTAAATCTGGTTGATCTTTAAATATAATTCCTAAAGCAAAACTGCCATGAAGAGATTTTAAAGTTTTTGTAATTGAGTTAATAATATTTTCAGTCTTTAAATTCTCTGTAATTAAATGAACTATTACTTCAGTATCTGTTTGTGATTTAAATTTATGGCCCTTACTTACCAAAAATTTTTTTAACAACGTAGAATTTTCAATTATACCATTATGAACAACTGAAACGTTTTGAGAAGAGTGAGGATGAGCATTTATACTATTAGGTAGACCATGTGTTGCCCATCTTACGTGACCGATCCCGATCGTACCTACCATATTTTGAACCACTGAATTTTTTTCAAGATTGTCAACTCTGCCTTCTGATTTTACCTCATTAATAGATCCAGCATGAAGAGTTGCGATACCTGCTGAGTCATAGCCCCTATATTCCAACTTTTTAAGAGAATTAATAATTGAGGCAGAAACCGATTTATTGCTATTGATGCCAATAATTCCACACATATTTATTTTTTCTTTCTTCTATAATTTTTAATCTCTGATTGTAAGGTTCTTGTTAGAGCTAGTGTCTTTTTTTTTACATTTTTTGTTATGACTGAGCCTGCACCAACAACACTTTTTTCACCTATTATAATTGGAGCAACCAATGATGAATTAGAACCAATAAAAGCACTATCCTTAATTATTGTTTTATTTTTTTTTGTTCCATCATAATTACATGTAATAGTTCCTGCTCCAACATTAACTGACTTACCTATAGTGCTATCGCCGATATATGATAAATGATTTACCTTAGATTTTATTCCTAGTGTAGATTTTTTTATTTCAACAAAATTACCAACTCTAGATCCTTTTTTTAAAGTTGTGCCAGGTCTTATTCGTGCATAAGGACCAATCTCAACACTGT
>CACPQC010000042.1 GCA_902635975.1 uncultured Pelagibacteraceae bacterium
AAATTGGATGAGAGTTCATGAAGAGGAGATGAATAGCCCCCTTTTTGAAAATTTAGATAATTTAAAGCCTGTTATTAGAAAAGGAGTTTCAGATTCTGCTGCATTAGATAATGTTTTTGAACTATTAAATAAATCTGGTCAACCTGCTCCTTTAGCAAAACTTATGTTAGTTCCAGATGCGTGGTCAAAAAAAAATAGAACTCTTCCAAAAAATCATCAACAATTATTTAATTTTTTAAATAGCACAATGGAGCCATGGGATGGTCCTGCAGCCATAGCTGCAACAGATAATGAGTGGGTAATTGCTGCTAACGATCGTAACGGATTAAGACCTTTAAGATATGCCATAACGAAAGATAAGCTTCTATTTGCAGGATCTGAAACAGGAATGATAGAATTAAATGAGAAGAAAATTTTATCAAAAGGAAGATTGGGGCCAGGCGAAATCTTAGGTATAAGAATAGAAAAAGGGAAAGTTTTTTCAAACGATCAAATTAAAGATTATTTAGCTAAAGAGTATAAACATTTTAATTCACAAATAATTGATTTAGACGAAAAATTACAAATTAATAGAGAGAAGTTTACTTTTAAAGGAGAAGATTTAAGGAGGAGACAACACACTTTTGGAATAAGTTTAGAGGACTTAGAATTAATATTACATCCGATGGCTGAGGACGCTAAAGAAGCAACTGGCTCTATGGGAGATGACACTCCATTGGCAGTATTATCTGATAAGTACAGACCACTATATCATTTTTTTAGACAAAATTTTAGTCAAGTAACTAACCCCCCAATTGACTCTCTTAGAGAAAATAAAGTTATGAGTTTAAAAACTAGATTTGGAAATCTAGGGAACATTTTGGATTTTGATACATTAACAAAAGATAATATTTATGTCTTGAATAGCCCAATTTTGTCAAACTCACAATTTAGCAAATTTGTGAATTTTTTTGGTAGTAATTCATTAAATGTTGATTGTACTTTTTCAAAAGATGAAAATTTAACCAATTCTATTCAAAGAATACAAAAAGAATCTGAAATAGCTGTAAGAAAAGGTATAACACAATTGATTTTAACTGACAAAAATCTTTCGTTTGAAAGATTGCCAATGCCTATGCTTTTGTGTGTTGGTGCAATAAATACTTACTTAATTGAAAAAAAATTAAGGGGTTATGTTTCTATAAATGTGCAATCAGGCGAAGCTTTAGACACACATTCTTTTGCAACTTTAATAGGGGTTGGTGCTACGACTGTTAATCCATATTTAGCTTTTGACAGTTTATATCAAAGACATGAAAAAAAGTTGTTTGGGCAGTACAGTTTTGATGACTGTGTAGAGAGATATATCAAATCAGTTAACGCTGGCTTATTAAAGATAATGTCAAAAATGGGTATTTCAGTTTTAAGTTCTTACAGAGGTGGATGTAATTTTGAAACAGTTGGATTAAGTAGAACTATAGTTAACGATTATTTTCCTGGAGTTGTATCTAAAATTTCTGGAATTGGTTTGACTGGTATTGAGAAAAAAATACGACAAATTCATAAAGAGGCATTTGAAACTACGGACACAGTTCTTCCAATTGGTGGAATATATAGGTATAGAAAGAATGGAGAAACTCATCAATATCAAGGCAGGTTAATTCACTTACTTCAAAGTGCTGTCGGTTCTAATTCCTATTCGGTTTATAAAAAATATGTAGAGGGGATTTATGATCTACCTCCTATTAATTTAAGAGATCTGATAAATTTTAGAAAAAAAAAATTAGGTCCATCAATTGAATTGTCTGAGGTAGAACCCATAGAAAAAATACTAAAAAGATTTGGTAGTGGGAGTATGTCACATGGAGCTTTATCAAAAGAGGCACACGAAACATTAGCTATAGGCATGAACAGAATTAAAGGAGCTTCTTGTAGTGGTGAAGGAGGAGAGGACGCGACAAGATTTAAAGTTATGGATAGTGGAGATAGTGCAAATTCAAGAGTTAAACAGATTGCATCTGCACGATTTGGTGTGACTATAAACTATTTGAATAATTGCAATGAGATAGAAATTAAAATGGCACAAGGCGCTAAACCAGGAGAAGGTGGTCAATTACCTGGATTTAAAGTTACAGAGGAAATTGCAAAATTAAGACATTCCACGCCAGGTGTAACATTGATTTCTCCTCCACCACATCATGATATATATTCGATCGAAGATTTAGCTCAATTAATTTATGATTTAAAACAAATAAATCCCAATGCAAGAGTTGGTGTTAAATTAGTTGCGTCATCAGGTATTGGAACTATTGCAGCTGGAGTAGCAAAAGCAAAAGCAGATATAATATTAATTTCAGGCCATAATGGTGGGACTGGTGCAACTCCGCAGACTAGTGTTAAGTATGTAGGTATCCCTTGGGAAATGGGTCTAACTGAGGCTAACCAAGTCCTAACTTTAAACAATTTGAGACATAAGGTTACTCTAAGAACTGATGGAGGTATAAAAACTGGAAGAGATGTTGTCATTGCAGCAATGATGGGTGCTGAGGAGTATGGAGT
>CACPQC010000043.1 GCA_902635975.1 uncultured Pelagibacteraceae bacterium
CTTGCTAAGTGGAATATTAATTACTTTTTTTGGAGGATTAACAATTTATTTTGATAACCCCGTCTTTATCTACATCAAGCCTACAATTATAAACATTATGTTTGGGTTTGCCTTAATATTTGGAAAATATTTTACTAAAGAGCCAGTTCTCAAAAAATTGTTAGGTAAATCAATTTCTTTAACAAATGAAGGTTGGGAGATACTTAATAGAAGATGGATTTATTTCTTTTTTGCTTTAGCAATTTTAAATGAGCTAGTATGGCGAACACAATCGGAGGAATTTTGGGTTAATTTCAAAGTATGGGGTTTATTACCTATTACATTTATTTTCACAGGATTTCAAATAGGGCTTATTAATAAATATAAAACTAATGAATAATAATTTAAGACTTGTAATAAATAATATCAAAAACAAAAAATTAGAGGAAAGACATTTTTTTGAGAAAGAAGAATTAAAAATTATTTTAGATTTATATGCAAAAATGGTTTCTCAAGGTTCATGGAAAGATTATGGACTTTCTATATCAAGTAAACAGGTAAGCTTTAGTGTATTTAAAAATAGTACTGAAAATGCTTTGTATAGAATATGTAAAAATTTTAATCCTAAGAACAAAAACCTTAAATATTTAATAACTGATGTTAATGGAAAAATTCTAAAAAATTCTTTTGAGCTTGAAGTACTATTAAAAAAAACTGACTGGAAAAAATTAACTTAATAAAACTATCTTCTTTGACCAAAAAGTCTTAATAGCATTATAAATAAATTAATGAAGTCCAAGTAAAGAGTTAAAGCTCCCATCACAGCTTTTTTACCCATTAATTCACCTGTGTCGCTAGCTGTATACATGTTCTTTATTTTTTGAGTGTCATATGCCGTTAGACCAACAAATATTAAAACACCTAAAATTGAGATCACAAAATACATCATTGATGATTTCATAAAGATATTTACTATTGAAGCTATAATAATTCCAATTAAGCCCATCATTAAAAAAGATCCTAATTTTGTGAGGTCTCTTTTAGTTGTGTAGCCATAAATACTCATCGCTCCAAATGTTGCGGAAGTTATGAAGAAAATTCTTGTAACACTCATGCCAGTGTAAACTAATAAAATTGATGATAAAGATAATCCCATTAACGCAGCAAAGATCCAAAATGTTGTTTGTGCTTTTGAGGCACTCATTTTATTAATTCCAAAACTCATGTAAAAAACAATTCCAAGTGGAGCTAACATCACCAACCATTTTAAACCTGACATATAAATTGAATTACCTATTTGTGTAAGACCAACAATTGCACCAGAAGCATCAGTGACCACCGACATTTTAAACGTTATGAGTGCGATTATTCCTGTAAGCAAAACCCCTGTTGCCATATAATTGTAAACTTTGAGCATGTAAGCTCTTAAACCTTCATCTGTTACAGCAGTTTCCTGTGATGCAGCTTTTGCTCTTGCGAGTATTCCTTTTTTATTAAATTCCATTATGGAAGAAATATATAATCTTTTACTAATTATTCAAGATGCCTTAAAAGATTAACAAAAATTAACACTAAAAAAACCTAAATGAATTATAAAAAATTAGGGAATACTGACCTTAATGTAAGTACAATTTGTCTCGGTACAATGACCTGGGGTGAGCAAAATACTCAAAAAGAGGGTTTTGAACAAATGGATTACGCCTTAAGTGAAGGGGTAAATTTTTGGGACACAGCTGAAATTTATTCCATACCGATGAGGAAGGAAACGTACGGTGAAACTGAGAGGATAATTGGAAATTGGTTTGAGAAAAATAAAAAAAGGAAAGAGGTTATTCTTGCAACTAAAGTATGTGGTAACACATCCAACAAATACATTCGTGGAGGTGGCAATAATTTTGGCAAAAAAAAAATTAGTTTAGCGTTAGAAGAGAGTCTAAAAAGATTAAAAACTGATTATATAGATTTGTATCAACTTCATTGGCCAGAGAGAAATACAAATTTTTTTGGTAAACATGGTTACGAACACGATGAAGATGACAATGATTGGACACCTTTTGAGGAAGTTTTAGAAAGTCTAAATCAATTTATCATTCAAGGTAAAATTAGATATATAGGCTTATCAAATGAAACTGCATGGGGTTTATCTAAATTTTTAGAATTGTCTAAATTAAAGAAATTACCCAAAATGATGTCAGTTCAAAACCCCTACAATCTTCTTAATAGAACCTACGAAGTTGGATTAGCTGAAATTTCTGTCAGAGAAAAGAGTGGATTATTAGCATACTCACCGTTAGCGTTTGGCTACCTAACAGGAAAATATAGAAATAATAATCTTCCTGAAAAATCTAGAATGAAATTATTTAAAGACTTTACCAGATATAAAAATGAAAATGGTCAAAAAGCTATTGAAGAATACTACAAGATCTCAAAAAAATTTGATATCGATTTTACGCAAATGTCATTGAAATTTTGTGAAATACAGCCTTTTACAACAAGTGTAATTATTGGTGCAACGACAATGCAACAGTTGAAAACAAACATAGAAAGTGTAA
>CACPQC010000044.1 GCA_902635975.1 uncultured Pelagibacteraceae bacterium
AAATTTAAGAAGAAACTCTTTCATAGGAAACTTATCTCCAATAACAGGTGCAATGTTAACAGCAGACAATGCTTCTTACTTTTATACTGGGGTTCAAGCAGAATACACGCTTGGTGTTTTAAACCTTACTCCAAGTTTTGCACCAGGGTATTATAATAAGGGAGATGGTAAAGATCTTGGTCATTCTCTTGAGTTCAAAAGTGAAGTGCAAATATCTCTTGAATTGCCAAAAAATAATAGTCAATTAGGTTTTTAATATAACCATATATCTAATGCAAGTTTAGGTGATAAAAATCCTGGTGCTAATAGTTATTCATTTAACTTTCTTCAACAATTTTAACATAATAAAAAAATGAATTTAAAAGACTGTCACAATTTTAAAGATTTTAGAAAACTAGCTAAAAAAAAATTACCATCCCCGATTTTTCATTACATAGATGGGGCTGCTGATGATGAGATAACTTATGCAAGAAATACTAGTTCTTTTGATGATGTTGACTTAGTTCCAAATGTTTTAAGAGGAGTAGAGAATGTAGATCTATCAACTACAATATTTGGAAAAAAATTGGACTTACCGTTTTACCTTTCACCGACAGCACTTCAAAGACTCTTTCATTATGATGGTGAAAGAGCAGTTGGAAAAGCAGCAAAAAAATTTAATACAATGTTTGGTGTTTCAGCATTAGCCACAGTCAGTGTAGAGGAAATTTCTTCTTTGATAGATACTCCAAAAATGTTTCAATTTTACTTTCATAAAGACAGAGGTTTAAATGACTCTTGTTTAGAGAGGGCTAAAGCTGCAAATTTTGATGTTATGGCTTTAACAGTTGATACTATCACTGGAGGGAATCGTGAGAGGGACTTAAGAACAGGATTTACTTCTCCACCAAAGTTAACTTTAGCAAGTTTATTTAGTTTTGCGACTAAGCCAATGTGGGGAATTAATTATTTAACTAAAGGTAAGTTTGAATTACCTCATTTGCAAGATTTTGTAAAAGAAGGTACCGATGTTAACTCATCAATTGGAAATTATTTTTCTACTATGTTGGACCAATCTATGAACTGGAAAGATGCTGAAAATCTTTGCTCTAAATGGGGAGGTCATTTTGCACTGAAAGGAATTATGAGTGTAGAAGATGCCAAAAAAGCAGTTGACATTGGATGCACTGGTATAATGGTATCAAATCATGGTGGAAGGCAATTAGATGGATCTAGAGCACCTTTTGATCAACTTGCAGAAATTGTCGATGCTGTTGGTGATAAGCTAGATGTCATTTGTGAGGGAGGAATTCATAGAGGAACACATATGTTAAAAGCATTATCGTTAGGTGCAAAAGCGTGTTCTGGTGGAAGACTTTATCTTTACGCGCTAGCAGCTGCAGGCCAAGATGGTGTTGAGAGAGCCTTAGGACAATATAAAGCCGAGTTACAAAGAGATATGAAGCTCATGGGTTGCACAAAGATAAGTGATCTTAATAGAAGTAATTTAAGATTCAGAAGATAGTGAGTTTAAAACATTGTTATAACTTTGAAGATTTTAGACGATTAGCAAAAAAAAAATTACCTTCACCTATATTCCATTACATTGATGGAGGTTCAGATGATGAAACTACTTTAAGAAGAAATACAGATTCATTTAACGACTGTGACTTAGTTCCTAATATTTTAGCGAGCGTTGGGAAACCAGATTTATCAACGACATTGTTTGGACGAAAAATAGATATGCCTATCTTTTTGTCTCCAGCGGCAATGCAAAGACTTTATCATCCAGAAGGTGACAAAGCTTCCGCAAGAGCTGCAGAAAAATATGGTACTTTTTATAGCATGTCATCAATGAGTAACAATTCAATTGAGGAAATATCAAATATCTCTGGAGGCCCCAAACTATTTCAACTTTATGTGCATAAAGATAAATCAATAACAGATGATTTAATTGATAGATCGAGAAGATCTGGTTTTGATGCAATGTGTTTAACTGTAGACACTTTAGTTGCTGGTAACAGAGAAAAAGATCATAGAACGGGTTTTACAACGCCACCGAAACTTACACTACAAAGTTTAATGAGTTTTGCAATAAAACCTAACTGGGTTTTTAATTACATTACAGGTAAAAAATTTGAACTCTCAAATGTAAAAAAAAAGACAGACAAAGGCACCAATATTGCTAAATCTGTTATCGAGTATATTAATGAGCAGTATGATCCATTGATGGACTGGAAAGACGCAGAGTATTGTGCAAAAAAATGGAACGGTCCTTTTGCACTTAAAGGTGTTATGTCTGTTGAAGATGCAAAAAAAGCAATTGATATTGGTTGTACAGCTATTATGATTTCAAATCATGGTGGCCGCCAACTTGATGGATCAAGATCACCCTTTGACCAAGTGAAAGCAATTTCTGATGCTGTAGGTGATAAATTAGAAATAATTTTAGATGGAGGTATAAGAAGAGGCACTCACGTATTAAAAGCAATTTCTGCAGGTGCAAAAGCCTGTAGTTTTGGTA
>CACPQC010000045.1 GCA_902635975.1 uncultured Pelagibacteraceae bacterium
GAATTTGCCCCTAAAAATAGATTTACTGATTTTATTGAAGTTAATATAAACAACTTAGCAGCGGTTCCATCTATAGTTTTTGGTCTATTAGGGTTAGGAGTTTTATTGGCTATATTTCAATTACCAAGGTCTACCCCATTAGTTGGAGGTATCACTTTGTCCTTAATGACCTTACCAACAATAATTATAGCTGCTAGAGCATCTTTAAAAGCAGTTCCACCAAGTATAAGAGAGGCAGCACTTGCTATGGGAGCAAGTCGAATGCAAACCACAATGCATCATACAGTTCCTCTTTCTATGCCTGGCACGTTATCAGGAACAATAATTGGTTTAGCTCAAGCTTTAGGAGAAACTGCACCCTTAATTTTAATTGGAATGGTTGCTTTTGTTAACACGATACCTGGATCACCCATGGATCCTGCTGCAAGCTTACCAGTTCAAATTTATATTTGGGCTGAAAGTGCTGAAAGGGGATTTGTAGAAAAAGTTTCGGCATGTATAATGGTCTTACTTGGCTTTTTAATAATAATGAATTTATTTGCCCAAATAATAAGACATAAGTTTGAGAAAAAATGGAGTTAAAATGATAAAGATTAAAGCAAAAGATGTTGATGTTTTTTATGGAAAAAAACAAGCGCTCTTTAATATAAGTTTAGATATTGAGGAAAATCAAGTAACGGCATTAATTGGTCCATCTGGTTGTGGTAAATCAACTTTCCTAAGATGTCTTAATAGAATGAATGATGTAATTGATATCTGTAGTGTCAAAGGAGAAATTTTAATTAATGATTTTAATATCAATGATAAAAGTTGTGATGTCGTAAGACTAAGAGAAAAAATTGGTATGGTTTTTCAAAAACCCAATCCTTTCCCAAAAACTTTATATGAAAATGTGTCTTACGGTCCAACAATTCATGGTATGGCTCAATCAAAACAAGAAATGGATGAAATTGTTGAAACTAGTTTGAAAAAGGCTGCACTATGGGAAGAGGTAAAAGATAGGTTGCATGAACCTGGAACTGGATTATCTGGAGGACAACAGCAAAGACTTTGTATTGCTAGAGCGATTTCTGTAAGACCTGAAGTTATATTAATGGATGAACCTTGTTCAGCATTAGATCCAATAGCAACAGCACAAATTGAAGAATTGATTGATGAGTTAAAAAAAGAGCACACAATAATAATTGTAACTCATTCTATGGCTCAAGCAGCACGTGTTTCTCAAAATACAGGTTTTTTTCATTTAGGACAATTGATTGAACATGGATCTACTGATAAAATATTTAAGAATCCTGATAATAAACAAACGCAAGATTATATAACAGGGAGGTTTGGATAATGTCTGAAGCACCACATACAGTCAAATCTTACGAAGAAGAACTAAAAAATCTTAATGCTAATATAATTAAAATGGGAAGTGCATGTGAAGATTCTTTAGGTAAAGCAATTCAAGCCATTACAACAAGAGATAATAATATTGCAGAAGCTGTTATTCAAAAAGATGAAAAAATAGATAAATATGAGACTTTAATTGAACAGCAAGTTGTGAATTTAATTGCTTTAAGACAACCTATGGCAATTGATTTAAGAGAGACAGTAACGGCTTTGAAAATGTCTTCAGATTTAGAAAGAATAGGTGATTTAGCAAAAAATATATCCAAGAGAACACTTTTGCTTAACGAAAATCTTCCAAAGAACTTGGTAGACTCATTGAATAGAGTATCTACCAATGTTCAAAAACAATTAAAATCAACATTAGATGCTTATCTAGAAAGATCTGCGCCAATGGCAGTAAATGTTTGGGAAGGTGATGAGCAAATAGATGATCTAACAAATCTTTGTATGCAAGAAGTTATAAAATATCTTAAAGAAAATGAAAAAAATTTAGAAGATGGAACCCATTTATTGTTTGTAACTAAAAACATAGAGCGTATTGGTGATCATACTACAAATGTTGCAGAACAAGTTTATTATTTAGTTAAAGGCGAATATTTAGAAGGTGATAGACCCAAGGGAACAGAGCCAATTGTAACCGGAGAAAAATGATTTATGTCAGCTCATGTTTTCATAGCTGAAGATGAAGCATCAATTGTTAGTTTGTTAAAGTACAATCTTGAAAAAGAAGGTTATAAAGTCAGTCATTCAGAAAATGGAGAAGATGCTCTTAAACAAATAAAATTAAAACAGCCAGATTTAATATTAATGGATTGGATGTTACCAGAATTATCTGGTGTTGAAATT
>CACPQC010000046.1 GCA_902635975.1 uncultured Pelagibacteraceae bacterium
TAGTAGAATATTATTAATCTTGAGATTGTCGGACTCTAAAAACAATAGTTGATATCTCTTTTCTCTAGCTATTGACTGTATGTTTTTAAGTGGCTTTTTTCCAAGCCAAGTTAATATTTTAGTATCTATAAAATAGGTTTTTAAAATTTTTTGTGTTTTTTTTGCTTCTTTAGTGGAACCCTTTCTAAGTTTGTGGTCTACAATGAAAAATTTTGCAATTAGTTTTTTTTTGAGTGAGTATATTTTTGCTAAAAATGCAAGTGCTAAACTATCTGGACCTCCTGAAACTGCAACAATAAAATTCTCAGAAATATTAAGATTTTTTTCAAAATTTTTATAAATTTTTTTGATTTTTTTATGATTTAAATTTTTTTCTAAAGCCTTAGGAATTTTGCTTACTACATTCGAATTTTTGAGACTCATATTTGGCTTTTTGAATTACAGATTGGTTAGCATCTGGATATTGATTTTCGACACCGTTGATCATTTTACAACCTTGATCCTTTTCGCCAATCTGGACCATTGATACACCAAGCTTCAACAAATTTATAGGGGCTTTTTCCCCTCTTGGATATTTTTGATATCCTTCTAAGTACGCAGAGGCAGCATCAGTATAAAGTTGTCGAATTCTAAATGTTTCTGCGTACCAGTATTGAGCATTTCCTGCCAACTCATGTTCTGGATTAGTTAAGACAAATTCTCTAAAAGCTCTCTCAGCCGTTGTGTAATCTCCGTTTTTTAAAAAACTAGTTGCGAAGGCATACTGTCTTTCAATCGGTGCCTCAGGTAAAATTTTTTCTTCTGCTTGAAATGTTTCTGTTACAATTGATGCGGTTGTTTCAACAGACTCTATTTTTTGAGTTTTTTCAGCTGTAGCAGTATCTTTATAAGATATTGTGCCTAAATCTTGTGGTTGAGAACTTCCAGGTAATTGTTCTTCATCTGTTTTCTTGGAAACTTTAATCTCAGCATTATTATCAGAAGTTAAATTTTCTAAATCTTGAAATCTAATTTGGTTATCAGCTTGTACTTTAGACAATCTATTGGATAGCTTATCTAATTTAAAATTAATCTCCTCAAATTTATTAGTTAGTTCTTGAAATTGATTTTCAATTTCAGAAAGTTTAAGCAAATGCCTTGTTAAAACATCTTCTGAATTGAATTCAGTAGTTACTGAGATATCAGAATTATTATTTAAAGAATTATTTGTTTCAGAGTAAACAGCTTTTTCAAGCGTTTTTAGATCCTTCTGAATCAAACTTAGCACCTCATAAACATCATGATTGTCAGCTTTAGTATTAAAATTTGTTAAAAAAACAGTGATCAATAATAAACTTAAGAATGAATTTTTTTTTTTAGAATACATTAACAATAACTAGAAAAGATAATGATGGCAAAAAAAAGACCCTTAGGAGTGAAACCTGAGGGTCTTTTCAATGTAAATTTGATTAGTTAGCTTTTACAGTGACTGATCTTCTATTTTTAGACCAGGATAGTGGATTAGATCCTGAATCGACAGGTCTCTCTTTACCATAACTCAAAACTGAGATTCTATCTGATGATACACCGTATGTCATAAGGTAATCTTTAGCCGCGTTAGCTCTTCGCTCACCTAAAGCCAAGTTATATTCCCTTGTTCCTCTTTCATCTGCGTGTCCCTCTAATACAATATTTATTTTTGAATTTTTTCTCAACCATGCAGCTTGTTTTCTTAAAGTTTCTCTTGATGCAGTAGTTAAGACTGACTCATTTGTGGCAAAAAATACTCTGTCAGGAACACCTGAAGCTAAATATTCAACTGTATCTTTACCAGTGTAAACATCTCCTTGCATTTGTCCTGTTCCTGCTTTCTTGGTTGCACAAGCAGAGAGTGCTAAACATGCAACAATTATTAAAAGTGCATTTTTTACAATTTTGTTAAATTCCATAAATCTCCTTGATCAATTTACTTAAATATAATCTTCCATAATTAGATAGATGTTTCAAGTCTAAAAATCAAGCTTATTTATCTAATTAATTAATTTAATTTATCTAATTACTTAATAAAGATGACCAAGATGGGTCTGAAGCATCTGTTGGCGTCTTAACCTCACGTTCATTATAGCCAGTGAGGTCTATGGACCATAGTTTTGCAGAGAAGCCCTTCCCCTCATT